>DITR01000058.1 GCA_002422175.1 Alcaligenaceae bacterium UBA6179
CCCCCGAATGAATGATGTAATCACCGATGGTACGAATGAGCACCACCTCAGAATTAAGCCGATGACGAATCACGAGATCAACTTTTTTGATATCTGAAGCGATCGGTTCAAGGAGTTTAATTAGGTTTGACAAGGTGTTTTCTTTTGACTTTCAAGCATTTAGCAGGTATATTTACGGGTTCTGTCGTTACGTAGATGCCCTAGGCATTAATTTTAACGTAATGCATTGAATGTAATGTAGCGAAGCGACTTATCGTAACTGATGAGTCATTGTATTGTGTTGTAACAACCCGGCGTGTCGTTTTAGAGTGTTTTAAATCTATAAATATTACACGCCACAAATAATGAGGTTATCCCATGTACGCGGTCGTAAAAACTGGTGGCAAGCAGTACCGAATTGCCATTGGTGAAAAACTTAAAATAGAACAGATACCGGCAGACATTGGGCAAGAAATTACGCTAGATCACGTGCTTTCAGTAGGCGAAGGTGACCAACTTCAAGTTGGCGCTCCAACCCTGACAGGCGCTGTGGTTAAAGCAACAGTTCTTGCGCAAGGACGCCATGACAAGGTCAAGATCTTTAAAATGCGTCGTCGCAAGCACTACCAAAAGCATCAAGGCCACCGTCAAAATTACACTGAAATTCGTATTGACGCGATTTCGGCTTAAGCCGACATTGCTTTAGGAAACTAGAAAATGGCACAGAAAAAAGGCGGCGGCTCGACGCGAAACGGTCGTGATTCAGAATCGAAACGACTGGGTGTAAAAACTTTCGGCGGTGAACTCGTTCATGCAGGCTCAATCATTGTTCGTCAGCGTGGCACAACGTTCCACCCTGGCGTCAATGTCGGTATGGGTAAAGACCATACCTTGTTTGCATTGGTTAACGGCAATGTAAAGTTTGCTGTGAAAGGTCGGCTCAACAAGTCAACCGTATCAATTATCGCTGCGTAAACGTAGCGTGATCTAGGTACCCAGCAGGCCCTGTCGTTACTCGGCAGGGCCTTTGTTATTTTTGAGAAAAGCGCATGAAATTTGTTGATGAAGCAACCATTGAAGTCATAGGCGGAAAAGGCGGGAATGGCGCGTCAAGTTTTAGGCGCGAAAAATTTATACCTAAAGGTGGGCCCGATGGCGGCGACGGCGGTCATGGTGGTAATGTACTAGCCATTGCCGATCGAAATATCAATACCCTCATCGACTATCGCTACGCTCGCAAACACATGGCACGCAATGGCGAACATGGCCGTGGCTCTGACCAATACGGTGCGGGCGCCTCTGATATCGTATTGCGTATGCCCGTTGGCACCATTATTTTTGATGCTGAAACCAACGAAGAGTTGTTCGACCTCACCCAAAACAAACAAACCGTTGTTCTCGCCGCTGGCGGCGCTGCAGGCTTGGGTAATATTCACTTCAAGTCAAGCGTCAACCGTGCACCCAGACAATTCACGCCAGGTAAAGAAGGCGAACAACGCAAACTCAGACTTGAGTTGCGGGTCTTGGCTGACGTGGGTTTGCTCGGCATGCCCAATGCCGGTAAATCGACACTGATTAGCCGCATTTCAAATGCGCGCCCAAAAATTGCTGACTACCCTTTCACCACTTTGCACCCTAATTTAGGTGTAGTGCGCACTTCTGAGTCACGTAGCTTTGTGGTGGCTGATATTCCCGGCCTCATCGAAGGTGCGTCTGAAGGTGCAGGTTTGGGTCATTTGTTTTTACGTCACTTAAATCGCACCCGTATTTTGTTGCACTTAGTTGATATGTCATCACTCGACCCTGATGAAGACACCATCGCACGTGCCGTAAAAGAAATGAAAGCACTAGAGGGCGAACTTAAAAAATATGACGAAGACTTATTTAACAAACCACGTTGGTTAATTTTAAATAAACTCGATATGGTCACCGACCCCGCTGCAACTGAAAAAGCCTTTCTGAAAGCCAGTCGCTGGAAGGGGCCTGTCTACAGCATTTCAGCCTTAGCCGGTGATGGCACTCAAAAGCTCATATGGGACCTTCAAGACGCGCTAGATGCTGCCCGCGAAATTGAACAACGCGAGCAAGACATGGCTGCGGGTGTTTTTGTAGAAGAAGACCGTCGGTTTGATGTCACGCGTGGGTCCACTGAGTCATGAATTTAACTACCGGTATGCGTTCAGTTGTCGCTGATGCAAATCGTATCGTTATCAAGGTCGGCTCATCGTTGGTAACCAACGATGGCAAAGGCCTTGACTTAACCGCCGTTCGTCACTGGTCAACTCAAATTTCTGCACTCAAGCAACAAGGGCGTGAGGTCATTTTGGTTTCAAGCGGCGCCATTGCTGAAGGTATGGCACGGTTAGGTTGGGTACAACGCCCCACTGAAATGCACAAGCTACAAGCCGCCGCGGCAGTTGGTCAAATGGGTTTAGTGCATGCTTATGAAGCCGCTTTTTCTCAGTACAACCTGCGTACTGCACAAATTTTACTCACGCACGAAGACTTGGCCGATCGCAAACGCTACCTCAACGCGAGGTCAACACTCTTTACCTTACTGCGTTTAGGTGTTGTCCCTATCGTTAATGAAAACGACACGGTTTCAACCGATGAAATAAAGGTGGGCGATAACGACACTTTGGGGGCCTTGGTCACTAACTTGATTGAAGCTGATTGCTTAATTATTTTGACTGACCAGCGTGGTCTTTACGACTCAGACCCCCGTCAAAACCCCGATGCACAATTTATTTCGCACAACCAAGCGATGAACCCCAACTTAGTGGCCATGGCCGGCGGTGCGGGCAGTGGTATTGGTACCGGCGGCATGTTAACCAAAGTGTTAGCGGCACAGCGCGCTGCTAAAAGTGGTGCGCACACGGTTATTGCTTCGGGTCGTGAAGACAATGTACTGATACGTCTGGCCAAAGGTGAATGTATGGGCAGCGAATTACAAGCCAGTCAACCTGTCTGGTCTGCTCGTAAACAATGGATGGCTGACCACTTAAGGTTAAGGGGTCGTCTCACGCTGGATGCTGGCGCGGTTCGCGCCTTATCGGTTGATGGCAAAAGCCTTTTGCCGATTGGCGTTAAAGCGGTTGAAGGCTATTTTGAAGCAGGTGATTTAGTATCTTGTCTTGACCCAGAGGGAAAAGAATGCGCCCGCGGTTTAGTTAATTATTCAGCAGCTGAAACCCGTTTGATTATGGGCCAACCCTCATCAAAAATAACGGCCCTTTTAGGTGGTTTATCAGACGTCGAACTGATTCACCGCGACAACTTGGTCGTACTCAGTTAGTCGAAGTCATTCAGTCACACCAAACGTCATAGCTCATAACAGGGTTGTCATTGCACCGGTCGATCGGGTGATAAAAAATCGGCTAATGCAAATGCACTGCTTCGACTTGTCACCGCCATCGCAAATAGACCTTTATCAATTGGCGCGTCAATCAAGGCTGAGCCCATTAGATACCCACCCGTTACCAATGCTAATGATTGCCCAATGTGATCGGCACTCACGCGAGCCAACTTGCGTGAACCGCTGTCTGACAAACGAATCGCCACAAAAAATTGCCCCGTCACATCAGCCATGGCTGACGCCCCTTTGATATCGACACGCGTTAACAACGCCTCGCGCTGTAAATAAAGCGTATGTTGCCCCTGCACGTTAGACCACGGCAACAAACCGGGCTTATCGGTCGTGGACGCCAAATGAAAAGCATAGGGGGGAAGTGCACTAGCCTGCGAGGGATACATCGATTCCCAAATCGCACCACAACCAGAGAACAAGGGCATCAAAGCAAACAGCACCGCCATGCGCCCTCTTTGCCACACGCGACAGCGTCGACCCACACCACTCATTATGTTTAGGNNCCTATTGTGATGTGCCCTTATTCATAAAACACGCCTTAAAAAATAACCTGATTTTATAAAGTCAGCCTATACTAATGGTTCAGCGGGGGTACTAGACAAATTTGTCTGGTTGAGAAACACCCTTCGTACCAGTACGGATAATGCCGATGCTGGGAGCGATCTCTATTTGATAGCCTTACTCTTCGTCAAAAAGACACTTCCCATATCGGCTCCATATTTTTTTTGGAGCTTTTTTTATGAATGCTATTCCTAAGTTTTTAGCTGCGACAGCTGAAGTCGATTCAGCCGCGGTTAAGCCCTTGCCCAAATCACGCAAAGTATATGAAGTGGGTTCACGCCCCGATATTCGCGTACCGTTTCGCGCTATTGAACAAAGTGACACCTCAACCTCATTTGGTGGTGAAAAAAACCCCGATATCACGGTTTATGACACCAGCGGGCCTTACACCGACCCTGATGCACATATTGATATTCGTAAAGGCTTGCCTGCATTACGCAAGGCTTGGCTTGATGAACGAAACGATACAGAGTCTCTTGCGGGCCCGAGTAGCGATTATGGTCGTGAGCGTTTAACTGACCCTGAATTAACAGCCATGCGCTTCGACTTGCAGCGTCCACCCCGTCGCGCCAAAGCCGGTAAAAATGTCACGCAAATGCATTATGCGCGTCAAGGCATCATTACACCTGAAATGGAATTCGTTGCAATTCGCGAAAACTTGCGTCTCGAACAGTATGTTGAAGCCCTTCGCAATAGCTGTCCTGAGGGCGACAAGATGGTGAAGCGTTTGTTGCGTCAACACCCCGGGCAATCGTTTGGGGCGTCTATTCCAGGCAAAATCACTGCAGAATTTGTACGTGACGAAATTGCCCGTGGTCGTGCAATTATTCCCATGAATATTAACCACCCTGAAGTTGAGCCCATGATCATTGGCCGTAACTTTTTGGTCAAAATTAACGCCAACATTGGCAACTCGGCACTCAGCTCAAGCATTGCTGAAGAAGTTGAAAAGATGACATGGTCTATTCGTTGGGGTGGCGATACCGTGATGGATCTTTCAACCGGCAAAAACATTCA
>DITR01000097.1 GCA_002422175.1 Alcaligenaceae bacterium UBA6179
GAATACCAAACACCTCTGATGCCGTTGCACGGTGAATATCTTCACCTGCTGCAAAAGCCTGTTGTAACCCAGCATCGCCGGACACATGCGCCATGACACGCAATTCAATTTGAGAATAATCGGCCGACACCAAAAGACAGCCTGGCGCCGCAATAAACGCACAACGCACCTGCCGCCCTTCAGGGGTACGCACTGGAATATTTTGTAAATTTGGGTCTGACGACGACAAACGGCCTGTAATAACCGATGCTTGCGAATAATGTGTATGTACTCGACCTGTTGAAGCATTTACCATTTTGGGCAACTTATCTGTATAAGTCGACTTTAATTTAGCCAGGCCTCGATAACTCAGCAGGACTTGGGGCAAGGGATAGTCTTGCGCCAGTTTAGTTAGCACCTCTTCGTCTGTTGATGGCGTGCCCCCTGGCGTTTTACGTACCACCGGCAATTTCATTTGACCAAACAAGATTTCAGCCAATTGCTTGGGAGAGTTCAGGTTAAAAGGCTGGCCTGCTAACTCGTAGGCTTTTTGTTCAATAGCAAGCAATTGAAGGCCTAAACCATGGCTTTGTTTCGCCAACTCTTGTACGTCAATTAGTACACCCTGCCTTTCAATTTCAAACAGCACTTTTGAAACATGACTTTCAAGTTCGTAAATTGACTTTAACGATGCAATCGCTTCAATTTGAGGAAACAAAGCGAGATGCAAACGAAGCGTGTAGTCAGCGTCTTCGCAGGCGTATTGGGTGGCCTGTTCAAGGTCAACCTCATCAAACCCAATTTGGTTGACCCCCTTGCCACAGATTGACTCATAGGTGGCACCCTTAAGACCGAGCCATCGTTGCGACAACTCATGTAGCGACACACTTCGATGAGACTCGAGCACGTAAGCTTGAAGCATCGTGTCGTGCGCGACACCGTTTAAGATAATGCCTTCATTGGCCAAAACGTGGGTATCGTACTTTGCATGGTGTAATAATTTTGTGGGTGCTGTCGATTCAAACCAAGGTTTAAACAAAGCTAAAACGTCAGCTTTGGGCAACATATCTTGTGCATCAGGCCCACGATGCCCAACGGGTATGTAACATGCAACACCCGGCTCAATACTGAGCGAAAAACCAACCAACTTAGCTTGCATACCATCAAGTGATGTGGTCTCAGTATCAAAAGCCACGCAAGAAGAAGACTGTATTTTTTTAAGCCATTGTTCAGCCTCATCAATCGTGGTGACGCAACGATAAACTTGCGGTATGACGGCTGCTTGCACAACGAACTCATCATCTTTATTTAGGTTGTTGGCTTGTTTAGAGGGATCTGTAGAACCTGCAGTGCGGTTCTGAATGGTGTCAGTGGTGTTAAATGGGTTAGCAGAGGAATGGGCATTGCTTGCGCTACGCGCATCGCCTGAGGGAATTCGACTTGCATCTTGGGTGATTTCTCGCAACCATGATCTGAACCCAAATCGTTCATAATGGGCAATTAAGGTCTCTTTATCGCCAGGCCTCATGACCAAATCATCAAAACTTGTCATGACAGCTGATAAATCACAATCACGGCGCACCGTAAGCAAATCTCGTGTCAGCGGGAATTGCAGTAGTGCGGCACGTAAATGTTCGCCCACGGCACCCTTGATGTCTTGAGAGTGTGCCACGATTGCATCAACAGAAGCATATTGGTCTAACCATTTAACAGCTGTTTTGGGGCCTACTTTATTCACGCCGGGAACGTTATCAACGGCATCACCCACCAACATCAAATAATCAACGATTTGATCTGGTCGCACCCCAAACTTTTTAATCACAGCTGCAGGGTCAAGCGTTTCGCTACTCATGGTGTTAATTAAGGTGGTTTGATCTGTAACCAGTTGGGCTAAATCTTTGTCGCCCGTCGAAATAATGGTTTTCCAGCCCTGCTTTTCAGCCATTTCAGCCATGGTGGCAATCACATCATCAGCCTCAACCCCTTGAATGCCTATAACAGGCCACCCCATCGCTTTCACAATATCGTGAATGGCCAATACCTGAAGTGATAGGTCTTCGGGCATAGAGGGCCTATGTGCTTTGTACTCGGGGTACAGTTCTTCTCTGAACGTTTTGCCCCGTACATCAAAAACGCATGCGGCATACTGAGGGTGGTAGTCATGTGCTAACTTACGTAACATGTTAACCACGCCATAGATTGCGCCGGTCGGTTCACCCTGCGCATTACGCAAGTCGGGCATAGCGTGAAATGCACGGTACAAATAACTTGAACCATCTACTAGCAATAAGGTTTTATTCATGAATCAAGACCCAAATTTAATGTTACCCGCTGCCCAACAGGCACCCATAATTATGTCAGAGTTGGTGACGGCCGCTCAAGCATTAAGTCATATCGGGCCTGCCGTCAGTGTTTTTGGTAGCGCCCGTATTACTCCTTCGTCACCTTACTACGCATTGAGCCTCGACGTTGGCGCCCGACTTGCCAACGCAGGTTTTGCCGTGATTGCTGGAGGTGGCCCCGGCATTATGGAAGCTGCGAACAAGGGTGCCTTTGAAGCCAACGGCACAAGTGTTGGCTTGAATATAAAACTACCTTCAGAGAAAAAAAACAACCCCTACCAAACGGTCAGTTTATCGTTTGAGTACTTTTATTCAAGAAAAGCCACATTTTTTATGCATAGTATGGCCTACATTGCTTTGCCAGGTGGTTTTGGCACACTAGACGAGCTTTTTGAGGCTTTGACACTTATACAAACAGGCAAACTGGCCAAAGGCCCCGTCATTCTTATAGGTAGCGATTTTTGGAACGGTTTGATTGATTGGATTAAAATCGAACTTTTACCTAAAAACTTGATTACTCAAGATCATCTTGATTTATTTTCTGTCGAAGATGACCCCGCGAAGGTGATAAATATGATTGAATCATTTGCATTGACTCATGTACAAGATGTGAATCGCCTCAGTTCTTTACCAAAATAAGGTTTTTATCATATGAATAAAGTTATTTTTCCTGCCAAAATTAATCACCCCGACTTACTTCGTACGCAAGCTTACATTGACGGCAAGTGGGTCGATGCTGAAGATGGGGCACAGTTTGAAGTTGACAACCCCGCCACACAGGCTGTTATTGCGCATGTTGCTAATTTAGGCCCCAAAAGCGCTGCGCAAGCCATAGCTGCTGCAGAACGCGCCCTACCCGCCTGGCGTGCCTTAACCGCTAAGGCCAGATCAGTCATTTTACGTAAATGGTTTGATTTAATTATTTTGCATGCTGACGATTTAGCTCGCATTATGACTGTTGAACAAGGCAAACCGTTTGCCGAAGCAAAAGGTGAAATCACCTATGGGGCTTCATTTGTCGAATGGTTCGCCGAGCAAGCTAAGCGAGTAATGGGTGACACCATTGCGTCACCGATTCCCAATACCCGCATTATGGTTTTGCGAGAGCCAATTGGCGTGTGTGCAGCGATTACGCCATGGAACTTTCCAAGCGCAATGATCACGCGCAAAGTGTCTCCAGCCTTGGCTGCTGGTTGTACCGTTGTTTTAAAACCTGCTGAGCAAACCCCCTTGTCGGCATTGGCATTGGCCCAACTAGCCCATGAGGCCGGTATTCCACCCGGTGTGCTGAATATTTTAAGTGCTGATAGCAAGCGTTCAATTGAAATTGGTAACGTGCTTTGCGAAAGTGATGTCGTGCGTAAACTGACCTTCACGGGCTCAACACAAGTCGGTCGTATTTTGATGCAACAGTGTGCGCCAACCATCAAAAAATTATCACTTGAACTCGGCGGTAATGCACCCTTTATTGTGTTTGAAGATGCAGATATTGATGCTGCTATCGACGGTGCAATGGCCTCAAAATATCGTAATGCGGGCCAAACATGCGTTTGTACCAACCGTTTTTATGTTCATGCTTCGATTTATGAGGTTTTTGTACAAAAACTTGCACAAGCCGTTGACAGCCGACTCAAGGTTGGTGAAGGCTTTGAAGATGCCGTTACCACAGGCCCACTGATTGACAATGATGCAATCAAAAAAGTTGAAGCACATTTAGCTGATGCCATAGCAAAGGGAGCACGTGTTGTAACGGGCGGCAAACCTGATGCACGTGGCGGGCGTTTCTTTCAGCCTACTGTGTTAGCAGATGTGAGCGCCGACATGATTTGCATGCGCGAAGAAACCTTTGGACCGGTTGCTCCAATCGTAAAATTTACAGATGAAGCTGATGTCATTAAATTGGCCAACAACACCGAATTTGGCTTAGCCGCATACTTTTACAGCCGAGATATTGGCCGTGTTTTCAGAGTGGCTGAATCACTTGAATACGGCATTGTAGGTGTCAATGCGGGCATAATTTCAAATGAAGTTGCACCTTTTGGTGGCGTCAAACAATCAGGCCTTGGGCGTGAAGGTTCGATATACGGTATCGATGATTTTCTTGAAATGAAGTACGTATGCCTTGGTGGCATTTAAGCATTTAATAGTCTAAATTGTTAAATACTTGAAGATCTCTCTGCCGATACCTAAATATTAGGTATCGGCAGAGATCTAAAAGGTTCAGTGAACCTTTATCAGTAACACTTAGTCGCGAGACCCACGACGACGATCGCTTTCTGACAGGAAGCGCTTGCGCAAACGTATGTTTTTAGGTGTGACTTCAACGAGTTCGTCATCACTAATAAACTCAACCGCGTATTCAAGCGAAATACGAATAGGTGTGGTTAAGTCAATATGCTCGTCTTTACCAGAAGCACGAACGTTAGTGAGTTTTTTCTCTTTAATGGGGTTCACGACTAAATCGTTGTCACGGCTATGAATGCCGATAATCATGCCCTCATACAACTCATCGCCTGGCGATACAAACATACGGCCACGTTCTTGAAGCTTCCATAGGGCGTAAGCCACTGCGGCGCCATTATCTTGACTAATCAGCACACCATTACGACGCTCACCCACACCGCCTTCACGAACCGGTGCGTATTCGTCAAAAATATGACTCATTAAGCCCGTTCCGCGCGTTAAGGTCAGAAACTCGCCCTGAAAACCAATTAAACCCCGCGCCGGAACACGGTACTCAAGGCGAGTACGGCCACGTCCGTCAGGCTGCATGTCTTGTAAGTCACCCTTTCGACGACCGAGCTCTTCCATCACGGCACCTTGGTGGGTATCTTCAACGTCACAAGTCAATAATTCAAAAGGCTCTTGTTTAACGCCATCAACCTCACGATACATCACACGAGGCCGAGAAACGGCAAGCTCGTAACCTTCGCGACGCATATTTTCAAGCAAAATGGTTAAGTGCAGCTCACCACGACCGGCCACTTCAAAGACCGTATCATCGTCAGTTTCACGCACGCGTAGCGCAACGTTTGCTTTAAGCTCTCGGTCAAGACGGTCACGCAATTGACGGCTGGTTACAAATTTACCTTCACGGCCGGCTAAGGGTGAGGTGTTGACCATAAAATTCATCACCAAAGTTGGCTCGTCAATACGCAACATGGGTAAGGCATCTGGGTGGTTGAGATCGGTTACGGTGCAACCAATACCCAAATCTTCAATGCCGTTTATTAAAACAATGTCACCCGCTTGGGCTTCATCGACTAAAACACGCTCAAGCCCTTTAAATTTAAGCACTTGATTAATGCGGCCTTTTTGAACGGGTGCATCAGGGCCAAACTGAAAGGCCACATCAGTCGCAGGTTTAACGCGGCCACGATTGACACGACCCACACCAATTTTGCCAACATAATTGTTGTAATCAAGTGAAATAATTTGCAGTTGCAATGGCGCATCAACATCATCATCACGCGATGGCACATGATCAAGAATGGCGTTAAACAAAGGCTTCATATCACCCTCGCGCACGGTATCAACGAGGCCAGCATAGCCTGACAAACCTGAAGCGTAAATAATTGGGAAGTCAAGCTGCTCGTCTGTTGCGCCTAGCTTGTCAAACAAATCAAATGTCGCATTCACAACATACTCACAGCGTGCACCAGGGCGATCAACCTTGTTAATGACAACGATGGGGCGCAGTCCTAAAGCCAACGCTTTACGAGTCACAAAGCGAGTTTGGGGCATAGGGCCTTCAACCGCATCAACCAATAACAATACACCATCAACCATCGATAGAACCCGTTCAACTTCGCCACCAAAGTCGGCATGACCTGGGGTGTCAACAATGTTGATGTGTGTACCTTCAAAATTGACAGCACAGTTTTTAGCTAAAATCGTGATGCCGCGTTCGCGTTCAATGTCACCCGAATCCATCACTCGTTCACTGAGTGCTTGGTGATCTTCAAAAGTGCCAGACTGGCGTAACAACTGATCTACAAGTGTAGTTTTACCGTGATCGACGTGGGCAATGATTGCGACATTTCGCAGAGCGCGTGACATTTAATTTCCTTTAAGGTTTAAGCCGGCAAAACACTTGTGGCGATTTGCTGGGGTACAAATATAAGTAATTCAGGTGGAAGACTTTCAACTGGCATGATGACTTTTTGAGCATCGGTCATCTCGTTTATTTCATCAAGCGTAACGGCTTGATCAAGCAAAAATGGGCCCACGCGAGTGCGGCGCAAGGCGATTAAATGCGCAAACACACCCAACTGTCGGCCAATATCTTGAGCCAATGTGCGAATGTATGTGCCCTTTGTACATTCAATATGTACCGTAGCGGCTTTACCCTCACAGGCTAATAATTCGATTCGGTAAATTGTAATTTGACGGGGTTCGCGCACAAGCTCAATACCCTCGCGAGCGTAAGCATACAAAGGTTTACCATCACGCTTTAAAGCAGACGTCATGGGGGGAATTTGCATCTGCACACCCTCAAAGGTCTTTAAAGTTGCTTCAAGGGTTTTAGGGTCAATTGATTCAAATGAAATGGGTGCGATTTGCGTTTGCACACCCGTTAGATCGCCTGAATCGGTTTCAACCCCAAATAGTATAGTGGCCAAATAACCTTTGTCAGCATCAAGCATGTGGCCCGCAATTTTGGTGACACGACCCAAGCAACACACTAGTAAACCGGTTGCAAAGGGGTCTAAAGTACCGGTATGACCTGCTTTTTGGGCATCAAGTTTATGTTTCAAGCGTTGTAAGGCGTGATTGCTCGACAGACCCTCAGGTTTGTCGAGTAAAACTAAGCCATCGAGCACTTGCCCGCGTTTTCTAGCCATTTGATGTCAATCCAGAAAAACGCCAGCTCAAGACCTAACGTCTGGATTTTCAGGCAAAGGAAGTGAAACGGATAGGGCATTGGCCTCATCAATTAAACGAGACATTTCAATGCCACGCTCAAGCTGTGGGTCATGAAAAAAATGCAATGTAGGCACCGTATGAATGTGCAACAATTTAAACAATTGTGAATGCAACCAACCCGATTTTTCTTGAAGGGCTTGCAAGGCGACCTCAGGTTCTGCACCAATAACTGTAAAGAATACTTTGGCGTGAGCATAATCAGTAGATAGCTCAACGCCAGACAACGTTATCAAACCGACACGCCTAGTATCAAGCTCGCGTTGAATCAGTACTGCGAGATCTTTTTGAATCTGGTCAGCCAGACGAATATTGCGATCGCCCGTTGATTTTTGCTTATGTCGGCTCATGATGATGTTTGACGTTACAGAGAACGAGCAACCTCTTTAATTTCGAAGACTTCAAGTTGATCGCCTACTTTCATATCATTATTGCCTTTCAGTGTAATGCCACAATCAAAACCGGCTTTCACTTCTCGGGCATCGTCTTTAAAGCGTCGTAAAGAATCAATATGACCTGTCCAGGTAACGACGTTATCACGCAGCAATCGAACTTGAGCATCGCGACGAACCAGACCTTCAAGCACCATACAACCCGCTACAGTACCAATTCGTGAAATGGTATAGACTTCACGAATATCAACTAAGCCAAGCGTTTCTTCACGTCGCTCTGGGGTAAGCATGCCAGACATTGCTGCTTTGACTTCATCAACTGCGTCATAAATAATGTTGTAGTAACGAATATCAACACCATTAGATTCAGCTAATTTACGTGTAGCCTGATCGGCGCGCACATTAAAGCCGATGACCACTGCACCCGCTGCAATCGCTAAGTTAACGTCACTTTCAGAAATACCACCCACGGCTGCATGTACAACTTGAACACGAACCTCGTCTGTTGAAAGCTTAAGCATCGCAGCGACCAATGCTTCTTGCGAACCTTGAACATCAGTCTTAACGATAAGTTGAAGCGTTTGTGAACCTTCAACCAACGGATCAAACATACCCTCAAGCTTAGCGGCCTGTTGACGCGCTAACTTAACGTCACGGAATTTGCCTTGACGGAACAATGCAATTTCTCGTGCTTTGCGTTCGTCAACCATACACATGATTTCATCGCCTGCAGCTGGCACTTCTGTCAAGCCTTGAATTTCAACCGGAATTGAAGGACCTGCACTTTGGATCGGCTTACCATTTTCATCAAGCATGGCACGAACACGGCCATAACTTGAACCAGCCAGCACAACATCACCCCGATTCAAGGTGCCGCTTTGCACCAAGATCGTTGCGACTGGGCCTCGACCTTTGTCGAGGCGGGCTTCGATGACGATGCCCTTGGCATTGGCGACCACCGGGGCCTTGAGTTCCAGCACCTCGGCCTGCAGCAGCACCTGCTCGAGCAGGGTGTCGATGCCCGTGCCCATCTTGGCCGACACGCCGACGAAGGGCGCGTCGCCGCCGAATTCCTCGGGCACCACGCCTTCGGCCACCAGTTCGCTGCGCACGCGCTCGATGTTGGCGTCGTGCTTGTCGATCTTGTTGACCGCCAC
>DITR01000036.1:0-8078 GCA_002422175.1 Alcaligenaceae bacterium UBA6179
CCATTCTTAACTACGATATGCGCTCAGGTCCGTCACGTGAAGGCCGCCGTACAGCTCTGGTTCATCACGCCAGTATGGTCGACGCTATTTTACGTAAAGACAGTGAAGCGGCTAGACACGCGTTAGAAGCAGATATTCAATCGGCAGCAGACTTCATCGTTTCAGTGGGTGTACTGGTATCGGCTGATTCTTGACAGCATCGGGATATCGCCAAACCGTTTTCCCAAGATACATAAGTTTATATTTTAGAAAAATCAGGTTTGTAGCTCAGGATGAATTAAAAACCGAACACCAAATGAAACGTCTATTCAACCAAACTATCAAGTTGCAATTAAAAGGTTAAGCCTTTAGCGTCAACACTTTTCACACCCAGTACATTACGTGCAAGCTCAATGGCCAAGGCTCTTTCAGCTCCACTACTTAATGTACCCTTGAGCATCACAACACCTTTTTCAGTGGTCACATGAACATCAGTGCCCGAAACATTTGAAGAGTACAGCAAAGTCGATTTTACTTTTGCTGTTATCCAGGCATCTGAAAATTCCTTCTCTGCATCAGCAGCAGCTTTGGTCACTGTCGCTTTTGCGTCAGATTGAGGCGCAGTCACGACTAGGTTATTACTGACTGATACGACACCACGAGTATTCAGCGCAAGAAGACCTGCCAGATCCTTTGCTTCAACACTATCTGCTGTGCCAGTAAGCGTAAGACGACCACCTTTAGTAGCAACGGTTGTCTTAAGTCCATCGGTGTATTTACTCCACAACAATTTTGATTTTACAGTCGCAGTAATCGTAGCGTCCTCAACAACATCAGCATAGGCATTGTTAGTTTTCTCATTTTGGTCGCTAGGATCTGACTGCACCACGATCTGGTTATCAACCTCTTTTATACCGTCAACACCCATTGCGATTTCCTTTGCGAGTTCCTTACTCACATCCTCCTGAACCTTTCCTGTCAGCGTTACCTTGCCATCCTTGACTGAGGCCTTTATGCCATTGAATCTCAGATATGGATTCAAAACATAGGATGTCCAAATTTGTGCTTCCTGCCGAACATCGGTGAGACTCTGTGTTGTCGTCCCTGCTGCATAACTCGGGCTTAAGCTCATGAGTGCCATTGCTAAACCAGATGCGACAATTAAGTTTTTTGAGCTTTTGTTAAACATGGTTTTTGTCCATTTAGAATTATCATGAAATCAGCAGAAATTGAGTTGATCGCCCTACGATTTAAACTGAGCGAAAAAATCATCAACCTGCTTCGCAGCTGCATCTCTCGTTACTGCATAGCGTTCTTGAACAAGCCCTGTCAAATGTTGAACATGACCTTCTGTTTTCAACAACTCGTCATCGGTGAGTTTGCCCCACAAAATCTTGGCATTACCAACCTGCTGCTTCCACTTGGCTGCTAAAGCGTCGGAGCTGTAATCTGCAGTATCTACGCTCGCTTTTGGTGTTGTATAGGTTGACGTGATCGTTACAGTGTTCGTGTCTTTTGGTGTGTTCATATTGAATCCTGGTTATTTAATACGCATATCGTTTTTAACTGAAGTCACGCCGCCCACTTTACGAGCGACTTCTATCGCACGACTTGCAGCAGCCTGTGAGGCAACAAATCCACTGAGTTGAACAACGCCTTTAAACGTTTCAACATTTATCTCAGCGACCTTGAGCATCGGATCATTGAATATTGCAGTTTTTACTTTTAATGTGATTGCGCTATCGTCAACGTACTCACCTGTACCCTCTTTTTGTGGACCAGACTCACATCCTACGACGGCAAGCAGCGCAAATGCCATGAATGCAGCACCAAAAAATTTATTGATATTTTTCATTAGTCATTCTCCAGATTTATAATTAGGTGGTCACTGCGACGCTTAAGCTACCATCGAAGCAACTAACTATTGATCAGTGTATGCACCGAGCGAGTTCATCATGCACCGACATACAACTGCTGTCTGTGCGGTGTCGTACAGACCGAAATGAGATTAACTGCGAAACTTCGTTCTTAATACACTGTTTGGAGAACGAACATGTCGCTCGGAATGATTATTCTTATTATTGTTGTACTCATGTTGGTCGGTGTCATTCCGCGTTGGCCACACAGCCAAACATGGGGCTATGTACCATCAGGCATTCTTGGCACCGTTCTTATCGTCTTACTGGTATTGTTAATTGTTGGTCGCATATGAGTCTAGATTGACATTGCGCTTTAATCTAAACATATTACCAACCACATAAAGAGTTGATCGAATGCGTTAATATTCCCTTCATCAATGCTTTAGTGGCAATAATCGATCCGTTTCACGCTTGACAACCGCATAGCATTCACAACTCATTTCCTCGAGTTTTAAACGATCAAGCACTTTGATTTTCCCGCGTGAATATTCTATGACATTTAGCTTTTGCAAAACGCCAGCAGCCCCAGTCACACCCTCGCGACGCACACCCAACATATTTGCGATTAATTCTTGCGTCATGTTTAACTCATTCGTCGGGAGTCGATCAAGCGATAATAGCAACCAACGACACAACTGCTGTTCGATAGAGTGATGCCTATTACAGACGGCTGTCTGCGCCATTTGTGTAATAAGAGATTGGGTATACCGCAACAAAAGCAGCATTAAGGCACCGTGACGATTGAACTCATTTCTTAATCTTTCAGCAGACATTTTGTAGGCAAAACCTGCGCTTTGCACGACAGCCCTGCTCGGTGTGCTGATTCCACCCATAAATACTGAAATTCCAACAATGCCGTCATTTCCAACAACCGATATTTCAGCTGAAGCGCCATTTTCCATGACGTATAACAATGAAACAATCGAATTAGTTGGAAAGTAGACATAGTGCAGATCGTCACCCGACTCATAAATGACCTTACCAAGCGGTAACTCGACCAGCTCAAGCTGATCGAGTAAAGGTTGTTTAATAGCTTCTGGGAGCTCTGCAAGGATGTGGTTTTCTAAAGGAGAGGGTTTTCGGTCCATTTTTTCCTCTGATACAGATTACATATTCACACAAGTTGAGAGTTGTATTCACCAATAAGCGAACGTTAGTAAACTTTTTACGATGTAGATTATATCAGCCACCACAACGGTCTTGTTTATACGTTACTGTTAAGGCAACGCACAAACAAACAAACATGACTCGAAGGACTGTAGCAATGTTTCAATCATTACCGAATGCTGGGCGCATATCATCCGTTTTTTTATTTTGTCTAGGTTTAATTGACCTCTTTAGGGGGGCTGCGCATACCTATTTCATTTATTGGGCAAACAATACCTTTGCTCATCTAGACTTGAGTGTCAATGGACAAGATCAATTGGTATTACTCAGCGCATTTGGCATTTCAAATTTTCTAACAGGCATGCTTTTCATTTTGATTGCAGTCAAAGCGAAACCGCTTGCCGATGCTGTATTAATAATCATCTTGTTGGCTTATGCAGTCGGTTGGTTAGGCATGCAATACGCTGGCGTTTCGCCCAACGCTGATTTTTATGGCCGCTACATTATGATGGCATATTTTGGTGTGTGCATCATTGGCTTAACTTGGTCTCGCTTCGATAAAAAATCATCAAGCTAATGCATATCAAAATAGGTCAAAAGAGCCACCTACCCGACATGTTTAGCTAAGTAGTACGTCACACCCACTAATAACGTTGACGTAGCGATCAAAGTTGACAGAATCTTCCATGTTTGGGCAGACACTGTTTGATGAATATACGTGATGTCGCGATGAATGCCTGAAACATCACGATGAATATCTGAGACTTCACGTTGAATGCCTGAGATCTCGCGATGAAGGGTTACTTCAAGCCGTACAAGGTCTTCACGCGTAGCCAAGGTTGAGATGACTGCTTCTAGTTTTGTGACGCGCGCGTGCATGGTAAAGCCTCATTGTTTAACATTAAGATTCTTACGCAAGTCTTCAGAATAGTCAACACGACTTAACACCTATATAAGTCGTTGCTCAGCACCCTTAATCACCCTACATGCCACACACGAGTTGAATGACCAGACAAATAAATAGACGTCAACGGTAGTTCAAAGCTAAAAATTCCACCATGACAAAAGTACTTTGTCTGGTATTGCTTCCAGGTGTGGTGTCACCCAATACGCTCTGCCCTCGGCTAGCGAGTGCAAGAAGCTCTCTTTAGTCATATGCAGCCCTTGCCAAATGCAGTGAGGACCTAACTGACCTTGCATTTCGATCAGGCAACCTATGACAGCAGTCTTGCCCTCAGTGGCTTGTAATGTGTGCGCGTGAACTGTCAATAAAAAAGAATCATCGCCCGTGCCAAGAGCACTTTCAATAAGCCCCCTTACCCATGCAATACGGTCACTGTCTTGTAGAACAGCATCATCGGCAATATATTGACTTGCACGCAGTTCGTCGTCGTTACATCTCGAAGAAAGTTCACACAGATTGATAGCCATTTGATCATCTAAGTCAGAAATCAAAATGTCCCAACCTTCTAATTCGAACCATTCCTCAATTTCTTTTGTACCATCGTGTGCGACATCACCATTATTAAAAGCGCCAATCACTTCATCTAAAATTCTTTGTAAGTGAAAAGGTAATTTATCTTTTATTGTGTTCATATTTCTGACTGGGTTTAAAAATATAAGTGTCTCAAAACTCGAGTCTCATCAGATGACACACCACCTGCTACATAATGTGTTTTAGAGCATGCCCTTTAGAAGTATATTGATTCAATACTATCCGTATGCATGCAGCCAAAGCCCTAGTCATTAAAAACGAAACATATGCCTTGGTCTTATTTAACCCTCACTAACAGAGGTAAAAGAGCAATGAAAAAATCGCTTCACATCTGCATATTATTTACAGCACTTTTTAGCACCCAAGTATTGGCCAACTGCGTCGGCTACTCAGGCCCTGGTGGCCCCTGCTCTACTGGCCCTGGGGGCGGTCTATATACGGGCCCTGGTGGTGGTCTTTATACCGGGCCCGGCGGCGGCGCATCAACAGGGCCTGGTGGAGGCCTCTATACCGGACCAGGCGGGGGTGCCTCGACAGGACCCGGTGGGGGTCGTTCTACCGGCCCAGGTGGCGGTGCATCAACTGGACCAGGCGGCGGCGCTTATACCGGGCCTGGGGGCGGTGCATCAACAGGCCCTGGTGGAGGATGTTATACAGGGCCTGGCGGAGGCGGTACAGACAAATGGAATCGCCCTAGCCCATATTGTAAATAGTAAGAAATTTAGCGCGTCTTAAATGCCGGTGCTAGCTTTAAAAATCAGTGGTTAAGAACGGCCTGACTAGATGACACAGTGAACAATCACGNNATTTCAATAAACTAGTATGAAAGCGACCAACTGAGCATTCATGCAGATAAGACTTCGATAGGCTGAAGAAAAGCGCGATAGGGGCTAGTTGGAAATACCCATGAGTTGAACTCAACCCTTTGACACAAAAGCTAGTTTAAGGCTGCAAATGAATAGCCAGCCAAACAGTTGGGTCAGTCAGCGATGTTGAATTGACACGGTGGCGCTTGAACGCTGGAATCAAAACATGATCTCCAGCCATCATCTTCAAGCAGTCATTGTCGAACTCTAACACCGCAGAACCGCTCACAACTAAAACCCATTCATCCCAAGCTTGCTCGTACCAGAAGCCAGGGTCACTCACATGACCCTTTGAAACGATACGCTCGATGCGCACGTCTTTGCGCTTCAAAATATTATCAAACCTTTCGCTTCCATCGGGGCTCTCAAGGTCTGTGAATAGATTTTGTTTGAACATACCTCACCTTTTGAACAAAACTAAACCATTAAACTGCAAGATGCAGTGTGTTGCACTGTATAAAGAATTTGTTGAAATCTTGCAGTCAGTCGTACGAGACTTGGGGTTAGCTCAACATTGCCCCAGACTTGGAGTTTGATGCGGGTTTAGTTGACACTTTTTTGCATGGCCGTGAGCGTAGTTACTCAATAGATGATTGCATTGATCTGGTCACCTCGTCTGGTCTGGTTTTTCAAGACCTATTCATGAAGAGCCCGTATTACCCCCCAACTCATTCATCAAGTGCTTTTTATTCCTCGGTAGCGGGGCTGCCTGAACACAAACAATGGTCAATCATGGAGCGCATCAACTTTGATAACGCGTGCCATCTTTACGCTACAGATGCACGCTGAACGACTCTGCTCTCTCGCGTCACAACTGGACAACCAATCTTAATCAAGCTGAAACGCTGTTTATGCAACATATAGATGGCCAACGCACGATTGCAGAAATTGTCGGCTTAGCATCACAGGCTAATTTTTTTGTGAATACCCCTCCAGCAGAATTTCAAGTTTTAGCTAAATTTTTATTTCAATTGTTGTGGAAACTCGACTTTGTGGCAATGGGTTTGAATAACCCACAACATAACGCCCCATCATTTAGCTTATAGCTATGATAATCAAAAAATCAGCTAATTTTTAGCACGATCAGACTAGAATTTAGCATGATTGTGCTAAAATTTAGAGATGTCTTTAAAAAACGCCATTTTCTCTGACAGCCAAGCCAAAATCTATTTTTGGGTCTTTGGGCAACCCAATCGTTCCTTTCACTTAAATGAACTACGCAAACTAACGGGCTTAGGTAGCGCCACTTTGCAGCGAGAAGTCAATAAGCTAGTCACTGCAAAATTAGCTACGTCTAAAACGATTGGTAATCAACGTCACATATCGGCTAATCAAGATAGCCCCGTCTTCAACGAACTATATGCTTTGACGCGCAAAGTCATGGGCATTACACCTACCTTGCTCAATGCCTTAAGGTTAATCGCAGATAAAATTACATTAGCGTTGGTGTATGGCTCTGTTGCAAAAGAAACAGACACATCAACAAGCGATATTGATGTCATGCTTGTAGGGCAAGATTTAAGTCTAAGAGAAGTGCTTGAAAAACTCACGCCAACTGAAGAACTGCTAGGTCGCAAAGTCAACCCAAGCTGCTATACCTTGCAAGAGTTCAAGAAAAGACTTCAAGACCCTGAGTCTTTTGTCAGCAAAGTATTGCATCAACAAACCATTCAATTAATAGGAAATGTTGATGACTTTAGAGGCGCTCAAAAATCTAGCTAAGATTGGCAAAATCAAAGCTGAACCGATGAACCAGGCTGAGATTGACCGCATGTTGGATATGGCACGTAAACGTCTACAAGACGCCAACGTGACAGAATTATCTCAAGAAGGTCGGTTCAGTAGTACCTATAACGCCATACATGTTGCAGCGCTAGCAGCACTCCGATGGCATGGGTACCGAAGTGAAAACCGATACCTTGTTTTTCAGTCTTTAGACCACACACTTGGTTGGCCAGCTAGTAAATGGCGCGTACTTGACGCTGCACATCAAAAGCGAAATCTAGCTGAATATGAGGGTTTTCTTGAAATTGAAGAATCAACAATTAAGGAGTTAAAACAGCTTGCTATGAGCTCATTGCTGATGTGGAAAAACTGATTAGAGCTTGATAGTTAAGCTTGACTGAACGCTTAGAGACTGTACAACCCACAACATAACGCCCAAGATAAAATTTAAAATACACACCATTTCAATCATCTAGTAAAATTACTCAATACATTTAGATTTGGGTTGACGCCCATGCCAACCTGCCCTCCCGGGCAAGGTGGATCGCCGAAAGGCAATGTGACCGGAAACGGTAACCAAGCGGGTTGCGTCAGCCCTCTTCTAACCAAGAGGGCTTTTTGTTTTGTACGGGGGAATTTATATCCAACTTGCCAACCCGGGCGTATCGCCGAAGTGGCTAAACAGGAGAGCACAATCATGACTAAAGCCGCTACCAACAAACCTATTCCCGTGAGTGACTTGGCATACCGACCACGTGATTATTTTGGACGCTATGACCAACAGGCAGAACTGCTCAGCCAAGTCAAAGGTCGAGCCCGAAGAGAACTCATCAAAGAGGCGCTCGAAACGGGCGAGGTCGATACCCTACCCGACTTTGTCACGGCCCCTGAACTCGAAGCGCTCGATCGACAGGTGCTGAGTCGTCTGCATCCCATGTTTATGGGTGGTGAATACCTTCCAAAGAGCAAACCCAAAGAAGTCGAGAT
>DITR01000036.1:8108-11324 GCA_002422175.1 Alcaligenaceae bacterium UBA6179
CAGAGTCGTCGACGAGTATGACGGCGAAACGCTTGAAGAGCCCACCACGCGAACATCTACCAAACCGCTCACCATGGGCGAGATGATTCATTTTTTCACCTCAGCCTGGGACTTGATGAATTGCCTAGAGGCCAATTTTGAAGATAACGTAGAAGAGATGCTCGGCTTTTTTACGGCCGAGTCAGAGTTCTACCCTTGCTTTGATCAAACACTCAGGGAACAGGTGCTCAAGAGATTTCCAAGCTGTGACAGTGATGATGAAATGGCAGACGATGACTCGTAGTAGGCAGTAGGAAGTTCAGTCTCGCGGGGGAGTGGCAGAAAATGTGAACCTGCTCACGTTTATTCACTTTAAAGCCACCACTCCGCAGTCGTAAATCGATCATCGGTAGCTACATCATTTTGGTCAATAAAACCGATTAAAGAAGTCCGGCTAAACCCACCAAAAGAGCACATCAATAAATGACTTAATTCATTCAAAAACAGGTGGTATGAAAGAACGGACATCTTTGTTGACAACTACCGCCTTGGTATTCTAACTTCTGTAATTTTTGACTAAACACGGCAGAGCACAAATCTGAGATCGTTAAGCAGTCAATGGCAACTGAAGCCTCGACTGCTTAAGTAACCATAACAGGTGTTACCAGTAACTAAGCACCGCAAGGTGCATCATTGAATGCTTGGGAATTTGAGCGAACAGTTCATTCCAGCGCCGTGGCGTTTCACCCCATAGATATGCTCGCTGTATTGGAATCTTATAAAAGCCCTGTCAGGCATCCATTTTGGAGGTATTGTTATTGAATTCTAATGCTTGAAACAAGGCCGTGTGCTTGCTTTACGAGATTGCGTTCATATGAACTAGAAGTATTAGGATTGATGTTTATTTTAGCGATCAGTTTTCTGATACCACTAATTATTTCCTTTTGGTGCTCGCGTGGCTTGTCAAAGAAGTAAGCGGATTGAACGCACTTCAAGTAGTGCGTAAGTTGTTCGGCAGCAAAATGCATCGGAGTGAACTTCCTATTACTTAATTGCCTACCGTTTTTCATGTTTGGAAAAACCTTTGTCTCTGAGTTCTCTCTCTTCCAACGTAAGATGTCTTCCTTTGACCCTGTGTCAGGTAAAGTGTCGGAGGAATAGTCTTTAGGCATACGATTGCGACGATTTTTTTCCCAATTCAGCATATCATTTCCAATTTTTTTGGGTGAAAGATAACTAAATTCTAGTGTTACTAACATTCACTAATTGCATAAGTCTTGTATAAAAATGAAGAACTTTCTGTCTGCTGATGAAGAAAATATTTTGCGGATTTGGATGAAGTCTGAAAACCAAAGGTTAGCTAAGCGCGCCCAAATTTTAAAATTATTGTCAATGGACATACCCACCAAAGATATCGCAAAGCAGTTCGCAGTTAATGAGCAGCGTGTTTACGCACTAGGTGATCGATTTGCAGCTGAGGGAGTTCTCGGTTTACTTGATGAGCCTCGTGTCGGTCGACCAACCAAAATTAGCGAAAAGGGGAGCAATATAATCCTCAACCTCCTAGAACAATCTGATGTTTCACCAAAGCTTTTAAATAAAATAGCTGAAGAATTAGATGTGTCAATAGATACACTTTGGCGGCGAGGTCGGCTTGCAGATAAATATTTTATCCGGTCCATCGTGCGCGAGATACCGGTAAATGTAGACCCTCTCGGAGCGACGGGTTTAGTTAGCCTGCTTGTATCTCAAAGTGTATTGATTTCCGTCACTAGAGTCGGGATCAATCCTCTAATAGATCTAAAGTCGTCTGGGGTCTGGGATAGATCACTCATTCATGATTTTGCTGTACCGAGGGGGATGAACCTTTTAATGGCTTTAGATTTCGCTGCTATGGCGAAATACAAAAGACTTAATTTTTCTTTTAGAAAAAACCGTCAATTAAAAGAGTGTTATCAGCGATGGCTTCAAGCAAATGGTGCGTTTAGCAATAAGAAGGGTCAGTCACTTCTAATCCATGTCGCAGGCGACTTTTCCTCTGACAACATGTTGTATTGCTTGCAATCTTTAAAACTTAGCATGCAAAAAGTTGGTGGCCAACAACCCACCGTAACTTTCTTCCCAAATGCTCTGAAATGGATCTCGAATTTAATCCCAAGCGAACCTGACTATTTATTAACACGACAATTAGTTAAAAAGATCAACGCAATTCGCAAACATTCCGAGTCAGTCTTTGCTTGGACTCGTTAAATTATTAATCTTTGTCTGAATCCAACAAATAAATAGGGAGAGTACTGCAAAAAAATTAGGCTTAGTTATGTCGCAAATCTTAGGCTTGTTCGGTATTCTAAATAAATTGGTCGATGGTAAACACCTGCCAATTAAGAGGATAGAAAAACTCTGTTTTGAGCTGACCAAAAAAACCTTTGTAGGCAACCCTGTCACCAAAATCAAATGCGTAATCAATCATTTCAAAAGCAACATCAAAAATATATTTCGGTGACGGCATAATGCCGACTCTGCCCCCCATTCACCATGCTTGATTTTTTTACACCACCTTTCACATTATTATTTTTATCATCTCTACACCCGTATCTCATCTGATGACACACCACCATGGCAAGATGGCTTTAAACAACCCTAGGGTGCTCATCATGAAAAACGTCATCACAGTCGTGCTCTGTTTCATCACACTTCATTTAACAGCACTCAATGTTGCGGCTCAAACACAGATTGTGTCTGGTTCACGTGGCACCTCAACAATCATTTCACCCAACGGTATCACCACCATCATGCCGATGGGCTCTAGGGGCTACACGGTGATGTCTCCCGAGGGCATCACCAACGTTATGTCTTATGGCTCAGGAAATTACACAATTGTTAGCCCTCGCGGCACGACGTCTGTTTTATCGAATGGCTCAAGGGGCTACACAGTGATCGGGCCTGAGGGTGTGACGTCTGTTTTAAATACGGGGTCAGACGGTGACAGCGAAGCACTGCTCTCTGTAGACGGTCAATTGCTATTAATGGGGCGTTAGCAATAAAGTTTGCACTATATTTTATTTAGGTTAGTATCAATAAATAGCAGTCAATCTGGCGAGGAATCTTTTGAATGGATCGTACTGAACGCTTCTATAAGATACAAGCCCTTTTACGCCGTCAAAAACTCGCCACCATGAAGCAACTGTGCGAGGCGCTTGAAGTATCACGCGCAACCATCTGCAGAGACCTAGACTA
>DITR01000181.1 GCA_002422175.1 Alcaligenaceae bacterium UBA6179
CAAATAACGGTATGAAAATTGAAAAGCCAAGCGCTCAATTAACGGAGGGTTTAAATGAAGTGGGAAAAAAAATGCTGGTCGATTGGCTTAATCAGTCTGGACCAGACGGTAAAATTTTGATCGACGCTTACGCTAAATAATTAATAATGAACTAAAGATTAGTGCTTTTTTTTGATGAGGGTATTGTTTCACCATAAAATTATCAAAACCAATCGCGCTACCTAGTTTTGCACGTCAACTGCCTTCTGGCTTCCTTTCACACGCATAATGCGTTGCACTTGAGAGACTCGCCTGATTGCCCTAAACACTTGGGCTAGGTGATTTCGATGGCTCACTTGTACCGTTAAATGCAAAATAACAGTCTGGTTTTCTTCTTCGTGCATTGACACGTTAGTAATATTTGAATCGGCCTGTGCAATTTCGCTTGCGATGCGCGCCAAAACCCCGCGCTCGTTCACAGCGTCAACGTCAATGCGTGCTAAGAAGTGTTTGGCGGTTTGAGTATCCCACGCGATATTAACCCAACGCTCTGGTTCACGCTCACGGGCTTTGAGCGCAACAGGGCAATCGCCAGTGTGAACGACAAGCCCCGTTCCCACTCGAACGCCGGCAATAATGCTGTCGCCTGGCAATGGGCCACAGCAAGGTGATAACACCACGGCTTGACCTTCATTGCCTTGAATGGTTATGGTGACATCACGAGCAGAGGCCACCATATCAAGATCAGCTGCAGTGGTGGCAACTAAGGGATGAATATTTGCAAAGCGCCGCGCAACAACTGCTGCCAAGCGTTTACCTAAGCCAACATCAGCCAAAATCTCTTCGCGTGAATGACCGCCACTTTCTTTGGCGAGTTTTTCCCAAACAGGGTCATCATCTGCAGGAAAGGGCAATGATAAATCACGTAATGCTTGATTCAGTAGACGTTGACCAAATGAAACAGATTCACCATAACGCAGGGTTCGTAAATAGTGCCGAATTTCAGATCGGGCACGACCTGTACGCACAAAATTAAGCCAGTTTGCACTGGGGCGTGACGTGTCTGATGTGACAACTTCAATGGTGTCGCCACTAGATAGCTCAGTACGCAGGGGCACAAATTCACCGTTTATTTTGCAGGCGACAGTTTGGTTACCCACGTCAGTATGAATTGAATAAGCAAAATCAACGGGTGTGGCGCCGCGAGGCAATGACACAATTTGCCCTTGAGGGGTCAGCACATAAACCGCGTCAGGGAATAAATCGATCTTAATGTGCTCAAGAAATTCGCCTGAATCACCCGTTTGGCTTTGAATGTCTAACAGTGACTGTAACGACGCGTGGGTTCGTTTTTGTAGCTCATTGAGTGAGATATCTTTAGATTTATATAGCCAATGAGACGCCACACCTTCTTCAGCAACGTGATGCATATCGTGTGTTCGAAACTGGAACTCGATAGGGGTACCATAAGGCCCAACCAAAGAGGTGTGTAATGACTGATAGCCGTTTACTTTTGGTATGGCAATGTAATCTTTAAACTTGCCGGGTACGGGCTGGTAAAGTTGGTGCAAAATACCCATACTTAGATAACACTCAGGCATGGTGTTGACCACGACTCTAAAGCCATAAATGTCTAGCACATCAGAAAAGGTTTTTTTCTGTTTCAGCATTTTTTGATAAACGCCGTAAAGCGTTTTTTCACGACCGCTTACTTCAGCCTCAATGCCCGCTGCGGGCAAAGCCGCGTTAACATTGTCGTAAATGCGGGTTAACACCTCACGGCGGTTACCCCGAGCGGCCATGACTGCTTTATGAAGAACAGCATAACGGTTCGGGTAAGTGGCCGCAAAACAAAGATCTTGTAGCTCACGAAAGAGGGCGTTTAAGCCAAGTCTGTTTGCAATAGGTGCATAAATTTCAAGTGTTTCACGGGCAATGCGTCGGCGCTTATCAGGGTTAACTGCATCTAGCGTTCGCATATTGTGCAGCCGATCTGCCAACTTGATCAGTATGACGCGCAAATCGCGTGCCATGGCCAACAACATTTTTCGAAAGCTTTCAGCTTGTTGCTCGGCCTTGCTCATAAAATCTAAACGATCTAATTTCGATAAGCCATCAACCAGCTCTGCCACATCTGTACCGAATTTTTCAGCAAGGGTTGATTTGGGTACGTCTTGGTCTTCCATCACGTCGTGAAGCAAGGCTGCCATCAACGCATCGGCGTCGAGCTTCCAACCAGCACAAATTTCAGTGACAGCTATTGGGTGAGTGATGTAAGGTGAACCGCTAGACCTAAACTGCCCTAAATGAGCTTGGTCACTGAAGCGGTAGGCTTCTTTAATGCGAGCAACGTCTTTTGCGGGCAGGTAAGTTTCAACAATTGACTGAAGGCGCGAAATAGATGCAATGCTGGGCGATGCATCGGTTTCAATGGGTGCAGCAGAGAGATGGCTTTTGTCTTGTTGCTGGCCTACCTGTTTGTTTTTGCGACCAAAACGTGCACCTGCCTTGATTGCCTGCAGCAACCCGGATGACGCCGTGCGTAAACCCGGAAAGCCCATAACAACCTCGCTTAAGTGGGTACTTTACGTAGCATTTCTAAGCCCGTTAAGCCTTGTGCGAATTCACGCAAAGCGGTCACGGTAGGCTTGTCTTTGCTGTCAATTTTAGCGGCATGGCCTTGAGCCAACTCGCGAGCGCGATATGTTGCGGCGAGTGTCATTTGAAAGCGATTAGGAATTTGCTCTAAGCAATCATCTACAGTAATACGGGCCATATTTTTCTCGATTAAGTCGATTTTAAAGGTAGGTTACTTTAAGCCATAGCCAGAGAACAATTTATGGTGTCTGGCTGTTTGAGCCCGGTAAGACAACCTTGCCACTGAAATAATGGCTTGAAGTTGCTGTAACGCTAGGCTAAAGTCTTGATTAATAATAACATATTCGAACTCGTTGGCGTGCTCAATTTCACTCTGGGCAGCTTTTATGCGGCGCTCAATGACCTCGTTTGAATCTTGCCCCCGAGCGCGCAAGCGTTGTTCAAGCACATCAATTGAAGGTGGCATAATAAATACGCCTGTTACGCTGGGCAAATGTTTGCGCACTTGACGTGCACCTTGCCAATCAATTTCTAATAAAACGTCTTTACCCGATTTGATTGCTTGTTCAATACTGTCACGTGGGGTTGCATAAAAATTGCCGTGTACCTCGGCCCATTCAAGCAGTTGCTGGTTGTCACGAAGTTGGTTAAATGTTTCGAGACTAACAAAACGATAGTCTCGACCCTCGATCTCGCTACTTCGGGGTGCCCGTGTTGTGCATGACACTGACAATAATAGGTCAGCATCGCGCTCAAGCAAAGCATTGACTAAGCTTGATTTGCCCGCACCGCTGGGAGCTACAACTAAAAAAACGTTGCCGACAATCTCTGACATGTGATTTTATGCAATACAGTAAATGGTTGAAGTATAAATAGCTATATACAAAAGCATAGCAGATCGCCTTGAGCTAATAGTCTTGTTACGGTTCAGGCCACGCTTTATTTTTAACTACTCAGGAGACTTCGTATGACTCAAGTAAAAATTGCAGTGGTAACCGGTGCAGGTACTGGTATAGGGCGCGCAACCGCATTGGCACTGGTTAAAGTGGGTTTTGACGTCGTGTTGGTTGGCCGCAATCTTGACAAATTGGAAGAGACGAAGCGTCGTGGTGAGGCTTTGTCGGCACACCTGCACCCACACGCACTCGATGTATCAAAACCGGATCAAGTCGCGAAACTGTTTGCAGATATTGAAAACCAGTTTGGTCGTATTGATGTCTTGTTTAATAATGCGGGTCGGGGTGCACCCCCTGTACCGATCGATGAATTACCCGTTGAAACATGGATTGATGTCGTCAATGTTAATTTGAATGGTATGTTTTTTTGCGCCCAAGCTGCAATCAGACTTATGAAAAAACAAAGACCTCAGGGCGGTCGCATCATTAATAATGGGTCAATTGCTGCCCATGCACCTCGGCCTTTTTCGTCTGCTTACACATCAACCAAGCATGCCATTACCGGTTTAACCAAATCCATATCGCTTGAAACCCGACCTTTTAATATTGCTTGTTCACAAATCGACATTGGTAACGCCGCAACTGAAATGACTGAACCCATGGCGGCTGGCATCATGCAAGCAGATAGAAGCATACAAATAGAACCCCGTATGGACGTCAACCATGTCGCCCAAGCGATTGTGCAAATCGTTGAATTTCCACTAGAAACGAATGTTCAGTTTATGACTATCATGGCAACAAATATGCCGTTTGTTGGGCGAGGGTAATGTCATTCTCATGATTCCAAAAAAATACGCGCCCCTTCTCTTTGGTTTGGTTCTATCAGCCATTATGTCTTTTATTATTTCTGGGGTGGCCACTTGGAAAGCAGTGGGTTTTGAACCCAATTTTTTTGGGGTATGGATGGGGTCTTGGCTGGCCTCATGGCTCGTTGCCTTTCCGACTGTGACGCTGGTTGCTCCCTTGGCTAAAAGGGCTGTCGGGATGTTGATCACTAAAGATTAGTTTTTTAGGTGTTGTCTGAAAGCTTGAGTGACCTCGTCAAGCAGAAAAGCAGATGCATTTTTGCTAACTTAGACGAGTCTTGCGTCACAGTGCGTTGAATCGTTTTAACTGGGCTTAATCGTTTGCCAATTGATAACGGACAGGATCAAATAAAAAAACGGTTAAAAACGCTACTCAATATTCTGTGCCTGCTCGCGCATCTGCTCAATAAGTAGTTTTAAGTCTATGGCGGTTCGGGTCATCTTGAGGTGGCCTGATTTTGACCCTAGCGTATTAGCCTCTCTATTCATTTCTTGAAATAAAAAATCTAAACGTTTACCCAAACTTTGATTTTGACTGCCATCGGTCAGTAAGTGGTGTAGTTCTTGTATATGCGAATTCAAACGATCTAGTTCTTCAGACACGTCAACGCGTAATGCATAGATTGAGGCTTCAGTTGCTAAACGGGCAGAAAGTTCTTCACCACTGATCTGATTGAACCCCTCGGGGGACACTTGTTCAAGTGATTCTCGCAATTTTTGGGCTGATTTATCGCGCTGATTTTGTAATAATGTCGGTAAGTGAGTGCTCAGCTCAGTAGCAATTTGAGCCGCTTGGTCAGCGGCTTCACACATCACCTGCGATAAGCGATACCCCTCACGCGCACGGGTATCTTGCAATTGCTTTAAGGCATTTTCACACGCTTGCAAAGCAGGGGCCACCCACTGTATGGGTTCAATATGGGTGCGAGCGGTTGTGGGCCAATTCCAGAGGTCGGCAAAGGTTGGCGCGGCGATATCAGGTAGGTGAACTTTCAGTCTGGCAAACGTTTCAGCCGCTTCTACGATAACGGGTGCGCTTAAACGCTCACTACTTTCTGGCATGGCACGTGTAAATGAGGCGCGAATGTCAACTTTGCCACGTTTTAGTTTACTTGAAACGTGTTCACGTAAGGGCTGCTCTATCATGCGTAACTCGTCAGGTAGTCGAAACTGTAAATCTAGGTAACGACTGTTTACACTGCGAATTTCGATGGTAATAGAACCAAAGTCAGTTCGGCTTTCTGCCATACCAAAACCGGTCATGCTGAAGATCATTTTAAGGCCTCACACTGATTGCAGCGCCGTCTGGGCTGCGGGGGTCAGATACACCGTGCATCATACTCGCCTCATTTGACACAATATGTTGCACACTCTGTATACGCCCCATCGTACCCATTACACGCACATCGTGGCCCATGGCACGCAGCAACGCCAAGGTATCGGGGCTAAAGCCCTGTTCGACACGAATAAAGTCTGGTAACCATTGATGATGCATTCTTGGCGCCGCAGCAGCTTGTGCAATATTCATATTGAAATCAATCACGTTGATGATTTGTTGCAATACGGTTGTAATAATACGGGCACCCCCAGGTGAACCGGTAGCGAACCAAGGTTGATCGTCACGAAAAACAAGCGTTGGGGTCATAGAGCTTAAGGGTCGCTTACCGGGTTGAATATTATTCGCTTCGTTACCCACCAATCCAAAGGCGTTGGGTACGCCAGCCTTAACTGAAAAATCGTCCATTTCATTATTTAGCAAGACCCCTGTGCCTTCAGCCATCCAACCTGAACCGAAGTTTAAATTGAGCGTGGTTGTGGTACTGACCATATTGCCTTGTGCATCAACAACAGAAAAATGAGTGGTTTGATCACTTTCGTAAGCGTTGGGGTTACCGGCTTTCACGTTAGCGCTTAGGGTGGCTTTTGAGCGGTCAAGTTGTGTCACTAAGCTTTGAGCATATGCCTTTGAAGTTAAACCGGTGATGGGTACTTTTACGAAATCGGTATCTCCTAAGTACTCTGCTCGATCAGCATAAGAAAGTCGAGCGACTTGGGCTAAATCGTGAATCGTTTGTGCGCTGCCCCAACCGCTTTGAGAAAGCGGAAAAGTTTCGAGCATATTCAACATTTGTATAAGATGTATACCGCCAGAGCTTGGTGGTGGCATACTCGCGATTGAAACGCCCCGATAGCTTCCCCAAATCGGTTTTCTTTCACGGGGTTGATAATTCGTTAAGTCATTGGCATTAAACAGTGGCTGGCTTCGATTCTTAAACGCTTGATTACTGGCATGTTGTTGTGTATCGTTAGTTGACGCATTCAGTGTTTTTAATATTGATTCTGCCACAGCACCCTCATAAAAGCCTTCTCGCCCTTGCTGCGCAATACGCTCTAAGGTTTGAGCTAAATCAGTTTGAATCAGTTTGTCACCCGCAGACAACGTTTTAAGTGCTTCGAGCGGGCAAACTTGAATGTCACAAGCAACAGTTTCATCGCGTTTCACAAAAAAGACTTTGCGACTGGCTGTCGATTTACCTAAATGATTTCGATGTGAAGCCAGCATATCGGCTAACTCATGTGAAACTGTAAAACCCTCGCGCGCTAACAATATGGCGGGCGCAATCACCACTTTTTGGTTTAGCGTGCCATATTGATTGAGCGCCATTAATAAACCAGCAACCGAGCCTGGCACCCCAACTGACGCCACACTTTGGGTTGACATGTTTTTAATAACTTGACCTTGTGCATCTAGATACATGTCGCGCGAGGCCCCACTCGGCGCGACTTCCCTGAAATCAATCGAGGTCGTTTTGAGTGGTTGTTGACGATGAATCATCATAAAACCGCCACCGCCTAAATTGCCAGCATAGGGCAGCACAACGGCTAGTGCAAAACCTGTTGCAACAGCCGCATCAATCGCGTTGCCGCCTTGCCTCAAAATGTCAGCACCAACTGCTGAAGCCAACGCTTGATCGCTAGCCACCATGCCGCCGGTTCCATACACGGGCTGAAAAATTTGATTGAGGCGGTCATAATTTAAGACTGCTTCGTTTTTAACTGCCGTGGTTTGTAAAGCGTTTGCCAATGCCGGTTGAGAAGCAACGCCAAGTGGATAAAACCCCACTTGCAGACCTATAACTAGCAGCAGGTTGAGCGTAGCTTTGTGAGACCCGTGGCTTAGCAATGACTTCATATTGAATGGCCTCATCAAGACTTCCTTAAAATTGGTATTTCAATGTAGCGTGTTTTAACTTTAGATGCTTAAGCATTCGATAAAATTTTATTTGCTTATTCTTTAATCACNNTCCACAAAGCACAAGACATAAATGACGATAAGACACCGTAATGCGTATACTGTGGCGCAACCAAACGTATTTTTAGATCATATCAATCAAAATTTAGAGGTCGTATTTCGTGTCAATCCAATCTGCCAACTTATCTGCAAACGCTGCATCATCAAACCTGAGTGCGCGACATGATCAACGTGCATTTGATGCCTTACGTCCCATCTCATTTGAGCGACAATTTACTCGCTATGCAGAAGGGGCTGTATTAGTTAAAGCGGGTCATACCCATGTTTTATGTACGGCCAGTGTGCTTGAAAAAGTACCTCCTTTTATGAAAGGGCAAGGGCGTGGTTGGGTCACGGCTGAATACGGCATGCTGCCACGCGCTACGCATACTCGTTCAGACCGCGAAGCAGCCAAAGGCAAACAATCAGGCCGTACCCAAGAAATTCAACGTTTAATTGGTCGAAGTTTGCGTGCTGTGACAAACTTAGAGGCACTGGGCGAGCGCACCATTCATATTGATTGCGATGTTCTACAAGCAGATGGGGGCACGCGTTGCGCCAGTATCACAGGCGCCTGGGTGGCTTTAGCTGATGCGATTGATCAATTAATTAAAAATGGACAACTGACCCACAGCCCACTCATTGACACCGTGGCAGCCGTATCGGTAGGTGTCGTAGGCGGCACGCCCATGCTAGATCTAGACTATAACGAAGACTCACAATGTGACACGGATATGAATATTGTGATGACGGGGTTAGGCGAGTTTGTAGAAGTGCAGGGCACGGCTGAAGGGCAGACTTTCAACCGTCAGGCCCTAAACAGCTTGCTTGATTTGGCTCAAAAAGGTATTGCTGAACTCATTGTTCAAGCGCACCAAGCACGTCACACTAAGCTGTTGCCCTGAACCTAAAAGATGGCAAAGTTTCTAGTTTATGCAATGACCAAACAGTCTTAATCAGGGCTGAAATGCCTTGATCAATTTCGTTTTGAGACATGTTTTTCAACCCATAAGTTGCCAGTCGACGCAGTTTAGCTTCAATCTCAGGGCGACTTAAAGTATTGCCTGGGTCGCCCTTGGGCTCGTCCACACGACCTTCAAGTGTCCGGCCATCTTTGGTATTTACCGTCACGCGACCTATCCAGCGAGCGGGGTAAGCCTGCTCAACCTCATCATCAAATTGCATTGTGACGCGTTGCGCAAACTCAATTATTGCGGGGTCATGTAAAGCCAGATCAAAACTCACTAAGTCTGCTGTATTTTTAATCGCAATTAAACCTAACACACGACCCATTGAAAACTTTGACTGATGAACTGTTTTGGGGTCAGTAACGGGCCCTAAAACATCAACGGCAGACTGATGCACACGCGCGATAACGGTTGCAATATCATCAGCCTTTAGATCATGTGTTTGCATTACTGCAGCCAGTGCATCTGCAGCGGGGTGAGTGTGGCGACACGCCGCATGAAACTTAAATGACGTTTCAATTAAGGCCCAGCGTTGCCCCAAGCCATCAGTCAGACGGCTTAAGTCAATATCATCTGACATGGCAGCGCCGATGCCTTGTGGCCCTTCAAATATATGTTGTGCGCCGGTAAAACCTTGTTGAGCCAAATAAGCCGCCTGCATGCCCGCACAAGATGCATGGGCAGTGTGAAGCGGTTTTGAGTCAGCGGCATCACGTAAAAATTCCCATAATCCGGCAGCTGTGGTGCCAGCAGAACCGAAAGCATGACGCATTTGAGCTGGGGTTAGTTTTAATAAATGACCTACCGCTGCTGCGCTTGCGAATGTACCGACTGTAGCCGTTGTGTGAAAAATTTTATAATGTGTGCGGCCTAGAAATTCCCCTACTCGAATACCGACTTCATACCCTGCAACGCAGGCAGTAATCAGGTCTTGCCCAGAGGCTCCTATTGATTGCGCAACCGCTAACGCGGGTGGGAAAACCACAGCTGCTGGGTGAAATACGGCACCATTATGAACATCGTCTTGCTCAACAATGTGCGCTGCACCGGCATTGCTCATCGCTGCAAAATAAGGCGAGGTGGTCACTTGGCGAACGAAGTCTTCAGATACGCCAGAGGTAGGCCCCATTATTTGAGCAAAGTTGGCCATGGCTAAACTCGGTGGCGTTTGCGAGCCCGCAAAGATCGAACCAAATGTGTCGAGAAATAGGTCTTCACAACGACTCACGACCTGGTCTGGAAGGTCTGTAAACTTCAAATTTGCGGCAAACGTTGCCAGAGCTTGTGTTGGGCTATGCATAAAACCTACCTTGTTAATTAGAATGACCGTGGCAAGCCCAAAACGTGTTCAGCCACATATGAGAGAATCAAATTGGTCGATATTGGGGCGACTTGATACAAACGCGTTTCACGGAATTTGCGCTCAATGTCGTATTCACATGCAAAACCAAACCCACCATGGAACTGTAAACAAGCATTTGCTGCTTCCCAAGAAGCGTCGGCAGCTAATAATTTTGCCATGTTAGCCTCTGAGCCACAGGGTTTTTGTTCGTCAAACAAACGGCATGCTTCATAACGCATCAAGCTTGCCGCTTCAATGTTCACGTATGCCCGAGCTATCGGAAATTGAACCCCTTGGTTTTGCCCAATAGGGCGGCCAAACACCACGCGCTCTTTCACATACTTGCTAACACGATCAATAAACCAATAACCATCACCAATACACTCAGCGGCAATCAAAGCGCGTTCGGCATTCAGACCGTCAAGAATGTAACGAAAGCCTTTACCTTCCTCGCCAATCAAGTTTTCTGCAGGAATTTCTAAATTGTCAAAAAATAGTTCGTTGGTCTCGTGGTTCACCATATTTAAAATGGGGCGAACCGTCATGCCATGCTTTACTGCATGATGCAGATCAACGATAAAAATTGACATACCATCACTTTTACGTGTGACTTGGTCTAGTGGTGTTGTACGAGCCAATAAAATCATTAAATCGGAATGCTGAATACGAGAAATCCATACTTTTTGACCATTGATGACATATTTGTCACCTTGTTTAACGGCTGTCGTTTTGATGCGTGTTGTGTCAGTGCCGGTTGTCGGTTCTGTCACACCCATAGACTGTAAGCGTAGTTCGCCTCTGGCAATACGGGGCAAGTAAAAGTCTTTTTGTTCTTTTGAACCGTGACGCAATAAAGTGCCCATGTTGTACAACTGACCATGGCACGCACCCGAATTACCACCGCATCGGTTGATTTCTTCCATAATGACAGAGGCTTCCGTCAAACTTAGGCCAGAGCCACCGTATTCTTGAGGAATCAGTGCGGCCATCCAACCTGCATCGGTGAGGGCTTTAACAAATTCTTCGGGGTAGCCACGAGCCTCATCAACTTTTCTAAAATACTCATCAGGAAATTGGGCGCATAAGCTACGAATACCGTCTCTAATCTCTTGAAATTGCTCATTATGTGTGGTCATTATTGTCATACTATGTTGTTTGGCTAGGTGATACTTTGCACCAGAGTATGGCTCTTGCCAATTTCTATTTAACGAAGTCCGACTTTAACTTTATATAAAACACGCTGAAATAAAACCCATGGCCAGTCACTTAGACCTCGTTGATTTACGATTAATTGTTCATATTGGTGATGCACAAAGCTTAACGCGCGGTGCTGAAAAGTCACATTTGTCGCTTCCGGCTGCCAGCAATCGCGTCAAAAACCTAGAAAATCATCTGGGTACTAAGCTTTTTGATCGCAATAATCAGGGTGTCACCCTTACACCCTCAGGCGAAGCCTTTGTGCGTCATGCCCGCAAAGTGATTCAGCAAATCAATCACTTGCAAGGTGATATGCAGGAATTTACACGAGGTATTAAGGGAAATATTAAAGTTTTCGCGAATACAACCGCTATGAGCGAATTTATGCCTAATATCTTGGCTCAATTTTTAGCAAAACATCGAGACGTCACAGTTGAACTTCGTGAAAGACTGAGCTACTTAGTCGTTAAAGCAGTGTCTGAGGGGAATGCTGATGTGGGGATTGTGGCGGGGCAACCTGCAACACATGGCATTGAATACTTGCCCTATCGTCGTGACCGCCTGGTGCTGGTTACTGACCTGAACCACCCATTGGCTAAGCAAACTGAAGTATCTTTCGTTGACACACTGCAATATGAGTACGTTGGCTTATCTGAATGGTCTGCTATACATGCTTTCTTGACTCAAGCGGCTGATAATTTAGGTGTTAACTTTAGGTTTAGAGTCGAGGTTGGCAGCTTTGATTCGGTTTGCCGCATGATTGAAGCTGGGGTAGGGGTAGGGGTCGTGCCTGAACGCGTTGCCGCACGTTACAGTCAATCAATGAAAATAAAAACAATTCAACTCGCTAACAGCTGGGCTGAAAGACAGCTATATATTTGTGTGCGCGACCTGAAAGCCTTACCCAATTTTGCCCGTGCCTTAGTAGACATGATGCAAGAAGATGCCCGTCGCGCCTCAACGTAATAAATATTTTTTAACGAAGGAATCGTCATGAAAGAAGTGGTCTTGGCTACTGGTAATGCAGGTAAGGTTAAAGAGTTTGATCGTTTGTTGGCTCCGCTTGGTTTTAAAGTGATCGCTCAAACTGATTTAGGTGTGACTGAAGCCGAAGAGCCGTATCTAACCTTTGTTGAAAACGCCTTAACCAAAGCCCGTCATGCCAGTCAACAAACCAACAGACCTGCATTGGCTGATGATTCAGGCTTGTGTGTCGCAGCATTAGGTGGCGCCCCAGGCGTGCAATCTGCTCGCTATGCCGGGCTTTTTTTAGACGATCGAGCTCAACGCGATACAGCCAATAACCAAAAGCTCATTCAAGCGCTGGTTAATCAAAATGATCGACGGGCATGGTTCGTAGCGTGTTTGGTATGGGTTGAACACCCTGATGACCCACTACCCATCATTGCCCAATCGACTTGGGCAGGGCAGATCGTTGATACCGCTCAAGGTCATTATGGCTTTGGTTATGACCCGCACTTTTATATACCTACTTTATTTAAAACGGCAGCTTCCATTACGCCAGAAGAAAAAAATCGCTACAGTCATCGCGCTCAGGCCACAGCATTACTTATTGACGAGTTGATGGTTCGTGGCTTTTCGACGCCCCCATCTGCCGCATCAATTGTGGCAACATGACCACCCGTCGCACCATTCCTATCGTGCCAGAAGCCTCATTTGATGTGGCTGCAACCGCTCTAACTGTTTCTTCATCGTTGAAAAAGACGACGGGCGCATCGGGTTTATTGGCCATGCCCCCCTTAACACTTTATATTCATGTGCCGTGGTGCGTGCGCAAATGCCCTTATTGTGACTTTAATTCTCATCGGGCACCTGATGTGATTCCAGAAGAGGCATATCTAGACGCTCTAGCGGCAGACTTAGAGCAAGGTTTACCATTAATTTGGGGCCGTCAAATTCATGCCGTTTTTATTGGTGGCGGCACCCCAAGTTTGCTGTCGTCTAAAGCAGTCGATCGGTTATTAGCGATGATTCGTGCTTACTTACCAATCTGGCCCGATGCTGAAATCACCTTAGAAGCCAACCCGGGGGCAGCTGAAGCGCAGCGCTTTAAAGATTATGCGCAAAGTGGAATCAGTCGTATTTCTTTAGGTATTCAATCGTTTAACGATAGTCATCTTAAAATACTTGGTCGTGTTCATAACAGTGATCAAGCACGTGCTGCCATTGATATGGCACAGGCTGCAGTCAAACGCGTTAATTTAGATATTATGTATGGTTTGCCTAATCAAACCCTGGCCCAGTGCGCAGATGATTTAGCACAAGCTATTGCTTTTAATACAGAGCATTTATCTTTGTATCAACTGACCCTTGAACCCAATACCGTCTTTGCAAAATACCCACCCGTGTTACCCGATGACGATTGTTCAGCCGACATGGAAGATTTGATTCAAATACAAACCCAAGCTGCCGGTTTTGAGCGCTACGAGGTGTCGGCTTATGCAAAAAATCAGGCTCGTTCGCAACACAATATTAATTATTGGACATTCGGTGATTATCTGGGCATTGGCCCAGGTGCGCACAGCAAAATTTCATCTCCTGAACGAATTGAACGTTTGGCGGGTTTGAAAAACCCAGAGCAATGGATGTCATGTGCGATCAAACGTGACGGCAGTCATTGGGCATCGCGCCAGACCTTAACTGTAGATGATTTGCCTTTTGAATTCATGTTGAATGCTTTAAGATTGAAAGAGGGTGTCGCGGCTAGTCTTTATGAGGAACGTACCGGTCAGCCGTTGCGATTGATCTTGCCCACCCTTGCTAAAGCGCGTGAACAAGCCTTACTTGATATGCGTCGTGATCGTTTGGCAGCCACCCCCTTGGGTTGGCGATTTCTAAATTCTTTACAGTCGCTTTTTTTGCACCAAAATAAGACATAAACTGTTCATTTTGGTGCAAGATAAATTGATTTAAGCACTACTATAGCGCTTAAATCAATGACTGACCGCTCTTTAACAGTGCAGTCAAACATACCAAAACATGGCATGAAATTTGCTGTAATCAAATCATGATAGTAAATGTCTTAAACTGGCAATACCTACTTTTTACGATAACGTCCCTAAACCCGGAGCACACATGAGTACGCAAGATGTTCTAAAAATGATTACTGATAACGACGTCAAATTTGTTGACTTCCGATTCACAGATACCCTCGGCAAAGAGCAGCACGTTTCAGCCCCCGTGTCTCAAATTGATGCAGACAAACTCGAATCTGGTCAAGCGTTTGATGGTTCGTCAATTGCTGGCTGGAAAGGCATCGAAGCGTCTGACATGTTGTTGTTACCAGACTTAAATACTGCCCATTTAGACCCTTTTCGTGATGAGGGCACCCTCATTTTGACGTGTGATGTCGTTGAACCGTCAGACATGAAAGGTTATGACCGTGACCCCCGTTCGCTCGCACGTCGGGCAGAGGCTTACCTTAAATCAAGTGGCCTCGGTGACACCGCATACTTCGGCCCTGAGCCTGAATTCTTTGTGTTTGATGGCGTGACCTGGAGCGACGACATGTCTGGCTCTTCAGTCAAAATCAAATCTGACGAAGGTAGTTGGTCAACCAACCTCGACTCTGAGGGTGGCAACATGGGCCATCGTCCGCGCGTTAAGGGTGGTTACTTTCCAGTACCGCCTGTTGATTCGTTTCAAGACATGCGTTCTGAAATGTGCTTACTTTTAGAAGAGCAAGGCGTACCCGTTGAGGTGCATCACCACGAAGTGGCGGGTGCAGGTCAGCAAGAAATCGGTACAAAATTTAGTACCCTTGTACAACGTGCCGATTGGACACAAATTCTTAAATACACCGTTCACAATGTCGCCCATGCCTACGGCAAAACAGCCACATTTATGCCCAAACCCATTGTTGGCGATAACGGCTCAGGTATGCACGTTCATCAATCAATCTGGAAAGACGGTCAAAACCTGTTTGCAGGTAATGGTTACGCCGGCTTGTCTGAATTTGCCTTGTACTACATTGGCGGCATCATTAAGCATGCGCGTGCTTTAAACGCCATTACTAACCCAGGTACAAATTCATACAAGCGTTTAGTTCCTCATTACGAAGCACCGGTTAAATTGGCTTACTCTGCCCGCAACCGTTCTGCATCTATTCGAATTCCTTACGTGAGCAACCCTAAAGGTCGTCGTATTGAAGCACGTTTTCCAGACCCACTTGCCAACCCTTATTTGGCATTCTCTGCCTTGATGATGGCTGGCCTTGATGGTGTGCAGAACAAAATTCACCCAGGCGACCCAGCTGACAAAAACTTGTATGACTTGCCGCCAGAAGAAGACGCAAAGATTCCAACCGTTTGCCACTCGCTTGATCAAGCGCTTGAGGCTCTCGACAAAGATCGCGAATTTCTAACGCGTGGTGGTGTGTTTAGCAATGAAATGCTCGATGCCTACATTGATTTAAAAATGCAAGAGGTTACTCGTTTACGCATGACAACTCATCCAATTGAGTTTGACATGTACTACAGCCTCTAATTTGATCGCTGTTAATAAGTAGGTGGGTGCGAGGTTCTTAATCAGACCTCGCCCCAATTCAAATGATTCAAACCCTTGTACTTGATCTGCTTTCAACGACTGTCTTGCTTCTCAATCAAGATGGTGGCGTCGAAGAATGCAATACCGCTGCACAAGACTTGCTAGGCAGATCTAAGCGACACATTGTGGGTCAAATGGCAATCAGTCTGTTTGAAAACGATGCTGATGTCGCTCAATCCATTCATTTAGCTTGCATGGGTGTTTTACAAGGTCGACGTCAAGGTGCCGTGCTGAGTAGACCTGGTGACCATCTTGAAGTGTCCCTCACAACGATGAGTTTGACCCAACAACCCTGGGCAGCCATTATTGAAATTAAGCCTATTGAGCACCGTTTAGTGGTCGATCGCACTCAACGCTTAATTGATGAAATCAATACGCAACACGCACTACTCAGTAATTTAGCGCATGAAGTTAAAAACCCGCTTGGGGGTCTTCGTGGCGCCGCACAGTTGCTTGAGGCTGAACTACCTGATCAACGATTAACGGAATATACGCAAGTCATTATTTCTGAAGCTGATCGGCTTCAAGCTTTAGTTGATCGCTTAGCTGTGCCGCAAACTCAACCACGTGAGTGGGAAAGCCTCAATATTCACGAAGTGTGTGATCGCGTTTCAGCTTTAATAGAAGCTGAGTTTGCGTCAGTCAAACTCACACGTGATTATGATGCGTCAATTCCTAATATTCGGGGTGATTCGCAAAGACTGGTTCAAGCGCTGCTCAATGTGGCACGTAATGCCGCACAAGAGCTCACCAGTCAGCCCATTACGGTGCTGCCTCATATTGTCATCAGAACACGCGTTGCGCGCCGAGTGACGTTGCGAGATCGCCAGCATAAATTAGCTGTGGTGGTGTCTGTGATTGATAACGGGCCTGGCGTACCCGAAGCATTACAAGACCGTATTTTTCACCCACTCGTAACGGGTCGCGAGGGGGGTTCTGGTCTGGGGCTGAGTATTGCTCAAGATCTCGTTCAACAACATGGCGGCGTCATCGAGTTTGATTCGCGTGCACAATGCACCGAATTTCGTATGATGTTGCCGCTGGAGCAAACATGAAACCCGTCTGGATCGTTGACGATGATCAAGCCATTCGCTGGGTGCTTGAAAAAGCACTTGAAAAGGCTGGCATTCAAACAGTCAGTTTCGCTGGGTCACATGATGTTGAAGAGGCGCTTGATACCGAATCGCCAGCCGCAATTGTGTCTGATATTCGCATGCCTGGCATGAACGGGTTGGTTTTACTTAAAAAAATAAAAGCACGTTTCCCTGATTTACCCGTCATCATCATGACAGCGCATACTGACTTACAAAGCACTGTTTCGGCTTTTCAAGATGGCGCTTTTGATTTTCTCGCCAAACCTTTTGACGTTAACGAAGCAGTCTCTTTAGTGAATCGGGCTTTGCATGATGCACAATCTCGTGCACATCCCGAGCTCGATACTGACGAGCAAATGAATGAATTACCGGTCACGGCACAAACCCAGCACGGTGCACCAACTACTTTACTGACACAATCTTCCTCTGCGGCCATGCAAGAGGTCTTTAGGGCAATTGGTCGTTTGTCTCAATCAAGCGTTACAGTCTTAATTACAGGGCAATCTGGTACGGGCAAAGAGTTGGTTGCCAGAGCCTTACATAATCACAGTGCTCGCAAATTAGGGCCATTTGTCGCGCTCAATACGGCGGCTATTCCACGCGACCTTTTAGAGGCAGAACTATTTGGCCATGAGCGCGGTGCGTTTACTGGTGCCAGTGCACTGCGACGTGGTCGTTTTGAAGAAGCCAGTACAGGTACTTTATTTTTAGATGAAATTGGTGATATGCCACTTGAGCTTCAAACAAGGCTTTTGCGTGTTTTATCAGAAGGCACTTTTTACAGAGTTGGCGGAACGCAAGCCATCAAAGTAGATGTTCGCATTATTGCTGCCACACATCAACCACTTGAACAACGGGTATTACAAGGCAAGTTTCGCGAAGATTTATTTCATCGTTTAAATGTTATTCGATTGCGACTGCCTGCACTCCGTGAACGACGCGATGATATTGAAACGCTCGCACGACATTTTTTAGTGAGCAGTGCTCGCTCACTTAATATTCCTGCTAAGGTACTCACCCCAAAAGCGTTAGAAACATTAAAAGCATTTGATTACCCGGGTAATGTGCGGCAACTAGAAAACTTTTGTCATTGGTTGACTGTTATGGCACCAGGACAAACAATTGGGCCAAATGACTTGCCTCCTGAGCTGATGGTGCTTGAGGTGCCTTTACCTGTTTCTTCATCAACTACTGCGGCATCGCCTGCAGACGTTACACTCAAGTCAAACCCTCACATACCTAGCAACATACCTAGCATTGAGACGTTTGAATCAAATCAATTTAGCCCATCAATCACTCAGCCTACAGCGGGCTATGTTGTTTCGAATTCGCATCATATTTCGCCTGAATCGCATACTCAAGCCAGCGTTACTGGAATGGTAGGTGGTTCATCTAATTGGGCTGAGCCTTTATCAATCAAGGCTGAGGCTTTGCTTCGATCAGAGAGCACTGACATTTGGGGTGAGTTGTCGCGTGAGTTTGATCAGGTATTAATTGAAGCCGCATTAAAGGTTTGCAAAGGCCGCCGTGTTGAAGCGGCCAACCGTTTAGGCATGGGTCGCAACACGATTACACGCAAGTTGCGTGAACTGAACATTGATTCTGATTAGGTCAAAGGGTTAGGCTTGTTTTTTTTGCAAACTGGTGCATGGTATCGACTGTGCCCCAATGTACTAATTGGCCATTGACCATAAAGCCAACATAATCAGCCATCGCGAAAGCTTCATCATAATTATGGGTCACCATTAATGCTGTATGGTGAGTTTTTTTTAGTATTTGACGCAATTCGTGCGCTAAATGCTCTCGCGTATCAATATCTAGATTAGAAAAAGGCTCATCTAATAATAAAATGTCTGGATCGGGCGCAAGAGAACGTGCCAAGGCAACACGTTGTTGTTGGCCCCCTGATAATTCATGCGGGTAACGATCTGATAGGTCGCTTAAGCCAACTAAATCAAGCAAAAAAGCCACCCGCTCATGTCGCATCTGAGGTTTTAAGCGCCGCAAACCGAAACCAATATTGCTTTTAACGTCTAAATGTGGAAATAACGCATAATCTTGAAACATCATGCCAACATGACGGTTTTCAGGGGGTACGCGTTGATCGGCTGAAGTCATCACCTCGCCATCAATCGTTATAGAGCCTTGCTGAATGGGCTCAAAACCAGCCACAGCCCTTAATATGGTTGTTTTACCTGACCCTGAAGCACCCAGTAAGCAACCGATTTGCCCAGGCTCTAGCGTAAACGAAACCCCGTTAACAGCCGCGTTAGGTTTGCCTTGTAAAGGGTAGGTCACGCGAATATTGTTGATTTCAAGCTTGCCAGACAAAGTAAAGACCCTCTATACAAAAAACGGTTAAACCGAACGTTGTTGTGCACGTGCTAATAAAATGACGGGTAACAACCCTAACAAAACAATCATCAACGCTGCAATGGCGCCTTCTTCATACATGCCACGTGACGCTTCACCATAAAGCAAAGTGGCCAGTGTTTCAAAATTAATGGGTCGCAACATCAAGGTTGCAGGCAACTCTTTCATGGTGTCAACAAACACTAATAATGCGGCTGAGATCATAGCAGGCTTCAATAATGGCACATGAACACGCCACAACGTGCGCGATGACGATTCACCCAAGAGCCGGGCAGCTTGTTCAATGGAGGAGGGAATACGTGCTAAACCCGCTTCAATTGAGCCATTGGCAATCGCTAAGAACCGAATCACATAAGCTAACAACAAACCTGCGGTTGACCCTAACACCACCAAGTGGGTCATTTGAAATTGCACTAACCCCATTACCCATTCAATGACTTGGTCCATCATTAACAAAGGGCCCAACAAGCCGATCGCTAAAACGGTACCTGGTACGGCGTAACCCAGACTGGCAAGGCGGGAAAATAATTTACCCAAAGAATGTTCACTGGCACTGTCTCGCATGCGACGTGCGGCCCATGCCACCACTAAACCGAGCGAAACAGTCAATACCGTTGCAACTGATGCGATCGCTAAAGTATTAAAACCCGCTTGAATCAGGTCATTTGATATGTTTACTTCTTGCCCCATACGTTTAAAAACCTGAATGACCAAGTACCCTGCAGGCAACACAAAACCAAAAATAATAGGTATGGCACCCAAAACCCAAGCGAGCACCACATGATGACCGTAAAGGGGTGTGGGAGTCATCGCACGCATGCGTTGCACCAAACTGTAACGTTGCCGCTGTCGCGCACGTTTTTCAATATGCAAAATAAACACCACAATAAAAAGCATACTCAAAGCAATTTGTGCCGCGCCAGCAAGATCGCTCCGGGTGACCCATGTGGTGTAAATAGCTAAGGTGAGCGTTTTAACGCCTAAAAACTCAGCAGCCCCAACATCATTCAGTGTTTCTAGTAAGGCTAAGGTTACCCCCACCACAATTGCAGGGCGTGCTAAAGGTAATGCCACGCGCAAAAAAACACCACGTGGGGTTTCACCCAAAATACGGGCTGCTTCAACCACTGACGCCGCTTGCGTTAAAAACATGAACCGTGTTGTCAAATAAACGTAGGGGTAGAGCACCACACCCAACAACAAGATGGCGCCCCATAAACCCCGAATATCGGGCAACCGAAATTCGCGGGGGCTGCTGTACCCTAAAACATCACGAATCAGACTTTGTATAGGCCCAATAGGGTGCAAAATATCTAAGTAAGTGAAAGCGATAATGTAAGTTGGCACAGCCAAAGGCAACAATAACGCCCAAGTTAAAAAACGACGGCCAGGGTATTCGTAAGCGGTTACAAGCCAAGCGGCACCCGTACCTAAAAAAGTCACCACAGCCCCAACACCCAACAATAGTAAAAGCGTATTGATGAAAGCGTGCGGTAAAACATATGTGAGTAAATGCCCCCAATGCCCAACTGACCCTTGTATGGCTTCAAATAATAGAGACAAGAGGGGGGCGCAGACGACGAAAGCAATCACAAAAGCGGCAAACAGGTAGCGTTTGCCGCTTTCAAATAATGCGAAATTTTTTAAGACATTAACCATAGCCCTTAGGTGCTTTACTGATCAAACCCGACTTTATCAACCAATTCACTGGCACGTTTACGGTATTTAGCGACGTCAGTTAACGGCATTGTGTCGGGCTTAAGTGTGCCAAAACTTTCAATCACAGCATTCACTTTCACACCGGCTTTAACGGGATATTCAAAATTTGTGTCTGCGTACAAGGCTTGAGCCGCATCAGAGACTAAAAATTCCATTAACTTAACGGCATTTTCTCGGTTGGGTGCAGACTTAGCAACCGCCGCACCACTGATATTAACAAAAGTGCCCCCTGACTTTTTGAATATGGGTTGAATCACTTCAATCGCATCACCCCATATTCGCTGCTCGCTACCTACTGGCGCAGATTTCATTTGACCTGCATAGTAAGCGTTTGCAATGCCTATATTGCATATACCCCCTAAGATATCACGCGCAACATTGCGATCACCGCCAGTCGCTTTACGTGCCAAATTCGCTTTCACCCCACGCAACCATGTTTCCGTTTCAGCTTCACCGTTATGGGCAATCATGGCAGCGATGAGTGCAATATTGTAGGGGTGTTGACCTGCACGAATACACACTTGCCCTTTATATTTAGGGTCTGCCAAAGACTCGTATTCAAACGATTTAATGCCACTACCCACATTGGCATACAGCACACGGTCGCGTAATGACAAAGCAAACCAATCGTTATTAGCACTACGTAAGCGAGCGGGTATGGCATCGTTGAGTATTTTTGAATCAACTGGCTGAACGACCTGGGCATCTACCAAGTCGAGTAAGTTGCCAATGTCAACGGTCATCAAAACATCGGCGCTTGATTTGGCACCTTCAGTTTTAACGCGTTCGATCAAACCATCTTTAACAAATACAGTGTTCACTTTAATACCCGTATTGGCCGTGAAAAGTTCTAGCATCGGTGCAACGAGCTGAGGTTCACGCGTGGTATATAAATTGACTTCCTGAGTGGGTGAGGCGGCTTGGGTCACAGCAGGCAAAGACATGGCTGAAAATACTGCAACCGCTAAAAATCGACTTAATTTATTTTTTACAAAAAATATATTTCGTGACTTATTGAACACTTTATAGGGTGAATCTTTTATCGATTGCATGATCGGCAAGAACATGGTGAAACCTTTGAATAGTAATGAGAATGATTGCTAATTGTATCTATCATACCTGTTTTTTAAAATAAATATTGCAAAAAACATAAGCTTTATGATGTATAAACATTTACTATCACTTAAATTTTATTGATAGCTTTCACGCAAAAGGAACACCATGAGCAAAACCATTATTCATACTGATAAAGCACCCGCTGCAGTAGGGCCATATTCTCAAGCTGTGGTTGCACCGGCAGGAAAGTTGGTTTTCTTATCAGGTCAAATTGGTCTTGACCCAGCAACGGGTGTGCTTGTAACAGAAAGTTTTCAAGCAGAGGTTGAGCAGGCATTTGCCAACATGCATCATGTCATTGAAGCAGCCGGTGGCCAAGCGAGCAGTATCGTCAAGCTCACGCTTTTCTTGACTGATTTAAATCAATTTACTCAAGTTAACGAGATCATGGCGCGCGTAATTCCGCAGCCATTTCCTGCTCGATCAACTGTAGGTGTGGCAAGTTTACCCAAGGCTGCTACGTTTGAAGTCGAAGCCATCATCGTCGTCTAAGCCCCAGACGGGGCAGGCGGTTGCTGCAGACCCCCGTTCGACACCAAATAAGTTCGAACGGCTTGGGCTTTTTACGCCCGAAGACTTCATGCTGCATCTACCGCTTCGTTATGAAGACGAAACACGTATTCAAACCCTTGATCAAGCCGTGCCCGGTCAATCTATACAATTTGAAGGCGAGGTGATTGATAGTCAAACCTCTTATCGACCTAGACGACAGCTCGTTGCTCAGATGCGAGATGAGCAAGATAGTATTCAACTACGCTGGCTTAATTTTTACCCTTCTCAGGTACAACAAATGCAACCGGGTCGACGTTGGCGCGTCAGGGGCGAGGTGAGAGCAGGTTTTCATGGTTTAGAAATTATTCAACCCAAAGTGACTCAGGCAGACGCCCCATTGCCTTCATGTTTGACACCCATATACTCTACAACTGATGGCTTGTCCCAACCCACTATTCGTAAAGCCATAGCGCAAGCATTCGAAAAGGTAACGCTGTCAGACACGCTTGATGCGGGCACACTTAAACGCTTGGGTTTGATGTCTTTTGAAAAAGCGATTCAAACTATACATCACCCCACCCCAAATGATG
>DITR01000021.1 GCA_002422175.1 Alcaligenaceae bacterium UBA6179
TTTTAAACGTTTTTATTGAGCACTACACTGCGACTCGTTGTGTGCCATGCAGATTTACACTCGAGTAAATAGCAATTAATGATTCTTCATCACGCCCTCAAGACTTTCCCAAGCCAATAACTGATCAAGAGCCAGCCATCTTTCTTCGTCAACTCAAAGCTGACGCGGCACCTGATGTTAAAAAGGTTGCGATTGCATCGACTGTGGGCGTAATCGGGCTGATTGGTTTTTCAGCCGCGGTGACTGAATTGATCAGCTTTACTATTACACATCAAAGGTGTCGTGAATGGCTTTTTCTAATGCTGTAACCCTGGGGAAATCGCTGGCAGATTTTGGAGTCGCCTTCCGATCGGGCATGATTACATCGTTTGATGTAACCCGTGCCATGCTAGATCGAATTGCTGCGCTCGAACCCAAGCTTCAATCTTTTACGTTTGTTGATGAAAAAAATGCGCTCAAACACGCCGCAGCAATTGATGCGTTGTGGGCGTCTGGTCATGATTTAGGTCCCCTCATGGGGGTGCCCATTGCAGTTAAAGATATTTTCAGTATTGATGGAATGCTAACTCAGGTCGGAAGCCGTTTACCCTTAGATGATTTGGTTCCCCCACAAGGTGCTTTTATTACGTCGTTACAAAAAGCCGGCTGCATATTGCTGGGTAAAACAGTGGTTACTGAGTTTTGTTTGGGGGGTATTAACCTGACCCACCCCATGCCCTGGAACCCTTGTGATCTCACGACACCAAGAATGACGGGTGGCTCAAGCCATGGTTCTGCTGTGGCTATGGCGGCAGAGCTGGCTGGCTTTACGGTAGGCGGTGATACAGGTGGTTCGGTACGCTGGCCGGCCGCATTATGTGGTGTAACCGGCTACAAGAGTTCAGTCAGTCAGTGGGGGTTGTCAGGTGTTTTTCCGCTGTCACCACATTTTGATTCGGTTGGCATTTTCACATCAAGTGCTTTTGATGCGGCTTTGGTTGAAGCCGCTTTACGACAAGTACCGATACGAAAGCCGCCTTTAGCTCGCGAAATGAGGCTTGCCATTTCCACTAATCATTTTATGGAAAACCTTGATGCTGACGTAGCAGATTGTTTCTCTCAAGCTATTAAGCATTTACGCAAAGCCGGTGCTCAATTTGTGGAAATACCTATGGTTGAAGCGTCAGAAATAGACGAGGTTTTTGCGCGCATCGTACCCGCTGATTTGATTTCTTTTTTAGGTCGCGATCGATTGCGCACAAATTGGCAATTGCTTGACCCGGTTGTAGCCTCTCGAATCGAAAAGGCATTCGATATGTCAATAGATGAATATGCTCAGCTTGTCGCACGAAAAAAAGTGCTTGAGCAACTGATGGCAGAGCGTTTTAAAGGTATTGATGCGTTCCTGTCACCCACTGTGCCTGTCGTGCCTAAACCCATTGCAGATTTTACGACAGTAGAGCAAGCCTCAGCCTGGAATAAGCTGGCAACGCAAAATACTCGACCTGCTAATTTGTTCAACCAATGCGCTATATCTTTGCCAATTCACCACTTAGGTTCAGCGTTGCCTGTTGGTCTTCAACTTTGTGCTACAGCCGGTTCAGATGAAATGTTGTTGGCTACGGCTAGAACCGTTCAAGATATTTTGGGCGTCTCTTGAAGAATCAACTCTAAGTTTTTTTCTTACAAAATATCGACCAATTGTTTGCAGGCCACATTGGTTGACACCTTTGAGATGTGTGCAACCATACGAAGCGGTATGGGGGCGCAGATATCGTTTAATGGAATGAGAACGCCACGTGCGATATCAGCTTCAATGATCGAGCGAGGTAACCAAGCGGCACCTCTTGCAGCCAATGCCATCTCACGAAGTCCAACTGCAAACGAGCTCTCACAGCTCACAAAAGTGTGATAACGACGCACCATACTAGGTAAGGCGTTCACTCGAATAGTGCGCCCAAAAAAACTGGTTTCTGGATATGTCAAAAGAGGAATAGGTCTGTTCAGATCGATAGGTTGCATAGCGCCAACCAGCTTGGGATGACCCACAAGAATCATCTCATCATTACCCAGTACCTTTTTACTTGAGATATTGCGTGATATTTCACTGGTAATAAAATCACTTTCGTAAATAACAAGTACGTCAGCCGCACCGCGTAAAAACATCGAGACACAGGTGTCCATGTTTTCAGAGACGACGTTGTAGTTAATATTTGGAACACGTACAGAAAGCTTGTCTAAAAAACGTGGCAAAAAAGAGCTGACTAATAGGCTATGTTGTGCGGCAACCGTTAGTTTTAAATGATCAAGCCGAGACGATTTTATTTGTGCCCGTGTTTGGTAGGCAGCATTGACTAATAACCGCAGTGCCGTTTCATGCTCTTTAGCAATAGCTGTGAATTGCATCGGCTTTTTACTGCGATCTACCAGCTCAATACCCAACCATGCCTCAAGCGCTTGAATGCGGCGTGAAAAAGCCGGTTGCGACACATTACGAACTGCGGCCGCGAGGGTGAAGTTTTGTGCGTCAACTAACGCTAAATAGTCCTCTAGCCACTTAAGTTCCATATTGATATGCTTTATGTTGTCAGTATGCAGAAAACGCATTATAGATGATAAAAAAAGCATTAGACAGGGCTTTTTAACGTTGATGTAATGCATTTAACGTATTTAAAAGCTCATTTAGGAATATTGATGGACCTCACAAAATACCCACGTATTAAATGCGGGCACTGGCCCACACCTTTAGAACCCATGCTCAATTTGACTGAGTTGCTAGA
>DITR01000072.1:0-351 GCA_002422175.1 Alcaligenaceae bacterium UBA6179
CCAACCAGGGCAAGAAAGGCGGCACGGGCCGCAGCTATGCCGACGCGCCCGAGATCGACGGCGTGGTGCACCTGCTGCCACCGGAAAAAATCAGCAAGACGCTCAAGGTCGGGGAATTCACCAAGGCCCGGATTGTCGGCACCCAGGGCCACGATCTGGTGGCGGTGCCGGTCTGAAGACGTCCGGACGGGGCTGGCACAAGTGCTGAAAAAGCGCCTGGAAAGCAAAAAGGCCACTGTGTTGGCAGTGGCCTTTTTTGTACCAGCTTTCGCTGGATTTGATGTATCTGGTGCCCGGGAGAGAACTCGAATCTCCACATCTTGCGATACACGGACCTGAACCGTGCGCGTC
>DITR01000072.1:483-5376 GCA_002422175.1 Alcaligenaceae bacterium UBA6179
CCGGAATTCTTTCCCCCATTAATCATCTCAAGAAGAGAGACCCCTTATCAAAACAACTACACACAGCAACGGCCCAGGCGCCGGACTGCTCGCCGAATTTGAAGGCACTGTTTCAGGCCACCGCGATGGCCATGGCTTCGTGCGGCGCGATGACGGCGAAGCCGACATCTACCTGCCGCCCAACGAAATGCGCGCCGTGCTGCACAAGGACCGCGTCAAGGCGCGCATCGTGCGGCACGACCGCAAGAACCGGCCCGAAGGCCGCGTCACGGAAATCATTGAACGTTCCCCCAACCCCATCATTGGCCGCCTGCTGCAGGAAAGCGGTGTCTGGCTGGTGGCGCCCGAGGACAAGCGTTACGGCCAGGATGTGCTGATCCCCAAGGGCGCGATCGGCACGGCCAAGCCCGGACAGATCGTGGTGGTCCAGCTGACCGAGCCGCCGGCGCTGTTCGGTCAGCCGGTCGGGCGCGTCAAGGAAGTGCTCGGGGAAATCGACGACCCGGGCATGGAAATTGAAATTGCCGTGCGCAAGTTTGATGTGCCTGTAGAGTTTTCAATTAAAGCCATCAAACAGACTGACAAGCTGCCTGATGAGTTACGTAAAAGTGACTATAAAGATCGAATCGATTTACGTGATGTTTCATTCATTACGATTGATGGCGAAGACGCGCGCGATTTTGATGACGCGGTTTACTGCGAACCGATAGAAGTTGACGAAGTCAGCCAACAAAATAATTGGCGTCTGTTGGTGGCGATTGCCGATGTCAGCCACTATGTTTTACCTGAAGATGCGTTAGATGCCGATGCACAAGCGCGCGGCACCAGTGTTTACTTTCCACGTCGGGTCATTCCGATGTTTCCTGAAAAATTATCAAATGGTTTGTGTTCACTCAACGCCCACGTTGATCGCGCCGTGTTGGTTTGTGATATGGTCATTGCCGGTCATGGGCCTAAAGCCGGTCAAGTCACGGCTTATCAGTTTTACAATGCGGTGATTCATTCACATGCGCGCACAACCTATAATCAGGTTTGGGAAGCCTTGCAGCATAGCACCGGTCCCGTGGCGAAGTTATTTGCAAAAGTACTGCCACAAATTCAAAATTTACATTCGTTATTCACCGTATTGCATGCCGCACGCAAAAATCGTGGCGCAATTGATTTTGACAAAATCGAAACAAAAATTGTTTGTAATGAGCTGGGCCGTATTGACAAAATCGTGGCACATGTTCGCAACGATGCGCATCGTTTAATTGAAGAATGCATGTTGGCCGCTAATACGTGTGCCGCTGATTTTATGCACCGTAGTAAACACCCGGGCTTGTATCGTGTGCATGAAGGCCCTACAGCCGAGCGTTTGCAAGCCTTGCGAGCTTTTTTAAAAACCGTGAGCCTAGATTTAGCGGGTGGTGATGACCCTCAAGCTAAAGACTATGCCGCGCTGGTTGATCGCGCCCGTGGTCGCCCCGATTTTGATTTGCTACAAACCATGTGTTTGCGTTCGATGCAACAAGCGATTTATTCGCCTGACAATATGGGGCATTTCGGGTTGTCATTTCCCGCTTATACGCATTTCACCTCACCTATTCGCCGTTACCCTGATTTAATGACGCATCGTGTGATTAAAAGCTTGTTGGCGGGAAAACGTTATCGGCCCCAGCCACCTGACCACGTCGTGATGCCCGGTATCAGCGAGCAAGAATTTGAGCACGATACATGGGAAAAAATCGGCATCATCTTATCAGGTTACGAACGACGTGCAGACGATGCGTCACGTGATGTCGAAGCATGGTTGAAATGCTGGTTCATGAAAGAACGTGTAGGAGAGGTCTTTAGTGGTCGTGTGACTGGGGTAGCAAGTTTTGGTATTTTTGTTACGCTTGATACCCTACATGTAGAAGGCATGGTGCATGTATCTGAATTAGGAACTGAATATTTTCAGTTCAATGATGCTATGCACGAGCTGCGAGGTGAGCGCACGGGTATGCGCTACCGTTTAACTGACTCAGTGCAAGTCCAAGTATCTAGAGTTGACCTTGAAGCGCGTCGTATTGAGTTTCGCTTGGTGGCAGGTGAATCATTTGCAGCTATCAAGCGAGCGCGTAATCGCGTTGATGCCGAGTCGACGATTCATGTTAAAAAAGCTGCCTCACCCAAACCCGCTCAATTTAAAGGCCAAACAGCCCGTGAACGACGCTCTCAATTAAAACAAACAGCTAAAGTGCAAGCTACCGCCAAAAGCACCCCCAAAAAGAAATCCACTCGTTCGGCTAAATCAACCCCGACCGTTTCTAAGAAAACAACAACTGTAGCGTCTCGAAAGAGCGTTACCAAGAAGAATCGTTAAGAAAAATTTATGAGCGAAAAACAAGTTTTACTCGGCTTTCATGCCGTTACCGCACGACTTCGTCATGCTGCCAGTTCAGTCAAAGACCTCTATTTTGACAAACAGCGTCGTGATAAACGTATGATGACCCTCATACAAACCGCACGCGATAACGGGGTTCAGGTGCACCCGGTTGAAAGTGACCGACTCGATGCCCTAGGGGGCGATTCTCATCATCAAGGGGTGGTTGCGCTAGCCAGTGCCATGACTTTAGCTGTTGATATTGATGAAGTGCTTGAGACTATTCAAGGCCCACCGTTGTTGCTGGTACTTGATGGTGTAACCGACCCTCATAATTTGGGTGCGTGCTTACGTACAGCAGATGCTGCAGGGGTGCATGCTGTTATCGCACCCCGAGATCGTTCAGCGGGTTTAAGCGCTGTGGTGCGTCGCGTCGCCTGTGGCGCTGCAGAAACCTTGCCCTACATTATGGTGACAAATTTAGCGCGTACTTTGCGACAACTAAAAGATAGTGGGGTTTGGCTGGTAGGCACCGACGAGACGGGTGAAAAAAGTATCAGCCAAGTAGACACAAAAGGACCAACGGCTTGGGTGATGGGTGCAGAAGGTGATGGTATGCGTCGCTTAACGCGTGAGAGTTGCGATGTACTGGTTCGTATCCCTATGATGGGTAGCGTTGAAAGTTTAAATGTCAGCGTCGCAACCGGTGTCTGTTTATACGAAACGGTGCGTCAACGCCATCCAAAAAATATCTAAAAAATATCTTATAAAGATTAAGTCATGTCGAATAAAACAGGTTTTACAACGCAAATTTTGCACAGCGATCGATGGTTCGGTTCTGAACATGGTGCCGTGCATAAGCCGATTCACACTTCTTCGCAGTACAGCTATAACGATGCAGCTGATTTAGTGGCAGTTTTTCAAGGTAAGCCGGGCTATTCGTATGCACGCCAGGGCACTCCGACGACTGCAGCACTTGAAGTAAAGCTGAACCAAATGGAAGAAGGGCGCGCAACGCTTACTTTTGCAACCGGTATGGCCGCTTTAGCTGCGGTCTTTACAACGCTTCTTAAAGCGGGTGATCATATTATTGCTAGCCAATATATATTTGGTAATACCAATAGTCTTTTTGGTACCTTGCAACGTCTAGGTATTGAAGTGAGTTTGGTTGACGCGACCGATGTGAATGCCGTAGCAAAAGCGATTCGACCTGAAACAAAATTAGTTTTTGTAGAAACGGTGGCTAACCCCGGCACGCAAGTCGCTGACCTTGAGGCGATTGGTTTGCTGTGTCAAAAGCAAAAATTAATCTATTTTGTTGACAATACTTTAACCTCACCTTGGCTGTTTAAGCCCAAAGAGGTTGGGGCTTCGTTGGTCATGAATTCATTATCTAAACACATTGGTGGTCATGCCCATGCCTTGGGCGGCTCAATTACTGATACGGGTTTATTTGATTGGGCAAGCTTTGAAAACATAGTTGATGCTTACCGTTTTGGCGAACCAGCCGGTTGGGGCCTCACACAGATTAAAAAGAAAGCCTTGCGTGATATGGGTGCCACCCTCGCCGCTGAACCTGCCCATCGTCTGGCTGTTGGGGCAGAAACCTTATCGTTACGATTAGATCGTGCCTGTGACAACGCAATGAAGGTGGCGACTTTCTTAGATCAACACCCTGCCGTTGCTCATGTTGCTTACCCTGGCTTGCCTCACCACCCACAACATGAGCGTGCTAAACGTTTATTTAGGGGGCGTTTTAGCACTTTAGTTGCTGCAACGCTAAAAGATAACCTTGACTGCATTGATTTTTTAAATCAATTAAAAATCGTTATTTTGGCTACGCATGTAGGTGACACGCGCACTTTAGCCTTGCCAGCGGCTAAAACCATTTACCATGAAATGGGTGCTGCACTGCGCCAACAAATGGGTATAGGTGAAAACTTGATACGTTTTTCTATCGGTATTGAAGAACCTCAAGACTTAATTCATGATTTGAATCAAGCTTTTGCAACACTGACTTCATGAGAAGTTCAATAAGTCGTTACATTCTTTCCTGTTTCTCTTTTTGTTCTATCGAACTAAATTTTTAAAAAATGTTTCTTTTTAGTTCATGCAGACTTTAAAAAGTTTTGTACTCATGAAATTCGTTAGAATGTTGTAAATAAAAGCTAATATTCGAGTTATAAATGTTTTTTTTCTTGACAGGCATGCGCTGGAAAGGCTAAAAACGTATGAAGCAAAAAACAAGACGAAATGATTGTATGCACGTTTCATCTGTTATTCATTATCAACTTAAACTTACTGATTTTTTTAGGGGTGTTTCCGAATGAACAAAAGCGAACTGATTGACCACATGGCAACAAAAGCCGATATTTCAAAGGCTGCGGCTGCGCGTGCACTTGACGCCATGATCGTCGGTGTTAAGACAACGCTCAAGAAGGGTGGCTCAGTTACCTTGGTTGGTTTTGGTACATTTGCTGTTTCAACTCGCGCTGCACGTACAGGTCGTAACCCACGTACCGGCGAAGCAATCAAAATCAAAAAAG
>DITR01000023.1:0-5281 GCA_002422175.1 Alcaligenaceae bacterium UBA6179
GTCATAAAGTAAGCTGTCACTTTGGCGTTGAGTCTTTATAGACAAACCGAATAGGCATAAAAAAAACGCATACACCTTAGTTTGTCTAATGCGCACTGCATGATAACAAAAGTCTCGTTTTAAAAGTAGATACCCATTTGTGTGAAGTTTGAACGCACGTTGAGGCAGAAAGCTCGCATACACTATTTATCTCAATTTAATTCCAATTGGCTATAAAAAAGCAAAAAGGTAAATTCATGGCTACGACATCAACTGACAATTTGGCTGGGCCATCGACCCAACCTGCCGCAAACACTGAAAAATTGCCCGGCATACGTCATATTATTGCCGTGGGTAGTGGTAAAGGTGGCGTCGGTAAATCAACAGTCAGTGTTAACTTGGCGCTTGCATTGCAACAGCTCGGCGCTCGCGTCGGTATCGTAGATGCTGACATACTCGGCCCCAGCGTTCCTGGCATGTTGGGCATACCCACAGGTAAATTGCCCGAGTTAACCGCAGAAAATAAAATGATACCGGCCGAGCGTTATGGCCTGAAAGTGGTCTCAATGGGCATGCTCACCCCAGACGACAAACCTGCTGTTTTGCGGGGGCCATTGGTCGGAAAATACCTAAAAATGTTTGTTGATGGTGTCGAATGGGGGCAACTAGACTACCTCATACTTGACCTACCACCGGGCACCGGCGACACCCAGCTAACCTTGGCACAAAGCATGCCCTTATCAGGCGTGGTGATTGTGACGACACCCCAGGCCGTCAGCCTCAAGATCGCCAGACGTGGCTTGCGCATGTTTGAAAAGGTGCAAGTCAAAATTCTAGGCATCATTGAAAATATGCGCACGTTTACGTGCCCTCACTGCGGTGAAACCACCGATATTTTTCGTCATGGTGGCGGCGAACGCATGAGTCAAGAGCTCGGCGTTCCTCTCTTAGGCGCCTTACCCATTGACCCCAATGTCGTGGCCTGCGGTGACGAGGGTAACCCTATCGTGGCAGAGCAACCTAAATCGGTCAGCGCAAAAATGTATGTCACGATTGCCCAAGCACTTGTCGAGCAAATGCAAACCGCTGTTACCGTCATCAAACCCTTTGCTTGGAATTGGAATACCAACGAAGGCGCCCCCGCTTGGGTTGAAACGGCAATCAACCCGACAGGGTCACACAACACCCCCATTGGTTTTATGCGTCGTGACCCGCGTACCCTTTCCATTCTTTGGGAAGACGGCCATCGCGACGACCTTGACGTGCGTGACTTACGTTTGGCCTGCCACTGCGCTGTGTGTGTAGAAGAAATGACGGGTCGTAAGCTACTCGACCCAAAAACAATACGTTCAGATATCAGCCCAATAAAGATCACGAGCATAGGCAACTACGCCATTCTTTTTGACTGGAACGATGGCCACAACACAGGCATCTATTCATTTAAAGATTTGCGTACTTTAGGCGAGCGCATGGCGGCGAATGGCGCTGAAGATGTCTAATACAAGCATGGTGAGTCAGCCTGTCAGCATTCGTGCAGAGATTTCTCTTGCCGATGCCCAAACCTGCCGATTCATTGTCAATGCTGTCGTGCATCAAGGCGGGCCTTTCTTTTTTAGCGATCGAAAACAGACTGTTGGCTCGCCTTTAGTTGAACGTCTTTTTGCTATACCTGGTGTAACCAACGTGCTCATAGCTGAAAACATCGTCACGGTGTGCAAAGAATCAAGTGCCATATGGTCAGACATGAAAGCAACCATTGGGGCCACCATTCGGGCACAGTTGCAAAGTGGTGTGCCCGCCATCTCAGCCATACAGCCCATCACTGATGCCACGGGTCGTTCAGATGAAGTGCTTCACACCATCATTCAAGCACTATTAGATCAAGAGATCAACCGTTCAATCGCCAGTCATGGCGGTAAAATTTCGATTGTTAACATCGCGCAAGGTAAGCTCTACATCACTATGAGTGGTGGCTGCCAAGGTTGCGCATCGTCGCAAGTCACACTTCGACAGGGGTTTGAAGTTAGGGTCAAAAAAGTTGCGCCAGAAATTATAGAAATTATCGATACGACTGACCATGCGGCGGGTGACAAACCTTTTTACCCAAAAGATGAATAGTCTTTTGCACAGTCAACTGCTTGACTCTACACCCTGTGAAAAGTTCTGTTCCTCATTTACTGTTTCATGCAGCACCTTAAATAGCCTCAAACCCACTAACGCTTTAAAAGAACACAATGAATCAAATCGTACTGCTTGAAAAAATTCATCAAAATGCCGTGGCCTTGCTCGCAGAACAGGGCTTTACCGATATCAAGCAAATTGACGGCGCGCTGTCTGGCGCTGAATTAATTGAGGCACTAAAAGATGCCAGTGCCGTCGGTATTCGGTCACGCACGCAAATAACGGCTGAGGTGCTTGAGGCCTTACCGCGCCTTCGCACCATTGCCTGCTTTTGTATCGGTACCAATCAAGTTGATCTCGATGCAGCATCTTTGCGGGGTATTCCGGTATTTAATGCACCGTTTTCCAATACCCGCTCGGTAGCCGAATTGGTCATTGCGCAGGCCATATTATTGCTCAGACGCGTACCCGAAAAGAATGCCATGGCTCACCGCGGTTTGTGGGATAAAAACGCCAAAGGTTCCTTTGAAGTGCGCAACAAAACGCTAGGCATCATTGGTTACGGCAACATTGGGGCGCAAGTCGGCATACTCGCTGAAAGCGTGGGCATGCGCGTGTGCTATTTTGACGTTGAAAACAAACTACCGCTCGGCAATGCGCAATCGATGCTCACACTTGATGCGTTACTTCGAAAAGCAAACGTCGTCACCCTACACGTACCCGGTGAAAACTCAACTGTAAACATCATTAATAAAGAGCGCTTGGCGTGCATGAAATCGTCTGCGGTGCTGATTAATGCCTCACGTGGCAATGTCGTCGATATTGATGCCCTACATGACGCACTCATTCACAAAAAACTTGCAGGCGCAGCAATTGATGTGTTCCCCCACGAACCTGGCAGTGAAAAAGAAGAGTTTGTGTCGCCGCTACGTGGGCTCGATAACGTTATTTTGACACCCCATATTGGTGGCAGCACCGAAGAAGCACAAGAAAATATCGGCCGTGAAGTCGCTGATAAAATTGCACGCTATTTGCTGGCTGGCACCACACGGTCGGCTGTCAATTTTCCTGGTATTTCATATCAACCCAAGAATGTGCACAGTCGTATTTTGCATATTCACCGTAACGAGCCCGGGGTGATCGCACGTATGAATGCCATTTTTTCAGATAATGGCTTAAATATTGTGGCGCAACAATTACAAACACGCCAAGAGATTGGTTATGCCATAACTGATATTGACACTCCCATTGCAGAAGAATTGATGACGCAATTACGTCATACCCCTGCGACGATTAGATGTGATTTAATTTAATTCATTAAATTGATTAAGTTGATTAAATTAACACTGTATTCAATGCCCACTTTAGTCAATGAAGCGTTTTAACTTAAAATTTTCTGGCTTTATTTTATTAACATCTAAGGGTTATTTATTATGCTAATACCTACCTTTCGCCATTTCATCGCCCTATTGTCACTTACCCTCGCAACAGCATTTGGGTCGATGGCCTACGCTCAATCACACGCAGAACTTGAGCGTGAGTCGCGTGCCGCACTCAAAAACTTAATCGCACAGAATCAAACAGCTAAAGATCTAAATGCAAAAGCCGTGGCTGTTTTAATTTTCCCAGACGTTAAAAAAGCGGGCTTCATCATTGGTGGGCAGTATGGTGAAGGCGTTTTATTACGTGGCGACAAAGTAGCCGCTTTTTATAATACAGGCGGTGCGTCTGTCGGTTTACAAGCCGGTGCACAACAATATGGCTATGCGTTATTTTTGATGACCGAAGAAGCTGTCAAAGCTCTTGACGCCGCTGATGGTTTTGAAATTGGTGTGGGCCCTAGTGTTGTAGTGGTTGACCAAGGCTATGCTAAAAGCACCACCACCACCACGGTAAAAGATAACATCTACGCGTTTATCTTCGACCAGAAAGGCTTAATGGCTGGTCTCGGCATACAAGGCAATAAAATTACTAAGATTAAATAAATATGGTGCGCTAAGCCGAAAGTGAGTCTGAGTCTGAGTCTGAGTCTAAGCTTAGCCTGAACCTATATGGCATTCGTCATCACCATATCGCTTTTGCATTCATTTCTTTTTTAAAACAAATGTCTAAGCCCCACCCCGATTTCGAATGCCTTATTACCCTGAAATAATTGAAAATTATTTCCTGCAGAAGTCCAAGCGTACAAATTTGTGCGGGCTGAAAAATTATAGGTGTAAGCCAGGCTTATTGTTTGCGCAAAAGCCAGGGGGGCAATGGTTTGAATATTCATGTTGGGCTGAATCGCTTGCCACGAGGCGAATATTTTTTGAATGGGGTCAATTTGCCACGTCATACCCAGCAGATATGAATTAGTGTTGTAGCCCGACGCAAATAGAATTTGTGCATTGAGCGTGTCAGTAGGTAAGCCAGTGGTAGAAAAGTTGTTACCCGGCGTTTGCCCAGAAAACGCGCCATTAAAGCCCTGCCCCACAGCAGCGGCCCAAGTAAAGTCTGATTGCACATGGGTTTTAAAACTAACCCCCAGTATCCATTCTTTTAAAATAGCATTATCGGTATTGGGCACAAGCGGGTAAGGGGTATTGCCAACCGGTATATTTGACGGTGGCTGCACCGCATCAAAACTCGCTACGACCGTCATAAGTGCATTACTATATTTTGCACCCAGCGTCAGGGCCCGCATATTATTTTGATTTGAAGCATAATCAAAGGGCTCAATTATTGTTGGGTTGGCACTATTCAGATACACAGAAGACACGTCAACGTTAAATGAATAGCCAATACCAAAACGCCAGGGCTGCTCAGCCGGGGTTTGATAAAGCAACATATTGCTTAGGCGAAATGTATCAGCCGAGCCAAACGATGCACCCATATTGGCTTGACCAAAGCCGAGTACAAATGGGTCAACCTCTAAAAAATAATTTGAGGCAAGATTAGTTTGCATACCAAACTCTAAGGTGCCCCAAGTATCGTTTGCCATGCCTAGCGTTGACTGCCTGCCAAAACCCACACCATTTTGTGCGATATCACCTGAATTACTAAAAAGACCCTGTTCTAGCACTGCAACGACCTTTGTTTGAGCGTCCAATTGCTCAGTTATGCGTAAACCCCATCGTGAGCCACTTTGGGCTCCACTGCTCATACCAAACCGTCTCGGTTGTTCAGCAGCACCCTGGCTGTA
>DITR01000023.1:5374-9986 GCA_002422175.1 Alcaligenaceae bacterium UBA6179
GGTTTCAAAAAGCAAAAAGAATTGCATGAATTAGCCGAAAAAAGAACTTAAAAAGTTCAATGTCATGGGTTACTTAAACCCGCCAAGGTAAAAAACGCCTAAACTTCAAATATTGTTAGGCATAACCACACCGTTTCGGGTGCATACATAAGGGAAACGCATCATGAGTATTGCTCATATTGGCCATTATATAAACGGTACAAACGTGAAAGGCCATAGTGGTCGCACGCAAGACGTTTTTAACCCCGCGTTAGGTGCCATAAGCGGCCAAGTATCTTTAGCCACCTCAGACGAAGTCGGGCAAGCAGTCAGTGCTGCTCAAGCGGCATTCCCCGCCTGGAGCGCTATGCCTCCCATTCGTCGTGCTCGGTTGATGTTCAAATTTCTGGGGCTTTTGCATGAAAGCAAAGATGCCTTAGCACAAGCCATCACGTTAGAACACGGTAAAGTTTTTACCGATGCACAAGGCGAAGTTGAACGTGGCATTGATATTGTTGAATTCGCATGCGGCATACCGCAACTACTTAAAGGCGATTACACAGAGCAGGTTTCAACAGGTATTGATAATTGGACCATGCGTCAGCCTTTAGGCGTTGTCGCCGGCGTTACACCCTTTAACTTTCCTGTTATGGTACCCATGTGGATGTTTCCAGTTGCGATTGCTGCGGGCAATACGTTTGTACTGAAGCCCTCACCCACCGACCCCACACCTTCGATCATGATGGCCGAACTCATGAAAAAGGCGGGCTTCCCAGATGGCGTATTTAACGTGGTGCAAGGCGACAAAGTTGCCGTTGATGCGCTGCTTGAGCACCCCGATGTCAAGGCCATCTCTTTTGTCGGCTCTACGCCAATTGCCAATTACATATACGAAGTCGGTGCGCGTCATGGTAAGCGGGTTCAAGCCTTAGGCGGCGCCAAAAACCATATGTTAGTCATGCCCGATGCCGACTTAGATAAAGCAGCAGATGCACTCATGGGCGCCGCTTTTGGTTCAGCCGGCGAGCGCTGTATGGCCATATCTGTCGCCACGCTAGTTGGCGATGTGGGTGATCGCCTGGTACCCATGATTGTCAATCGCCTCAAAAACCTTAAAGTCAAAAACGGCTTAGAGCTTGACGCCGAAATGGGGCCCATCGTAACGGCCGCAGCGCATCAACGCATTGAGGGCTATATCGCCTCAGGTCAAGCCGAAGGCGCCTCTTTGTTGGTTGATGGTCGTGGCTTGAGTGTACCTGGCTTTGAAAAAGGCTTCTTCATGGGCGGATCATTATTTGACCATGTACGGGCCGACATGAAAATTTATAAAGAAGAGATTTTTGGACCTGTTTTATCTTGTGTACGTGTCAAAGACTTTGCCGAAGGCCTCAATCTCATCAATGCGCACGAGTTTGGCAATGGTGTGAGCATCTTTACGCAAGATGGTCACACTGCTCGCGAATTTTCTAGGTTGATTCAAGTCGGCATGGTGGGGGTTAATGTACCGATTCCCGTACCGATGGCATGGCACGGATTTGGGGGCTGGAAAAAAAGCCTCTTTGGTGACATGCACGCATATGGCGAAGAAGGGGTTCGCTTCTACACCAAACAAAAATCAGTTATGCAGCGTTGGCCCGAAAGCATTGCTAAAGGTGCAGAGTTCACCATGCCTGTCGCTCGCTAAGCTTTAAAAACAAGAAAACGATTTTTTTATAAGATGAATTTTTTAAAAAAAATCTTTAATGCTGAGCTAAAAGAGCACATCATCGCTTTTAAAGATGATTTCCACTATTCATTTATGATTTGGTGGAAATACTTTAAAGACACATGGCCCCTTTATACGATTTTGATCGTTATCTTTATGGGGGCCGTTTATTTTGCTGAACCCGCCCCCCCAAAAGAAATAAACTTTGCCTCGGGCGTTAAAGGCGGGTCGTATGAAAAGCTGGTTTTAAAATATAAAGAGTATTTAGCCCAATACGACGTCAAAGTTAATATTATTCCGACAAGTGGGCCACTTACCAATTTAGAACTCATTAGTGGCGATGCAAAAACGCTCGCAAAATTCTTGCCACTCGTTCAGCCAAAAAATCAACGCGTTGATGTCGCCCTCACGCAAGCAGGCTTAGCTACCCAAGTAAAAAATTTAGATCAAATTCTTTACTTGGGTAGTATTGATTATGAGCCCATTATTTTTATGGTCCGTCGAAATTTAGTTCAAGACATTACCAGTAACGAAATCAAGAGCTTTATTCAACTCAATGTCGCAACAGGCGAGTTAGGCACAGGCACCCAGGCGCAGATTGCAAGGCTGATGGCCCTTGATGACGCGGGCAGTATCAACAGCAATATTAGAGCCATGACAGATGAGCAAGCGGTTAATGCTTTATTGGCTGATGAAATCGATGGCATGGTATTGGTCGATGGCGTTGAAAGTAACAACATGCAAAAAGCGACGTTGTCTGATCAAATCGAAATATTAAACTTTCCTCGGGCACAAGCGTATCGTCGCAGGTTGCCTTACTTACAAGTGCTCACGATACCGATTGGGTCTCTGCATTTATCAAAAAATATACCGTCAAAAGATCTGGAAATTTTAAGTACGACCACCGCCTTAATCGCAAGAGTTGACACCCACCCAGCGATTCAGTATCTGTTGGCTCGAGCCTCGACAGACATTGCAGGCAAAGCCAGTTTTTTTGCAGACTCAAGACAGTTTCCAAAATTCTTCGACCCTAACATTCCACACAGCGAAATTGCGCGCGAATACTATTTAAAAGGCTCACCGTATTTGCAGCGCTTTTTACCGTTTTGGTTGGCTGAAATTATTGATCGTTTAGTTTTTATTATTTTGCCTTTCTCAGCCCTAGCCTATCCCATACTTTTAGCCTTACCCAACTATCGCAAAAAACGCCTCACACGCAAAATTTGGGCTAACTATGAACGGCTTAAACAACTTGAAACTGAAATTACTGACCATTTTGATCAAAACAAAATAGACGAATATTTACAACGTCTCGACAATATTGAAGTCGAAGCAGTAAACGTAAAAATTTCTGGCAGCTTAGGGGGTGACTATTTCAAACATCGCCAACACATTCAATTTGTCAGATCACTTATACACAGAATGGCCATGTAGTTTTTAGATGCGCCATGGTCTCAACGGGGTTGCCTATTTTTATCGTGTGCTTAGGCCACAGCCTTAACCCTAGACTCAACTTTAGCTTGAACTAAAAAACAACCAAAACCAAGTACTATGCTCGACTGAAAAGCATTTTTCAATTCAACACATGAAAACAATCGCTGTTATTTTATCGGGTGGCCATGGAAGTCGTTTTGGTACGTCTGTGCCAAAGCAGTACACCAAACTTGCCGGCAAAATGGTGATTGAGCATACGCTCAGTATTTTTCAGTCACATGTCATGATTGATGAAATTTGCATCGTTGCGCATAAAGATTACATAAAGCTCATAGAAAAGGCGGTTCTAAGCCAGCCCTATACAAAAGTTAAAAAGATTTTGATTGGTGGCAATCAACGCCATCAGTCAAGTTTGGCTGCAATTAACGCATATTACAAAGAAAATGAGCCCGATGTAAAAGTCTTGTTTCATGACTCAGTTCGGCCATTTGTTGAACATGACACCATCACAAAATGTATTAATGCCTTAGATCATTATGATGCCGTTGACGTCGCAATACATTGCTCTGACACCATTATTGAAGTTGAAAGCGATGTCATTCGCTCAATACCAAACCGAGACCATTTAAGGTCTGGCCAAACACCACAAGCGTTTAAGTTAAGCACAATCAAGGCTGCCTTCGATATTGCCACGCAAGACCCCAACTTTAAAACAACCGATGACTGTGGCGTGGTTCTCAAGTACTTACCAACTAAACCGGTTTATGTTGTTGAGGGCTCAAATACAAATATCAAAATTACCTATAAAGAAGATATTTATATAGCAGACCGCTTATTTCAACTTAAAAGCCTTAAAGAGTCAGCCGCCACGATTGGTTCCACCAAAAATATACTCAGTGACATGATCGTGGTTATTTTTGGGGGTTCTTATGGTATTGGTTTTGAGATTGCAAACTTAGTTAAAAAGTATGGCGGAAAAGTTCATATTTTTAGTCGCACTGAAACCAATACTGACATTGCTACACTGGCAGATGTTCAATCAGCCATTACTCAGGTTTTAAAAATTGAAGGTCGTATTCATGTGGTAATCAATACAGCTGGGGTTTTAATCAAGCAACCCCTACTCAACATGACCGTAGAAAGTATCAAACAAGTGATTGATGTCAATATTGGCGGTGCCATTAATGTTGCCATGGCTTCAGCCCCAGCGTTAATGAAAACCAAAGGCATGCTGTTATTATTTACATCGTCATCTTTTACACGAGGTAGGGCCTTTTACAGTACCTATTCTGCATCGAAAGCCGCTGTCGTTAATCTATGCCAAGCACTTTCAGAAGAATGGGCTGAAAAAGAAATTCGGGTCAATTGTATTAACCCCGAGCGCACTCGTACACCCATGAGAACCACCAATTTTGGCAATGAATTAGAAGAAACCTTGTTAGACCCTATAGACGTCGCTAAAAGATCTATTGAAGTGATTCTTTCAAATAATAC
>DITR01000207.1:0-4113 GCA_002422175.1 Alcaligenaceae bacterium UBA6179
TTTAAGTCGCCAAGAATTGTTTTTGCTGATTCATTTGAAGTCATCATTAAGCCTGAAAAAGTTAAATTAAAGCGCCCAAACGTATTGATTCATCACATTGGTGTCGGGGCTCAAGAGGGTGGGTACGATCATCGCGAGTCGCTTGAGTTGTTTAGAGCGTGGGTTGGCGATGCCCCACTTTTAGCTTTTATGGCACCCTTTGATAGAGCCATGCTCAAGCGTTCATATAAAAAAGCGGGGCTACCACCTTTAAGCAATGAGTGGTTAGATGTTGAACCCTTAGCGGGGTGGGTGGCTCAAGACACTTATCGTTATGCACTTGACGAGCGCATCGAGCAATTTGGTTTGCAATGTGTGGCCCGTCATACGGCTGCAGCCGATACCTTTGTGACGGCAGAGCTATTACTTAAATTATTACCTCATATTACCCCCACTGCCAACACCTGGGCTCAACTTAAGCAGCTTGCTCGAGATCGACCTCAATAAGAAATATTTGTATTAACATCAGAATACGTTACTCTTTTTTAATGAATTCTGTGATTCAAAATAAATTTTCAGACAACACTCAGCCACAAAAAAAACGTGAGCTGTTACTGGCTATGTCTGGGGTTGCTGCAACAGTTGCCATCGTTGCTTTTGACGCCACCATTGTGAGCACCGTTTTACCCAAAGCGGCGCAACAACTGAATGGTATGCCTCTTTACGCTTGGGTCGGTACGGGGTACTTTCTAGCCAGTGCGATGACCATTATGATTTTTGGTCGCCTAGGTGATTTGCATGGCCGCAAACCGTTGATGTTGTGGTCACTCTTTATTGTCAGTTTGGGTTCAATTTTGTCGGCGTTGTCTCAGACCATGCCACAGTTAATTGGCGCAAGGGTATTTCAAGGGGTCGGGGCGGGTATTATGGTTGCCACTGCTTTTACGGCTCCGGCAGACCTTTTCCCCGAACCCAAACAGCGCGTGCGTTGGCTGGTGATGTTGTCGGCCACTTTTGCGGTAGCGAGTGGTTTGGGGCCGCTTATTGGTGGCATGACTGAACAACTATTGGGTTGGCGCGCATCATTTATTGTCATACCGATTACTGGTGCATTAGCGGCCTTTTTGATTGTGCGTTATTTCCCTCATTTAAAACCAGAAAAAAAGCCTAGCGACCGCATCGATTGGTTGGGTGCCTGCTTAATTATGATGACGGTTGGCTTATTGTTGCTGAGCCTTGAAATTTTTGTAGGTCATTTTTCTACGGTCAAACCAACTTGGGGTTTATTGATATTTTTTGTGTGCTGTTTATCAGCTTGGGCTCTGATAAAAGTTGAACAACGAGTAGCCATGCCTATATTTCCACTTCGTATTTTGCAAACACAGCAAGCTCAGTTATTAAATATTGCTGCGTTTTTGTGTGGCGCTGTGATGTTCATATTAATTTTTTATCTACCCTTATTATTTCAAATCGCATTTCAATATTCGCCGACTCAGGCAGGCGTATTGTTAATACCCTTAGTGGGTGGTATACCGTTAGGTAGTATTGTCAGTGGTCACTTGTTCGCGAGAACAAAGCAACCCCAACGACTCATGGTGTTCGGTAGCGCTGTACTGGGTTTGGGGTGTTTGGTGGCACTGACGCTTACAGAACACAGCGCGCTTCTCTGGGTGGCTGTTGCAACAGCCTTGTGTGGTGCAGGGTTGGGTTTTATATTGCCAAACTTAACGCTATTTAGCCAAATGTTAGTGCAGCGGCACGATGTCGGCGTTGCCTCAGCCTTCATTCAAACCAACCGAGCCTTGGGTAGTGCTATTGGCACCGCTTTAGTGGGTATGGCTATTACACAAACGTCAGTATTAATCGGTATGCGGTTCGGTTTAATTATCAGCATAATCATCTGTGCAATGGTTATGCTGATTAGCGCGCGCATCAAGATGCATGATTACACATAAAACCCGCTTATAGAAAAAACGACTTAAGTGCTTTCAGAGTCGTATGAGGGGTGTTGCGGTTTCATGTTTGGTTTTTGACGGCCACTCACAAAGAAATCAAAAATAACTAAAACAATGCCTAGGCTAAGCACAATGATCAACCCTGGGTCTTTTAATTTCCAGATATATGGCACTAGAAAAAGAACAAGTAATACCGCTGAGATGATTGAAGTAGAGAGGTGTTTCATCTTATGCCCCAGTAATAGAGTCAAAGTTATTCATGAGCCAGTTGGCTGTTCTAAGCAGTCGCGCATCGTCATGGCGTTGCCCGATAAGTTGCACACCGAGAGGCATGCCTGATTCAGTCATCAGCAATGGAAGTGAAATGGCTGGCATGCCCGTGTAAGACCACAACGCATTCATGATGGGGTCGCCAGTGCTATCAAGACCTTTTGGAGCGGGCCCAAGCGTTGAGGGCGTAATGATGGCATCAAAGCGACCAAAAAAATCATCGAAACCTGCATTCACAGGTTCAATTGCACGCTTAGCCTTCAAATATTCAAAAGCATTAATCTGGCGCCCGCGATCAACCACCTGCCGTGAACGTTCATCAATACTCTCACCTGCGTGTTGCATGTGTTGATCCATGGCTACGGCGAACTCTGCATCTACGATGGTATTAAGAAAGTTAATAGCCTGATTAGCAACGGTGGGCAACTCAATCATGGGTGCTTCATCACCCATGATTTCTGCTAGCGCTTCAAAAGCCTCACGGGCTTCAGGGTCCATTTGATCCCAGAACGGCGTTTTAACAAAGACAAATTTTGGTTTAAAAGGTGGCTCTGAAAGGGCAATGTTAACAAGGTTACGCGGCAAAACACCCTGCGTTGTGGGGTCATTAGGGTCAGCTGATATTAATGTTTGCGCAACAAGTGCAACATCAGCAATTGTGCGACCAAACACACCGACTTGGTCGATTGTTTCACAAAGTGGCTGCAAGCCATCACGTGAGATAAGCCCACGTGTCGGCTTAAAACCAATGACACCGCAGTATGAAGCAGGACGAATCACAGACCCCACTGTTTGTGTGCCAATTGCAACGGGGACCAAACCAGCAGCTACAGCAGCAGCACTGCCACTTGAGGAGCCACCTGGCGTATGTTCAAGGTTGCGGGGGTTGCGTGTCTTGGCAGGCGTGCCAAGGCAAAAAGCCGGCATAGCTGTTTTACCAAATAACACAGCGCCTTGAGCACGAAGTAATTTTGCGACCTTCGCGTCCCAGCGAGGTTGCCGCCCAGCCAAGGTGGCTGAGCCGAACTCTGAGGGCATGTCAAACGTGTCAACAGCATCTTTGATCGCGATGGGTACCCCAGCGAGACTGCCTAACTCGCCACCTTGAGCTCGCCCTTCATCAAGAATACGAGCTTGAATAAGCACAGCATTTTCATCTAGGTAAACAAAAGCATGAAGTTGCTCGTTAACTGGGCGAGCATTCTCAAGGAAGCGTTTGGCCAGGTCTTCAGCAGTGTATTGACCAGAACGGACCATTGCGCTGATGGCCGTAGCGGTTAACTCATGAATGGCTATGTTGTCTTGATTCATAAGTTTATTTAGTCAAAAAGAAAGAAGGATCAATCACGCCTTCGGGTAATGGACCATCATCGACTTGATTTTGGTTGTTATAAATCAAATCAGGTAAAAATGACACGATTTTAGGTTGAACGTAGACTAGGACTAAAGTCAGTAATACCATTCCAAGAAACGGGAAGCATCCTTTGAAGATATCCCAAAGCTCAATTCCTTTTGGTGCGACACCTTTTAAATAGTAGGCTGACATGGCCATCGGTGGGGTGAGGAATGAAGACTGCAAATTAATTGCAATCAACAAACCAAACAAAAGTGGATCGACATCAAATATGGCCAACATAGGTAGGAATATGGGCACAAAGATGATGATGATCTCGCTCCATTCTAGCGGCCACCCCAAAATGAATATGATCAACTGCGCCATGATTAAGAACTGTACAGTGCTTAAATTCATAGACAACACAAACTCTGCAATCAAACCTTCACCACCTAGGTAAGAAAAGACAGATGAGAAAGTCCAGGAGCCAACGAATAACCAACACACCATAGCGGAAGTTTTGGCGGTTAGATACACGGCTTCACGAAGTCGGTCCCAGGTGAAGGCGCGATATGC
>DITR01000207.1:4120-4623 GCA_002422175.1 Alcaligenaceae bacterium UBA6179
AAAATAGAGCCTAACACCGCAAAAATGAGAAATGCCAGAGGGAAAAATGCAACCAACAAGAGCTTAAAACCATACCAAAATGTGACGTGGTTTGCGGTCGTGAGTTTGGGTGCCAGGCTTGGGTTAATAATCACTCGAACGATGATGTAAACCAAATAAAGGCCTGCTAACAGTAAACCAGGCACGAGTGCGGCAGCATAAAGTTTTACTACCGATACACCTGCTGTAGCCGCATAAACAATCAGCATTATTGAGGGTGGTATCAGAATACCAAGGGTGCCACCGGCAGCAATAATGCCACATGAAAGTTTTTTATCGTAACCCGCCTTAAGCATTGACGGCAGGGCAAGCAAACCCATCAGGGTCACCACTGCACCCACGATACCCGTTGCCGTTGCAAACAACGTGCAGGTGACCATTGCAGCAACACCCATTGAACCCGGTATGTGTCGCAAAGCGATCTGTAGGCTTTCAAACAGTTTTTCTAAGATGTTTGAGCGCTC
>DITR01000190.1:0-5467 GCA_002422175.1 Alcaligenaceae bacterium UBA6179
GTTACAAACAAGCCGCTGGCAGTTTCAGGAAAGGTAAATAACTCTCGCATCCAGTGCAAAATCTGCCTTTCAACCTCAAGAGGCATTTGATCTCGGCCACCTAGATTTGCATTTAAACCAGATGCCAACATATCAGCCAACATGCCGACCGGGTTTCCACCGCCCTGCACCCACCCCATAAAGCCCGGGCTAGCATTACCAACCGAGTAAGGTAAGACATCTTCCATAAAACGCTTGTGAGCCATCTCTAAAGTGCTGGGGCCATGCGGCAAAGGCTCGGTGAACAAATCACGCTTTGCTTGAGGAATGGGTTGCCATACCGGCTTTTCATGTAACTGCGACATATGGTTGATGATGTCATCAAGCATGCGATGCCCCTGCTCTCGAAGCGATTCCCAATCTGTTGGATCAAGGGTGTTGCGGCTTACAAGATGAGTTTCGGTCGCATTGAGCGGATCGAATTGCGTTGCGCCTGTTGCCGATTGCAGAGCAGAAATTGACTGAGCTGAAGTAGCAGACATATGGAGTAACTCGTTATGTTTAATAAACATTTAAAACATGACGATAACCTGAATTAAGCTTCAACATGCACTACGACACATTTAGTTAGTCATAACCATCTTATAAAAAATAAATTAACGCGAATACAAATACGCTTGTTTGTGGTGAAGTTTTCACCAATCAAGAGTACGATCATTAATGGTTGAGTTTTAACCAATCGAATATTTTAATCAGTTGGTTAATACTTAGATACATATTGCATGTAGGCTAAAAATTCATAAACATTCATATAAGAGACTTCAAATGCTTAAGCTTTACTACCACCCCTCACCCAACCCCCTCAAAATTGCGCTTTATCTCGAAGAAACGGGTACCCCTTATGAACTGATAGGTGTTGACACACGCAAAGGTGAGCAACATTCAGCTGCCTTCAAAACAATCAACCCCAACGGTAAAACTCCCGCCATGACTGATGGCGACATACGAATTTTTGATAGCAATGCCATACTCATTTATTTGGCTGAGAAAATTGGGCAGTTTGTACCCGAAAACACCCCTGAAAACAAAGCTGAAATGTATTCATGGTTAATGTTTATTGCAACCGGAATAGGCCCTTATTGTGGTCAAGCGGTTCACTTTAAACATTTTGCACCCGAACCTAAAGAATATGCTGTGAATCGCTATGACTTTGAAGCCTGGCGTCATTGGCTCATTATTGAAGAGCGTCTGACTAACCAGCTATACATGATGGGTGATCAATACACTATCGTTGACATGTCGCTTTGGGGTTGGGCGCGTGTCATACCTTTCATTTTGGGCGCTGATGCTTGGGAAAAACTACCCAACGTCAAACGCTGGCTTGACAGTATTAATGCTCGCCCTGCGGCACAACGCGCAGAAGCTTTAAAAGCTCAGTTCCAATTTAAAACTGAAATGGACGAAGAGGCTCGTAAAGTTCTCTTTCCAGGGAATGCGCGTTTAGCTTCTTAACGCAACACTCGTTGCGATAAAAGCGCCATAAAAGCATATTTAATTTAGCCTAAGCACCTCATTCGTATTTCATTTAAAGATAAATACGAATGAGTCTTCAAGACAGTTTTCAATTGCAACCCAGAAAATTATGCTAATTTTTACAAGATGACACATTAACGACATAGCTCGTGTCAGTTGCTACAAAACCAGCATCACTTAAAATGTTGGGTATGGCCTGGCAGCCCTGATCGGGCACACATATTTGATATTCGTCGCGACCAAAAGGTGAAATGGTTAAATGCAACGCAGGTACGTCTAAAGATATGCCGTAGTGCCATACCCCATTTTTTAACACCGCACCTTCTGGCACTGCCATGCCAGCACCATTGCCTTTTATGCGCGCCTCAACCAACGACAGCTTTTGACCCCTTACACGCCAATCTTCTTGCCAAAGAATGCGTTCGACTGAGTGGGTCCAACTTAATGTGAACTGTTGGGCAGCAATTGAAACAATCACTGCACCAACACTTAAACAAATAGCCATAGGTGCATAAATTAAGTTTGACTTTGAACAGAGGCTTTCAATTTAATTTTACGGTTTTGCCAATACAACCAAGCAAACACTAAAGCTGACGAACCCAAGCCGAGCTCATCGGTGAGCGGCAACGCTGCAATTAACATACCTGCAGACAGAAAAGCCCAAACTCTCACCCAAACATTGACCGGGTTCCACAAAAAACCGACCGAGGCAATGCCCCATAGACCAATTGCAATTAAAGCCTTTAATACGATGTAGATGACAGCCCATATTGTGGGGTCGTTCTGCAACATCAGTGCAGGCGAATACACAGCCATAAATGGTATGACAAAACCCGCAAAAGCAATTCTAACTGCTTGCAAGCTGATCTTAAGACCCGATACGCCTGCGATTGGAGCTGCAGCAAATGCGGCAAGCGCCACCGGTGGGGTCAAGTCAGCCAAAATTCCAAAATAAAAAACAAACATGTGCGACACAATTAAAGGGACGCCCAGCTCTAATAAAGCAGGTGCTGCCAATGAAGAGGTAATGATGTAGTTGGGAATCGTTGGAATGCCCATACCTAAAATCAAACAAACCAACATCGTTAACAAGAGCGAGGCGATCAAACTATTTTCACCCACGCTAATAATGGCACTTGCAAAAGTAGTGGCGGCACCTGTTAAGGTCAATACCCCAATAATGACACCAACCAGGGCGCACGCAATACCAACAGGTAGCGCATGGTGCGCACCCTCAACCATCGCTTTTGTGAGTAATTTAATGGTGTTGCGACCCCCTTTGATAAAAAACAACATCACCACCATCGCTGCAATAATCAGTAAGACTGAGGTAATGCCCCATTTAAAAAAGCTCGCACTAAAAATGCCCAAAGCGATCCAGAAGACGTATCGCATCGCCGTGGCTTTGAGTTTTAGTGCGATGGCTGCACCCAAAATTAAAATGGCTGTCAGCGCTAAACCCACCATGCCAGAAAATAGCGGCGTGTATCCAGAGAACAATAAAAACACTAAAATCGCAAGTGGAAAGAGTAAGTACCAACGCTCTTTAACCGCAGTCCATGGGTTGGGGCATTCTGATTTAGGTAGGCCTGTTAGGTTTAAGCGCCCCGCTTCAAGGTGCACCATCCAGAACGCGGTTACAAAGTATAAGATCGCAGGCAAAATAGCGGCCTGAACAATTGCAACGTATTGAACACCAATGGTTTCAGCCATAATAAAAGCAACCGCACCCATCACGGGCGGCATAATTTGCCCACCCATGCTTGATGTGGCTTCCACACCGCCCGCGAATGCTGGTTTGTAACCAAAGCGTTTCATCATAGGTATGGTGAACTGACCCGTTGTCACCACATTAGCGACACCCGAGCCATTAATCGTGCCCATCAAGCCCGACGCCACCACTGACACTTTAGCGGGGCCACCACGGGTGTGGCCCACCGTACCCATGGCAAAGTCGGTAAATAATTTAATCATGCCCGCTTGTTCTAAAAACGAGCCAAATAAAATAAATAGAAAAATGTAAGACGAACTAACAAAGGTCGGTATACCGTAAATGCCTTCAGTACCAAAACCCAAGTGATCGATGAGTTGCTCAAGGGGGTAACCACGATGCATAAATATGCCTGGCAACTGCTGACCAAATAAAGCGTATAAGAAAAAAGATGCACATATTAAAGGCAAAGCAATGCCCATCACACGACGAGCGGCCTCAAACACCAACAAAATAATAATGGCACCTACCCAAGTATCGACCATCGTCGGCTCACCTGCACGTGCAACCAAGTCAGGTTCAAAATACCAGTGATATAGCGAAAGTGTAAAACCTAGAAATGCGGCAACATAACTGACAAGACCTAAAGGATGCTTTAAAACTGAGCCCTGCGCAGTCTTAGGTGCGTACAGTACAAAAATCATCAATAATAAAAAACCAACGTGCAAGACTCGAACGATTTGTGACGATAAAGGGTGATAGGCAGCCATCGCAATTTGATAGGCTGAAAACATAAAACCAATCAAGAAAACAAAACCAGTGAGTTTTTTGAACTCAGGGTTTTGAGTAGGCATAGGGGTTGTTTGTGACATATTTTTTATCTAAAAGGTAAAGATGAAAACGAATCATACAAAAAAACCAGCAAGCATTATGCAAGCTGGTTTTTTTACTACAAAATTGAAGTGTCAATTACTTGATTAAACCCACCTCTTTATAATATTTAATCGCACCAGGGTGCAATGGCACAGGCGTTTTAGGCCCGTTAGCGGGCTCAATACCTTTAGCGGCTGCATGTGCAGCAGCTAATTGTGGCAAGTTTGCAAACAGTGACTTCGTCATTTCATATGCCACCGCATCAGTCACAGCCGCGTTAGTCACCAATACATTAGGAATTGTGACTGTGGGAACGGCTTGTGTTTGACCTTCATAGGTTCCCGCTGGAATCACACCCGCAATGTAAGCAGGGTCATTTATTTTAGCGACAACACTTTCGGGCACGGCAATGATGACGATTGGCACTGAGTTGGCCAAGTCACGAATTGAAGACACACCTAAACCAGCTGATTGCAATGTTGCATCAAGCTGGCGATTTTTCATCAACTCAACTGATTCACCAAAGCCCATATACTCAACTTTAGCTAAGTCAGCGTAAGATAAACCTGCTGCTTTCAAAACAGCGCGAGCATTTAGCTCGGTGCCTGAACGGGCTGCACCAACAGACACACGCTTACCTTTTAAATCAGCCAAAGTTTTAATACCAGAATCAGCTGAAGCAACGATTTGAATGTAGTTGCTATAAATGCCAGCAATGCCACGCAATTTATCAAGTTTAGTTTTGAAACCGGCTTCTTCATCGCCCTGCCATGCAGCTGAAACCGTATCAGCCAATGCAAAAGCTAGCTCACCCCGACCGGCTTGAACCAAGTTGACGTTTTCTGCACTGGCCTTGGTTGATTGCACGGCGATCTTGGCGTTTGGAATAGATTTTTCATAAATTTGTGAAAGTGCAACACCCATTGGGTAATACACACCACTGGTGCCACCCGTCAAAATATTAATAAACTGTTGGGCATGTGCGCCCGCGCTTGCAACTGACAAACATAATGCCAACGCAACGTATCGTAATGATTTCATTTTTAATCCTTTAAATACCAAATGAGAAAGGTATATACCTTGTAAATGTTAACAGGATGAATGCCCTTTTAATAAACGAATTTAACAGGGTTAACCCATAGAACATCACTTATTTATATTGAGTTTAGGGGGCACCAATTAAAGATGTCTGGCAAAAATAAATTTAATTCATTTACCTTGGCACAACAGTCTTTTGAACATAGTCGATCACCTGTTGATGGTAGTTGGCATCATAAGAAAATTTTCTACTGTCGTGGGCCACAATCAAGTTTACAAATACAAAAAAAATCAAAACGGTTATAGCCGTACCTTTGAGGGCGTGGGGGTAAA
>DITR01000190.1:5533-5793 GCA_002422175.1 Alcaligenaceae bacterium UBA6179
ACCGAGCCAATGGGCCGGGGTAATGGCTTTGTTTAAATCACGTCGCAACCACTGACCACGCAGTGAACCACCCAACAACATATTCGCCCATATGGCAAATACCAAACTTGCAATGCCAGCCATATATATTAATGTTCGCCATAGCCACATGGCTGAAAGCTGAAGCCAAACCTCGCTAGATAACCAAATAAACGCCGTGTCATTGACTAGCTTACCTGGGTACCACCAAGAGCCGTATCTGAGCCAATAAAAATAAGATT
>DITR01000208.1 GCA_002422175.1 Alcaligenaceae bacterium UBA6179
ATGCCGGCAATCGTTAAAATATTGGGAATAGTTTGAGTCATAAATAATGATAAAAAATTTAGGGGCTGTTTTTAGGGCTAATTGAAGGCATTAAACCCGCGCTGGGTGAGCTAGGCATACCCGAGTAGGTTTTGCGGGGAACACGACCGGCTAAGAACGCTTCACGCCCCGCTTGAACCGCCTTACGCATCGCACTGGCCATCAAAATGGGGTCAGTTGCCCCGGCAATAGCTGTGTTCATCAAAATGCCATCGCAACCTAATTCCATCGCAATGGCAGCATCTGAAGCCGTGCCTACGCCGGCATCAACTAAAACGGGTACGCGCGACTGCTCAATAATCAGCTTTAAATTCCAGGGGTTCAAAATACCCATGCCCGAACCAATCAGTGATGCCAACGGCATCACTGCAACGCAACCGATATCTTCAAGCATGCGGCATTGAATAGGGTCGTCAGTGCAATAAACCATGACTTCAAACCCCTCATCGACTAGCGTTTTAGCGGCAATAAGGGTTTCAGGCATGTTAGGAAATAAAGTATGTGCATCACCCAGCACTTCAAGCTTGACTAAGCGATGGTCGTCTAACAACTCGCGCGCTAAACGCAGGGTGCGCACCGCATCATCGGCGGTATAGCAACCGGCAGTATTCGGCAGAAGCGTAAATTGATTGGGGGGGACAAAATCGAGCAAACTTTGTTCACCCTTGTTTTGCCCGATATTGGTTCGACGAATGGCAACTGTAACAATCTCAGCCCCACTCATATCGATGGCGCGACGAGTTTCTTCAAAATCGCGGTACTTGCCCGTACCAATTAATAAACGTGAGGTGTAGGATTTGTTGGCAATAACGAAAGGTTTGGGATCAGACATCAAGCACTCTGTTGTTTAGGTGACGTAAACATCTATTGTGTCGCCAGTTGTAACTGATTGCAAATGAGTTCTGCCGCATCAATAAAACGTGGACCTGGTCGAAATAAAGTATCAGCATTCACAGGCAGTACTTTAGCCTTTAAATGAGCCAGTTTAGGGGGCAATTGAACAGGTTTTTGTTCAGTTTGCCCCACAATAATGAGGTCAGGTTGAGTGGCCCAAAGTGACTCGGCACTAATTAACGGCGCCGCAGCAGCGTGTTGGGCAAAAACATTAACTGCACCACAACGCAACAAGACATCATTCAGAATATGTTGCCCGCCAATCGCATACCCAGCATCAAGATCAGCCAAAATAGCAACTTTAAGAGGTGTTTTAGGCTTCAAGTCGGGTAACGCTTGAATACGATTTCTTAAGATTGCACTGTGCGTGTTTGCAAACGCCTCGGTTTGTAAAGCTTGACCGAGGGCATCAATTTCATTGGGAATATCATTTAAATACTGTGGCTGACTGGCAAAGGTTTTAAAGCCTAGTTTTTTTAGACGATCTAAAAGCGGTGAAGGCCAGCCCACAACAAGCGTAGGGTTTTGTGAAACGATGGGTTCAACTTCAACCCCTAAACCTGAACCAACCCTTGGCAGTTGAAGCACGCTTGCTGGGTAATTACTGGCCTGTACGGTTGCCACAATAGCTTGCCCACTACCCGCAGCAAATACCAATTCAGTCGTGTGTGGGGTTAACGTCACAATACGAGGCAACGAACGGGTTGTTTGAGCCATTGCATTGAAAGACAAAAAAAATGCACAACACAGTAATGCGACGCCAAAGAATATATGGTGCGGTTTCATCACAGGCATGATGGCTAATTTTTTAAGAAGCACGGTAAGGCATTTTGTTTGATACAGACTCTGAGAATAAAGCTAAACATTAAAAATGGGTATGAAGATCAATCATTTAATGAATATGATTAAACGTCCTACCCAGTCATCAATATCGTAGTGCAAGGTTAACAAAAACGTTTGAACCGGGTGTGTTGTAGTTTTCCACAAGGTTGTATTCTTTACCCAGCATATTGTTCCAGCGAACTTGAACGGTAGCGTTTTTAGAAACCTTGTAAGCCAAAGAGGCGTTGAGTAAACCGTAGCCCCCCATATTATTTTTGCTAAAGACCTCTCTTCTGGCACTCGATAAATACCATTCCAAGCCAAACAATGCTTCACCCCAAGTATGCTCAGCTGCCATACGCAAAACACGTTGAGCACGTAAAGGTAACAATTCATTGGTGTCATCATTGATCGGGCTTAACCAATCAAAGCTACCCACGATTTGTGTATGTTTGGTGATGTATTGATTACCATTTAACGTGATGCCTTTAAGGGTAGCTTGCCCAATATTGAAAGGCTGGTAAATATAACTACCGGGCTGATTGGGTTGGTTCAAGATCAAATTGCTGATCTCAGTTTGATAGGCCGTTACACCAAGCTGACCACTCAGGTGGGTGTATTGCAAACCCACTTCAATGTTTTTTGATTTTTCAGGTTGTAAGTTGGGGTTGCCGACAAAGTCTGCTGTGAGTGGCCAATACAGCTCATTAAAATTAGGGGCTCTAAAACCGGTATTAAAACCCACGTTAGCGCGCCATTGTGATGTGAACTGATAGGCGTAGCCAATACTACCTGTTGCAAAGTTACCAAATTGCGAGTTGGCATCGTTACGCGCACTCAACTGAACTGCGTGCGGACCCCATTCACCTTGATAAACGCCGACAAATGCGTTGGTAAACACTTCATTATTTTGATAACCAACATAAGATGGCGTGACGTAATCGCCATCAGAAAATTGTCCTGAAATTTTTTGATTTAAACGTTCATAAGCGAGGCTAAATTGCTGCGTTTCAGATAGTTTGAAATTGTTTTGCCAAACGTATTGGGTTTGATCTGTTTTATATGTTTGCGTGCCGTTTAAGTTGCCCGTCGGTATATTTTTAGTGTCGTATTGATCAGTCAAAATAGATGCCGTTAACGTACTTAACCACACTTTATTAATTTGATTTGAACTGGTTAATGTCGTGTTGCTTAACGTTTGAATGCCGCGGTCATTAAAATAGGGTGTACCAAAGTCAACCCCTGCATTGTTGCGCGACTGGAATGTACTTAACGTTAAAGTCTGACCNNGGCTGCCAGGCCATGCCAATCTGGCCACCAATATTGCTACGGTAATAAGAGTCTGTATCGGGGTTGGCATAATAATTTTTATTGGTTGTGGCATCAAACCCTGCACTTTGTCCATACCCTCCGTACAAGCTATAACTCAACCCATTGTGCGACCCTGAAAACCCAGCGTCGTATTCGCTGCTTGAGTAAGTGCCCACACCCATGTTGGCAAAGGCTTCAAAGGGTTGTTTGTCACCTGGTTTGCGGGTAATGATGTTCACCACCCCACCTATCGCATCAGCACCATATAAGCTACTGCTCGCGCCACGCACAATCTCAATGCGCTCAATGCTGTTGATAGGCATAGCGTTTAAGGCAGGCAAACCATTGCTACCGTTGTTGGTGCGGACCCCATCAATCAGTACTAAACTTTGGTTGCTATTGGTGCCGCGAATATTAATAGTTGATAAGGTTTGTGGGCCCCCATAGTTTACAAAGGTAATGGCGTGTTGACGGCCAAGTACTTCTGCCAGAGTTGCGTCAGGTGTTTGATCTAGCGCTTCACGACTCACAACCGTATTGTCACCGATGGTGCTTTTAAGTGTTTGAGCTGAACGCGTGGCTGTCACGATGATGGCATCGAGTTTTGTTGTTTCAGTTTGCTGGGGGGAAATATTTTGTGCAGCAGATATAACGGGTAGCAAGCAGGCAAGAACGCCCGTTGCCTTGAGATAAGGCTTCAAAGTCATGATAAAAAAACTCACGTAAAACGTGCGTCCCCGCACGTTAATTAGGGATGCATTTCGAGCTGTTGTTCAGCAAAAAATGGCTATTTGGCCGGTATCGGGCTGTCGCGAGGTTTAAAAAACCTAACGGTGACCGTTGCGGGGGCAGCACAGGCTGGCTTTCAAGATTGAAGGCTTCCTGTTTCCCGTTTAACTTTCCCAATGCCATGCAGGTCAAACTAACCCCACGTATAGCGGCACCGAAAGCACCAAAGCGTAATCACTTTAGCACGACGAATGACTGAGGTCTGCGCGCGACTTAAAAAGTAAAGGTGTGAAAGCCCCTGTTTTTGTGTAAACAGCGTTAAAAAATGGGGCTTTACAGTGGTCTTGAGCCCTTATTTTGTTACGATATAACACTTGCCTTAAACCTTTCAGTGCAACGGTCTCTTATGTCTTATCCCAAACAACCCTACCCAATTGAGTCTTACACCCGAGGCGCTGAGTTTGTACGCGCATTGGGGCAACGCATTTTGGTACTTGATGGTGCGATGGGCACAATGATTCAGCAGCTCAAATTTAATGAAGCTGACTTTCGGGGCGACCGGTTTAAAGATCATTTTAAAGACGTCAAAGGCAATAACGAGTTGTTGTCGATTGTGCGCCCTGATGTGATTCAAACTATTCATGAGCAATATCTACAAGCGGGTGCTGATTTAGTTGAAACCAATACTTTTGGTGCCACATCTATTGCTCAAGGTGATTACGACTTACCTGAACTCGCGTATGAAATGAATTTGATTTCCGCCCGCTTGGCACGTCAGGCTTGCGATAAGTTTTCAACTCCTGAGCGCCCACGTTTTGTAGCGGGGGCTTTGGGGCCACAACCGAAAACAGCCTCTATTTCACCTGATGTCAATGACCCCGGCGCGCGTAACGTGACGTTTGATGAGTTGCGTATTGCCTACACAGAGCAAGTCAAGGCTTTGTTAGAAGGTGGCGTTGACGTGTTGTTGGTTGAAACCATTTTTGACACGTTAAACGCCAAAGCTGCCATTTTTGCAATTGAGCAAGTATTTGCTGAAACCGGCGAACGCTTGCCTGTGATGATTTCGGGTACCGTTACCGACGCATCGGGTCGTATTTTGTCAGGCCAAACGGTGGAAGCTTTTTGGAATTCAGTCCGTCATGCACGACCCGTAACAATTGGTTTGAATTGTGCATTAGGCGCCGCGCTCATGCGCCCCTATATCGCCGAGCTTGCCAAAATAAGTGATACCTA
>DITR01000068.1:0-1300 GCA_002422175.1 Alcaligenaceae bacterium UBA6179
GTCTTTTGCCATGCGCTTGAATTAAAAATACGTCGTAACTGTCAAAGTGCGGTCCGACCCCACCCCCGTCGGTGGCATAGCTAATCATCATGTCATCAAGTCGTGCTGCCGGGACAAAATTAAATTGATGCAGCAAGTCACTGGCCACGTCGTCATGTAGGTCAACCCCCTGAACGAGTAGTGTCCACTCTTTTTCAGTGGCACGGGGTAAATGATCAAATGGGCCATGTTCCATACACCACTGATCAGCCTCACGCCAAATCAGTCTTGATTCAACATCGTCACGTCGGCTTAGCCGTTTTAATTGAGCAAGCGGGACGGGTGGCACCAACCCGGGCAATGCCCCTCGAATAAGCAATGGTTTTTTTTGCCAATATTCAGCCATAAATTGTTTGGGGCTTATTCCCCCCAACAAGGTGCGAGGGTCGTGAACAGACGTATGCTGTTTGTGAGTCGATTTATTCATGGCTTAAATGCCTCAAGGCGATTAATGTGCGAGTTTTTTCTTTAGATCATATAGCGCGTCAAGCGCCTCACGCGGGCTTAAGGAGTCTGGGTCAATCAGAGTGAGGGCATCAATGAGGTCTTGATTAGGGTGATCAACAGGGTCAGTTTGTGTTTGCATGGTGACGGCGTTGTCAGTAAATAAACCTAACTGAGGTGAGGGGGTGCCCTGCGCTTCAAGCTTATCAAGTTCACGCGTGGCATGACGAATTACCGCTGCAGGAACCCCTGCACGTTGCGCAACTTGAATGCCATAACTACGGCTTGCAGGTCCTGCTTGCACTTCGTGTAAAAAAACAATGCCGCGGTTTGAATCGGTGGCTGCCAAGTGCACGTTCGCTGCACAATGATTGTCGTGAGGCATGCGTGTGAGCTCAAAGTAGTGCGTTGCAAACAATGTCAGGGCGCGGTTGTGTGTTAACAAACGATAAGCAATGGCCCAGGCCAGTGCTAAACCATCATAAGTTGAGGTGCCACGGCCGATTTCATCGACCAGCACCAAACTGTTAGAGGTGCTTGCAGACAAAATTGTGGCTGCCTCAGTCATTTCCATCATGAAAGTTGAACGCCCGCCTGCTAAATCATCTGCCGCACCAATGCGGGTGAAAATACGATCGACAGCGCCAATACGTGCTGAAGTCGCCGGCACAAAACTACCCATTTGAGCGAGCAGCACAATTAATGCAACTTGACGCATAAACGTTGATTTGCCACCCATATTAGGGCCAGTAATAATCAGCAAAGAACGCTCTGGGCTCAGTATGCAATCATTCGGTGTGAAACGCTCTATGGTTCG
>DITR01000068.1:1352-4599 GCA_002422175.1 Alcaligenaceae bacterium UBA6179
GGCACATAGGGCAAAAGACTGTCGATTAGGGTTTCATAAAGCCACTTTTCGCGGGTGAGAGAACGGTCTTGAGCTGACAGTATTTTGTCTTCCCACAATTTGAGCTCTGGGGTGATGAAGCGCTCTGCGTTTTTGAGGGTTTGCCGACGTCGGTAATCGTCAGGAACTTTGTCAATTTGCCCGCGTGTCACTTCAATAAAAAACCCGTGAACGCGATTAAATTCGACGCGTAAGTTATGAATGCCCGTGCGGGCTTTTTCACGGGCTTCAAGCTCAATTAAAAATTGACCTTGGTCAGTTGACAGCTTTCTGAGCTCGTCAAGCGTTGCATCGTAGCCATCAGCTATGACACCACCGTCACGCACTTGGGTGGCAGGCTCTGATGTGATAGCAGCCGTAAGCAAGTGGCTGAGTTGTGTGTCTATTTCAAGCGCTTGCCATAAAGCACGAAGTGGATGGTCAATTTGGCTTTGATGGGCGTGATCAATCACTTGTTCAAGCAACCCACTCAACGCCGGCAGTTGGCACAACGCATCGCGTAAACTGGCCAGCTCGCGAGGTTTGATGCTTTTTAAAGCAACCCGAGTTGCCATGCGTTCAAGATCAGGAAGTTGAGCCGTGTGTTTTTGAAGCACGCCCATTTGGGGGCTGTCACACAACACACCGACACCGGCCTGGCGGTTGCGAATGTGATGTATGTTGCGCAATGGGTGGTGAAGCCAACGCTTGAGTAAACGACTACCCATAGGGGTGCCACAATGGTCGAGCAATGAAAATAAAGTGGGTGATTCTTCACCCGAAATGGTTCGGGTCAGCTCAAGATTACGGCGCGTGGCTTGATCCATCAAAATAAAATCGCTGGCACGTTCGGCACTGATCGTTTGAATATGTTGCAACGATGAAGCTTGCGTGCGTATGGCGTAACGCAAGAGGGCGCCTGCTGCACATAAACCGACTTCAAGCCCCTGCACATCAAAGCCTGCCAATGAATCAACTGCAAAATGTTGTGTTAATTGTTCACAAGCATTGCGCGTGTCAAAGTGCCAGTCAGGCACATTAGTTTGAGCACAGGCTAACGTAAAAGGCTTGATCGCTGTGTCAGCGCTGATGACTTCGGCCGGGTCAATACGATGCAACTCAGACTCAAGCTGCTCAGTATTGCACTCACTGACGCGAAATTCACCGCTCGCTAAATTGAGCCAAGCTAAACCGGCACGACCGGTTGCTTTGCCCGCTTTAGTGGGTTGCCACCAGGCAGCCACGCAACGATCAGCCTTGGCGGGTAAGAGCGCATCATCAGTTAGGGTGCCTGGTGTGACCAAACGGACAATTTTGCGTTCAACGGGGCCTTTACTCGTGGCGGGGTCGCCAATCTGTTCGCACACGGCAATTGATTCGCCCATCGCAACCAAACGGCCTAAATACTGCTCAGCCGCATGAACGGGCACACCCGCCATCGGAATGGGCACACCGTTAGAGTTCCCGCGTTTGGTGAGTGTTAAGCCTAATAAACGTGACCCGCGTTCAGCATCTTCGTAAAATAGTTCGTAGAAGTCACCCATGCGGTAAAAAAGCAGCATTGAACCCGCCTCAGCTTTAAGCTTGAGGAATTGTTGCATCATGGGGGTATGCTTAGCGAACTCTGTTGAATCGAGCGCGATGGCTTCTTGTGGGTTTAAATGAGGTTCCATAGGGGGTATTTGATTGCCAGCTTACCTTTAGGTAGTCTAACCTGTGTTGAGCACTTGATATTTTAGTTTTTGTAGAGGTTTTTTGTTATGACGCCAGAATGGTTACGTTTACTTGAGTATTTTGCGGCCTTTATATTGGGCGCTGGGCTTGTTTGGTTGGTATTGCGTAGGCAAAAAATACAAGGTATTGCGCAAGGGCGGGCTGAGTTATCAAGCGATGTTGCCGTCTTACAAGAGCGCTTAAGCCACATGGCGACCTTAGAAAACAAGCTCACTGAAACGGAACAATACGTTAAAAGTACACAGCATGAGCTTAATACGGCTCGAGAATCGTTAAGTCGTTCACAGGCTCAAGCAACTGGCTTGCAAACCCAATTCGATCAGCTCAGACAAGATTTAAACGCTGAAAAAACAGCCCGTTTATTTGCTGAGTCAAATGTGGGTACATTGACTACCCAGCTCTCTACGCTACAAAAACAACACGATCTTCAGCAAGAACATGCCCAAGACCAACTTAAGTTGTTAGGTGAAGCTAAACAAGCTTTGTCAGATCAATTTAAATCATTGGCAAATGATATTTTGGAAGAAAAATCTAAACGCTTTACTGAACAGAATCAAAATAATATCGGTCAACTGCTCGACCCCTTACGCCAACGTATTGTTGAATTTAAAACCCGAGTCGAAGAAATACACACACACGATACCCAACAACAAGCCACGCTTAAAGCAGAGTTGGCGCGCTTAAGTGAGTTGAACCGCCAAATGACTGAAGAGGCCCACAGCTTAACGGTCGCCTTTAAAGGTCAGTCAAAAAAACAAGGTAATTGGGGTGAGCTGGTCTTAGCGAATGTCTTAGATCGTTCAGGCTTGCGTCCTGGAATTGACTATAAAGCCGAGAAAAATTTTCAGCATGAAAGCGGTGAACGCCAACGCCCCGACGTGATTGTTTATTTGCCACAAAATAAACAACTTATCATCGATGCCAAAGTGTCTCTGAATGCTTACACGCGTTTTGTGAATGCAGAAGATGACATCGTGCGTAAACAAGCGTTAAACGAACATATCAAAGCGCTTTCTGACCGTATTACTGAGCTATCTGATCGCGCTTATTACAACTTACCTGGCGTCAACAGCCCAGATATGGTCTTTATGTTTGTTCCGGTTGAGTCAGCTTTTGTGGAAGCGGTTAAGGCTGACGAATCATTGTTTCAAAAAGCGCTTGAAAAAAATGTTTTAGTGGCAACACCCACAACTTTGTTAACTAGTTTAAATATTGTGCGGCAGTTGTGGCGCTTTGAAGAACAAAACGCACATACGGCTGAATTAGCGGACCGCGCTGGCAAAGTGTACAAAAAACTAATTAGTTTCTTAACTAGCATGGAAGCGCTGGGTAATCAGCTCGACAATGCTAAAACTTCGTTTGAAAAAGCCATGGGGCAACTCTATACCGGTCGTGATAATTTAATTAAGCAGGCAGGTCAGTTTGAGTCGCTAGGCGTATCAATACAAACCCAATTACCAGAAAAGCTCGTTGAAAAAGCCGCACTTGAACTTGA
>DITR01000084.1:0-155 GCA_002422175.1 Alcaligenaceae bacterium UBA6179
TCTTTTTTGACTTCACCCAAAATTCGAACACCCAAACCAGGACCTGGAAACGGATGACGATAAACCATATCGTGTGGCAGCCCCAAGGCAACACCTAGCTCACGAACCTCATCTTTGAAGAGCTCACGCAATGGTTCAAGAAGTTTGAGCTTCAT
>DITR01000084.1:309-17684 GCA_002422175.1 Alcaligenaceae bacterium UBA6179
TGACCTAAAAATTGTTCAGCTGCATCAACATGAATGACTTTAACGCCCAGACCGCGGGCAAAGGTTGCCATAACTTGTTCAGCTTCATTTAAGCGTAACAAGCCGTTATCAACAAATACACAGGTTAATTGATTGCCAATAGCCCGGTGCAATAATGCGGCCGCAACAGACGAGTCAACGCCACCCGACAAACCTAATATGACCTCTTCATGACCCACTTGAGCACGAATTTTTTCAATAGCCTCATCGACATAACTTGGCATGGTCCAGTCTTGGCTACAGCCGCAAATATCATGCACAAAATGGGAAAATATTTCTTTGCCCTTTGGCGTATGGGTGACTTCAGGGTGAAACTGTACGCCATAAAAGCGACGATCTTCATCAGCCATAGCCGCCACGGGGGTTGATTCGTTATCACCAATCACTTTAAAACCAGGTGGCAGTTCAGTGACTTTATCGCCATGACTCATCCACACATCAAGGAAGCCATGCCCTTGTGCGTTGTCACGATCTTGAATACCGGCGAACAGTTTTGAGTGACCCCGTGCACGCATTTGAGCATAACCAAACTCGCGTTTATTAGAACTTTCAACTTTGCCACCGAGCTGCTCAGCCATAGTTTGCATGCCATAACAAATGCCTAAAACGGGCACGCCAAGTTCAAAAACAGCCTGAGGCGCCTTCCAGTTTGTCGCTTCGTAAACTGAGTTTGGCCCTCCTGACAAAATGATGCCATTGGGGTTAAAGCTTTTAATAAAGTCGTCACTTACATCAAAAGGGTGCAACTCGCAGTAAACCTGCTGCTCACGAACACGACGGGCGATAAGCTGAGCCACTTGTGAACCAAAATCAAGGATGAGAATTTTTTGATGAGTGCGTGACATAAGCCTAGATGATTAAAAGTGAGTGGTTACATTTATGAATGGCAAATTCTACTCGGCTCGATAGTTAGGGGCTTCTTTGGTAATTTGTACATCATGCACATGCGATTCACGAATGCCCGCCGAGGTAATTTGCACAAACTGTGTATCATGGCGCATGTTTTCAATGGTTGCGCAACCGCAATAACCCATCGAAGCGCGCAAACCACCCGCTAATTGATAAATAATTGCCAACACGCTGCCCTTGTAAGGCACGCGACCTTCAATACCCTCTGGTACAAATTTGTCAGCATTATTTGCAGGGTCTTGAAAATAACGATCGGCGGAGCCGTCAGCCATGGCACCCAAACTGCCCATACCCCGGTACGATTTATAAGAACGGCCTTGAAATAAAACGATTTCGCCCGGTGCTTCTTCAGTGCCTGCAAACATGCTGCCCATCATGACGGTTGATGCCCCGGCAGCAATCGCTTTAGCCACATCGCCAGAGTAACGAATACCCCCATCAGCCACAACTGGCACGCCAGTACCTTCTAAAGCCTTCACCACGTCTGAAATCGCAGTAATTTGAGGCACACCTACACCGGCCACAATACGCGTGGTGCAAATTGAACCTGGGCCAATGCCTACTTTGACGCCATCAGCACCAGCCTCAACCAAAGCGTGCGCGGCCGCAGCTGTGGCAATATTGCCACCAATCACATCAAGTTTTGGAAATTGTGTTTTGATCCAGCGTACACGTTCAAGCACGCCTTCTGAGTGGCCATGCGCCGTGTCAACAATGATGACATCAACACCCGCGGCAACTAGTCTTTCAACCCGATCTTCAGTACCTGCACCGACGCCAACGGCAGCACCAACTCGCAATTGACCTTTAGAGTCTTTGCATGCCATGGGGTGTTCAGTATTTTTAAGAATATCTTTAACCGTTGCTAAACCGCGTAATTCAAAATTATCATTAACAATCAAGACGCGCTCGAGCCGATGCTTGTGCATGAGTGATTGGGCTTCTGCGAGTGTGGCGCCTTCTGTCATAGTGATCAGACGGTCGCGTGGCGTCATGACTTTGCTAAGAGGCTCATCGAGTCGCTCTTCAAAACGCAAATCTCGGTTTGTCACAATACCGACGACCTGACCATTTTCAACGACGGGCAAACCTGAAATGCCATGCTGACGCTGCAAACTGATCGCGTCGCGCACTTTCATTTGTGGGGTTACCGTGACGGGGTCAATCACAATACCAAACTCATGACGCTTAACACGTGCCACTTCTATGGCTTGTTCTTGGGCAGTCAAATTTTTATGAATAATGCCAATACCACCCTCTTGAGCCATGGCAATGGCTAAGCGAGACTCGGTGACGGTGTCCATCGCGGCAGACACTAAAGGCATATTTAACGAAATGTTGCGCGTTAAGCGCGTAATTAAAGAAGTGTCACGAGGTAAAACTTGAGAATAGGCAGGCACCAATAAAACATCATCAAAGGTGAGCGCGGTTTGTATTAAACGCATGAAAAGCTCCGGGCGCAAAGCGTGATTATACGATGACCCGGCTCGCTATCAAGTCTCAACCCTCATCGCTTTAACCCAAATGTGCCCGAGCATTCTGAAAAAACCTTATCCAGGGTGAATAAACACCGCCCGAGTCGTGATTGCCCCACTTTTCAGGTGCCCAGGACAGCATGACGTTGCGAGTGACACGCTCAGGGTGTGGCATGATTGCCGTAAAACGGCCATCGATCGTGGTAACAGCCGTTAAGCCGTCTGGGCTACCGTTGGGGTTAAAGGGGTACTGCTCAGTCGCCCGCCCCTGATGATCAACAAAACGCGCCGCTTTAACCACCAAAGAAGCATCACCCTGACGACGAAAGTCAGCATAACCCTCACCATGAGCCACCGCAACCGGTATACGTGAACCTGCCATTCCCTTAAAGAATATTGAGGGTGAGTCGAGCACTTCAATGAGCGATAAACGCGCTTCATATTTTTCAGAAACATTACGGGTGAATCGTGGCCAATCTTGAGCGCCCGGAATCATATCGGCCAAAGCCGCCAACATTTGGCAACCATTACAAACTCCCAAAGCAAAATGATTAGGTTGAGCAAAGTACTGGGCAAACTGATCAGCTAAAGCGGTATTAAAGCGAATGCTGCGTGCCCAACCTTCACCCGCCCCCAAAACATCACCATAACTAAAACCACCCACAGCCACAAAACCTTGGTGTTGGTTTAGTGTTGTCAGACCTTGCAACAAATCAGTCATGTGAACATCAACCGATTCAAAACCGGCTTGATCAAATGCCCATGCCATTTCGACCTGGCTGTTACAACCTTGCTCACGCAAAATCGCAATGCGAGGCCGAGCGCCTGAATTGATATAAGGGGAAGCGATATTTTCTTGTGGGTTGAAATCAATTTGAATGTTTAGACCTGGGTCATCCGTTTCTTTCCACAGATCAAACTCTGCCTGCGCTGAGGCCGGGTTGTCACGAAGACTGGCTATGCGCCAGCTCACCTCAGACCACATTTGACCTAACTCTGCACGGGGCTTACCCCATATTTTTTTACCATCGCGGTAAAAATCAATTTTATCTTGAGTATTGAGCGAACCAATAACATGAGAATGTGCCGATAAACCCGCACCGCGCAATACTTGCATGACCGCATCACGTTCGCTAGAGGGTACTTGTATGACGGCCCCTGCCTCTTCATTAAACAATGCTTTAAGGGTCAGCTCATCACGTTGTACTTTCATTTGACTGGGCTTAATGTTGTAGTCGCCCCAATCAGTCGCAACAGGATCAACCGTCAGCATATCAATGTTGACTGAAACGCCACAGTGGCCCGCCAAAGCCATTTCAGTGACGGTTGCAAACAAACCACCATCTGAACGGTCGTGATAAGCCAACACAACACCTGACTCAACCAAGGTGCGCACTGTTACAAAGAAAGCACGAAGACGTTGGGCATCTTGCATGTCAGGCACTTGATCGCCCAATTGCCCTGTGACTTGCGCCAATATAGAACCGCCCATACGCTGTTGGCCAGCTGCCAAATCAATCAAAATTAAAGTGGTGGGGCCCACATCAGTGCGAAGTTGTGGCGTCAAAGTTTTACGAACATCTTTAACGGAGGCAAAGGCTGTAACGATTAATGAAACAGGAGAAATCACTTCGCGTGACTCATGCTCAGATTGCCAACGTGTGCGCATCGACAGCGAATCTTTACCAACGGGAATTGACAAGCCTGCAGCCTGACAAAACTGACTCACCGCTTCAACTGTATCAAATAACGCGGCATCTTGGCCAGGGGCACCACATGCCGCCATCCAGTTGGCTGAAAGTTTAATGTCTTCTATCTGTTGAACGTCAGCCGCAACTAGGTTGGTCAATGCTTCAGCTATTGCCATTCGACCCGATGCAGGTGCATTGAACATTGCCAATGGGGTGCGTTCACCCATCGCCATGGCTTCACCTCTGAAACCATCAAAATCAGCCAATGTGACGGCAACATCAGAGACCGGAACCTGCCATGGACCCACCATTTGATCACGACTCGACAAGCCGCCAACGGTTCGATCACCAATGGTGATGAGGAATGTTTTATTAGCCACAGTCGGGTGACGTAAGACGCGCTCGACCGCTTGGTCGAGTGTGAAGGTTACCAAATCAATCGGTTCAGAAATGCCTGACATACGTTTTACATCACGTAACATGCGTGGCGGCTTACCCAAAATAACATCTATGGGTAAATCTACCGGGCTGATGTCACCAAAAGTTACACGCAATTGACGCGACTCAGTTGCCACTCCAATCACTGCAAAAGGGCATCGCTCACGATTGGCCAAAGCCGCAAACTGTTCCAAGTTTTGAGGCTCAATCGCCAAGACATAACGCTCTTGGCTTTCATTGCTCCAGATCTCTGCAGGTGACATGCCTGACTCTTCAAGCCGAACCGCTTTAAGGTCAAAAATGGCACCCCGATTTGCATCGTTAACTAACTCGGGAAATGCATTAGACAAACCCCCTGCCCCCACATCATGAATAGCTAAAATAGGGTTTTTTTCGCCCAACTGCCAGCAACGATCAATAACTTCTTGCGCACGGCGTTCAATTTCCGGGTTGCCACGTTGAACAGAATCAAAATCAAGCTGGGCCGCATTTGAACCGGCACCAATACTTGAAGCGGCACTACCACCCATGCCAATACGAAGCCCCGGGCCACCCAACTGCACCAATAGTGCACCGGGTGGCAGCGGGTCTTTAGCCGTTTGAGTATCGTCAATGCTTCCTAAGCCACCTGCAATCATGATGGGTTTGTGGTAGCCCCAGCGTAAACCGCCGCCACTTTGTTCAAAACTTCGAAAATAACCCAGTAAATTTGGGCGCCCAAACTCATTATTAAATGCCGCAGCTCCCAGTGGCCCTTCGATCATAATGTTAAGTGGGCTGGCAATACGATCAGGCGCCCCATGATGATCAACTTCCCAAGGTTGTGGGGCATTGTCAAAGCGCAAATGTCCGACCGTAAAACCTGACAAACCCGCTTTGGGTTTAGAGCCACGCCCAGTTGCCCCTTCATCGCGTATTTCACCGCCGGCACCTGTTGAGGCGCCCTCAAAAGGTGCAATGGCAGTGGGGTGATTATGGGTCTCAACCTTCATGATGGTGTGAACCAGTTGCGTTTGCCGAGTGTAAGCGCTAGGCCTAGCATGCGCGATAGGGTCAGGCCTGAACCGAACAGCCTGATCTCCATGCATAATCGCTGAATTATCGCTGTAGGCTACGACAGTGCCTAAAGGTTGTGCCGCATGGGTTTCACGAATCATGCCAAAAAGCGTTTTATCTAATGCCTGACCATCAATGACCCACCTAGCATTAAAAATTTTGTGGCGGCAGTGCTCGCTATTCGCCTGTGCAAACATCATCAACTCGACGTCTGTTGGGTTGCGTCCTAACACTGCAAAAGCATCAACTAAATATTCAATTTCGTCGGCAGACAGTGCTAAACCCATTGACTGGTTAGCCACTTCGAGAGCAGCTTGACCACCTTGCATCACGTCAACAGTTTGCATCGGTTTACCGGGCAAGCTCACGAAGAGTTGTTCAGCATTAAAATCTGCATCGACTACTGTTTCAGTCATACGGTCATGTAAAGAATCAGCCAGCAATTTCAATTGAGCATCGTTTAATTTCGATGCTTTGAGCACGCCTCGCTTTAACGTAATGGTGTACCTAACGCCGCGCTCAATACGGTGCACATCTTTTAAACCGCAATTGTGGGCAATGTCGGTAGATTTACTGGCCCAAGCAGAAACTGTGCCAAGACGAGGCAAGACCCGCAAAACCATGCCTGACGTCTCATCTAACGGCGATTCAATGGGCACCCCATAATCAAGCAATTTTGTTAAGAGGCTTTCTTGATCTGAAGAGATTGGCTGGTTAAGCCATACAAAATGCTCATACCGCGCTTGAATGCCAGTAATCGGTAAACCTTGCTTTTGCAGCGCCTCAAGTAACCGTTGAGCACGAAAAGCAGAAAGGGCTGAAGAGCCGAGCAGTGTAAGAGTAAGAGACACGATTGACCACAAAATGGTTGCGAATGACTTATTTTACCTGTCTTGATCTCTCTTCCCTTTGTGAGAAACGAAGTTTGCAGGGCATTTAATACACAGAATCTACCTCACAAGGTAAAGATTTAATGAAGTGCTTTAATNNATGAACTATCGGCCTTTAAAGTTAAAAAGCTCGGTTTGATGCTTATATGGGCACCCAAACCGAGCTATAGATCTAACAATTACCCATATGACGGCTATTTTGTAGTGGCCTTTTTAACGGGTGGCAAATCAGTGCAATGTCCATCAGCCGCTTCAGCGCATAAACCAATTGATTCGCCCAAGGTAGGGTGAGGATGAATCGTTTTGCCTATGTCAACTGAATCAGCACCCATTTCAATAGCTAATGCCACTTCGCTGATAAGATCGCCCGCATGAGTACCTACAATGCCCCCCCCCACAATGCGTTGGGTTTCAGCATCAAACAACAGTTTGGTAAAGCCTTCATCACGCCCATTAGCAATAGCTCGGCCGGAAGCCGCCCAAGGGAACATGCCTTTCTTAATATTTATGCCTTGTTTACGCGCATCATCTTCAGTCAAGCCAACCCATGCCACTTCAGGGTCGGTGTAAGCCACTGACGGAATAACACGCGCATCAAAGAATACTTTATGTCCCGCAACAACCTCTGCTGCGACATGGCCTTCGTGTACCGCTTTATGAGCCAACATGGGTTGACCGATGATGTCGCCAATGGCAAAAATGTGTGGAACATTCGTGCGCATTTGGTTATCAACTTCAATAAAACCTCGGTCAGTGACTTGAACACCCGCTTTTTCAGCACCCAATTTTTTTCCATTTGGCGTACGACCGACAGCCTGCAAGACTAAGTCATAGCGCTCAGCTTTTTTGGGGGCATTAGGCCCTTCAAACGTGACATAGATCCCATCAGCTTTAGCCTCAGCGGCAATAGTTTTCGTTCCCATCATGATGTTGTCAAAACGATGTGCATTGAATTTTTGCCAAACTTTGACTAAGTCGCGGTCTGCACCCTGCATCAACCCATCAAGCATCTCAACCACATCTAAGCGTGCACCGAGTGCTGAATAGATTGTGCCCATTTCAAGACCGATAATGCCGCCGCCAACAATCAACATTCGCTTGGGTATTGATTTCAGTAATAACGCCCCTGTTGAATCAACTACGCGTTCATCATCGGGCATAAAAGGTAACTTAACGGACTGGCTACCCGCGGCAATAATGGCATGAGCAAATTCAATAGTGCGACTGCCATCAGATGTTTGCACCTCAATGTGGTTGGGGCCTTTAAATTCACCCTTACCCACCACCACGTCAACTTTGCGCGCTTTAGCCATGCCAGCCAAACCACCGGTCAACTTACCGATAACATCGTCTTTGAAGCCGCGCAGTTTATCAAGATCAATGGTTGGCGTATTAAAAGTAATACCGTGTGCAGCTAATGATTGGGCCTCTTCCATAACCGCTGCAGTATGTAGCAATGCTTTTGAAGGAATACAACCGACATTCAAACAAACGCCACCTAGTGTGCTGTAACGTTCGATCAGAACAACTTTTAAACCTAAATCAGCAGCGCGAAAAGCAGCTGAATACCCACCAGGGCCCGCTCCCAACACAACTAAATCGACGGCATCAACAGAACGCGTCGCGGTTGACTGAACCGAAGACGCAGAAGGGGCAGGTGCAATTGACGATGATGGCGTTACCACTGCAGGTGCTGGTGAGAAAGCCGCAACAGCGGCAGGCGCTAATGAAGTTGCTGCAGCGGGTGCCGCAGCCGGTGCCGCGGCTGCACCGGGCTCAATCGATAAAATAACACTACCTTGCTTGACCTTATCGCCAATTTTAATTTGAATGGCGGTCACGACGCCTTCGCCTGAAGCAGGAATTTCCATCGAGGCTTTATCAGACTCAACTGTTATCAGGCTTTGTTCAGGTTTGATGGTGTCGCCCACTTTAACCAAAATTTCAATGACCTCAACTTCATCAAAGTCACCGATATCAGGTACAACCATATTGATTGCGTTGCTCATCTCATTCCCCTTAAAGCACGATACGACGGTAATCGGTTAACAAGGAACCGAGATAGGCATTAAAGCGGGCAGCAGATGCACCATCAATAACGCGATGGTCATAAGACAAAGACAACGGAATTGTTAACTGAGGCAAAAACTCTTTGCCATTCCAGACGGGTTTTTGATAAGACTTTGAGACACCCAAAATAGCCAACTCAGGCGCATTAATAATGGGGGTAAAGTTCGTGCCACCGATACCACCTAAAGATGAAATTGAAAAACAACCCCCTTGCATCTCTGCAGGAGAAATCTTACCCTCACGCGCTTTCTTAGCCAGAGCTGACGATTCAGTTGCCAATTCAATGATGCCTTTTTTATCAGCATCGCGAATCACGGGAACCACTAAACCATTGGGTGTATCGGCTGCAAAACCAATATTAAAATATTGCTTTAATACAAGAGAATCACCATCTAGCGAAGCATTAAATTCAGGGAATTTTTTCAATGCGGCTACGCAGGCTTTTATTAAAAATGCCAGCATGGTTATTTTGACACCTGATTTTTCATGCTCTTTATTTAACGTCACTCGTAAAGCTTCAAGTGAGGTGATGTCGGCTTCATCATTGTTGGTCACATGAGGAATCATGACCCAGTTACGATGTAGGTTTGCGCCTGAAATTTTCTTGATACGTGAAAGTGGTTTAACCTCAACACCACCAAATTTGGTGAAGTCGACTTTTGGCCAAGGCAGCAAGTCTAAACCGACACCTGAACCTTGTGAAGTAGAAGCAGGAACGGTGACTGACAAAGCTTGCTTAACAAACTGTTTGATGTCTTCTTGAGTAATGCGACCCTTAGGTGCTGAACCCACCACCCGGGTTAAATCAACACCCAGCTCACGGGCCAACATACGAACTGAAGGCGAGGCATGGGGCAGTCCGGTCGTGCCTGCTGGATTTGAAATCGATGCACTGGGGGCTCTAGCAGGTAATGATGTTGAGGCAGGCGCTTTTATTGCAACGGGTGCCGGAGCAACAGCAGGTGCACTGGCCTCAGGTGCAACAGGGGCTGCATTCGCTTGGGGGGCTACAGATGCTTGGGGGGCAGCCACGGCAGGTATTACATCAGCAGTTGCGGCTTCAAGCTCTAAAACAATAGAGCCCTGCTTAACTTTGTCACCCACTTTAATACTGATTGACTTTACAACCCCTGAGCTTGATGAGGGAATTTCCATTGAAGCTTTGTCTGACTCGACAGTAATTAAGCTTTGTTCAGCAGAAACTTTATCACCCACTTTTACTAAAATCTCGATGACTTCCACTTCGTCAAAGTCACCAATATCGGGTACGGCGACGGCAGTTATATTGCTCATATTTAATTCTCCTCGTCGCTTTAAGCGTATTGCGGGTTGGCTTTGTTGGGGTTAATGCCATATTTCTTAATGGCCTCGCTTAGCTTTTCCACGGGCATTTTGCCTTGATCAGCTAATGCACGCAGTGTGGCTAATACGACAAAATGACGATCAATTTCAAAATGCTCGCGCAATTTTGATCTAAAGTCAGAGCGACCAAAACCGTCAGTACCCAATACTTTGTAAGCGCGTCCCTCAGGTATGAAGGGTCGAATTTGATCAGCAAAGGCTTTCATGTAATCAGTCGACGCAACGATTGGGCCCTCAGTTTTGGCCAAGCATTCCGCAACATAAGACACTTGCGGTGTGTCTGTTGGGTGTAATAAATTGTGACGTTCACAATCAAGGCCTTGACGACGCAACTCGGTAAAACTGGTGACGCTCCAGACATCAGCAGCAACACCCCAGTCTTTTTCAAGCAGCTCAGCAGCAGCCATGACTTCACGCAAAATAGTACCTGAGCCCAACAACTGGGCCTTGAGTTTTGGTTTGCTCATTGATGACGAAATGAGTTTATACATACCCCGCAAAATACCCGCTTCATCACCTACTTTTAAACCAGGCTGAGGGTAGTTCTCGTTCATCAACGTCAAATAGAAATAGACGTTCTCTTGGTCTTCAACCATGCGTTTCATGCCATGCTGAATGATCACGGCGACTTCGTGCGCGAATGTGGGGTCATAAGACACGCAGTTAGGTATAGTTGACGACAAAATATGACTATGACCATCTTCATGCTGCAAACCTTCACCATTTAATGTGGTGCGCCCCGCTGTTCCACCCAACAAAAAGCCACGGGCTTGCATGTCGCCAGCAGCCCAAGCTAAATCGCCAATTCTTTGGAAACCAAACATTGAGTAATAAATGAAAAAAGGAATCATGATGCGATTGTTCGTCGAGTACGAAGTGGCCGCAGCTATCCATGAACTAAACGCACCGGCTTCATTAATACCCTCTTGCAATAATTGACCGTCGGCTGATTCTTTGTAATACATGACCTGATCTTTATCGACCGGCACATACTTTTGCCCCTCAGGCGCATAAATACCAATTTGGCGAAACAAACCTTCCATACCAAAAGTACGTGATTCGTCAGCCAAAATAGGTACCACGCGAGGGCCAACCTCTTTATCGCGTAAAACCTGATTTAACGCACGAACAAAAGCCTGAGTTGTTGAGATTTCTCGGCCTTCAGCCGTAGCATCGAGAATAGGTCTAAATACTTCAAGGGCGGGTGCTTTAAGCTTTTCATCTGCACGCTTACGACGCTTAGGCAAATAACCACCCAATGCTTTACGGCGCTCATGTAGGTACTGCATTTCTGGTGCGTCTTCAGCAGGCTTGACATATGGCAAAGCTTCAATATCAGCATCTGCAACAGGAATGTTAAAGCGATCACGAAACTCTTTGATTGTTTCAAAATCAAGTTTTTTCTGTTGATGTGATGGGTTTTTAGCTTGCGCGATATGACCTAAACCATAACCCTTGATGGTTTTAGCCAAAATAACAGTTGGTTGCCCAGTGTGCTTGGTTGCAGAATCAAATGCCGCATAAACTTTATTGGGGTCGTGACCACCACGATTCAAGCGCCAAATATCAGCATCTGTCATGCGCGAAACCATTTCAAGTAATTTAGGATGCTTGCCAAAGAAGTGGTCTCGTACAAACTTACCATCGTTGGCTTTAAATGCCTGATACTCGCCATCAACCGCATCGCTCATGACTTGACGCAAAATACCTTCTTTGTCGCTGGCCAAGAGTGGGTCCCAGTAGCCGCCCCAAATCAGTTTGATCACATTCCAACCACTGCCACGAAAGTCGCCTTCGAGCTCTTGAATAATTTTACCGTTACCACGCACTGGACCATCTAAACGTTGCAAGTTGCAATTCACAACAAATATTAAGTTGTCTAGCTTTTCTCGTGCCGCCAAACTTATTGCGCCGAGTGATTCAGGTTCATCCATTTCGCCGTCACCACAAAACACCCAAACCTTACGTTTGCTGGTGTCAGCAATGCCACGGGCATGTAAATACTTTAAAAAACGTGCTTGATAAATAGCCATCAACGGGCCCAGACCCATTGAAACAGTCGGAAATTGCCAAAAATCAGGCATTAATTTTGGGTGGGGGTAAGAGGATAAACCTTTGCCATCAACCTCTTGACGAAAGTGATCAAGCTGCTCAGCTGTTAGGCGACCTTCTAAATAAGCACGACCGTATACACCAGGTGAAGAATGACCTTGAAAATAAACAAGATCGCCGCCATGCTCGGGTGTGTCAGCATGCCAGAAATGATTTTGACCGCAACCTATCATTGTGGCGAGCGACGCAAAAGAAGCAATATGCCCACCTAAATCACCTCCATCGGATGGATTGTGCTGATTGGCTTTAACCACCATGGCCATAGCATTCCAGCGAATATAGGCCCGAATGCGGTTCTCAAACTCAAGATTGCCGGGGTGCTTTGGTTCTAAGGCTGCAGGAATGGTATTGAGATAAGCCGTGTTGGCCGAAAACGGAATGTTTGCCCCCGATCGTCTTGCTAAATCAATCAAGCTCTCAAGAAGGGTATGAGCACGTTCAGGGCCTTCACGCTCGAGCACTGCTGCTAACGCATCAAGCCATTCTTGAGATTCGAGGTCATCGAAACTTTGATTGTTGATGGGGTCTTTGGGTAATGAAGCCATCACGGTCTCCTGTATGTGCAGTCAGCACGGTTATCTTTTTTTGCATTTTAAGTTGAAGTACGTACTGGATCAAGCAAAATTTCACATTAAGGTTTTAAATTTCATATTGCGAAATGCAATGACTTATTCTTTGCGAATTTTTAATGATTCATTGCATTTGTTGACCTGTTTTACACATTACAGACAGTCTAGGCGCATAACCTGACTAAAATACGCCTATAGAGGAATTCCCTAATGCGACAAACCGCAAAGTCTGTCATTTCAAATACGTTCCAAGAGCATGCTCGGCTCAAACGTCGTAGCTGGTATTGGCTCACACCCATGATCGTGCTGGGTCTTTACGCATTAGTGATGGGCGCGTTCTTTTGGTTACAACAAATTCGTGACGACAGTGTCATGTTTGTCACCATAGATCAAGAAATGCGACAACAACGATTAATGTGGGTCGTGATTGCTCTGTCAATTGTGATTGTTATTGCTCTGTTGTCTCTTTGGCGTTACACCCGCTATCGCGCCAATGCCGAGGCCGCATTAGTGGCTGAAACAGCTTTTCGACGTGCAATGGAAAACTCAATGTCAACGGGCATGCGTGTACTCGATCTTGAAGGCCGCATTGCCTATGTCAACCCAGCTTTTTGCCGAATGGTAGGTTGGAATGAGGCTGATTTGATTGGGCGCAACCCACCCTTTCCCTATTGGTTACCAGGCCGTCATGAGGCCCAACAACAGTTGCTTGAAATGATGTTGTCTGGAAAAACGCCCAGTAGTGGGGTTGAGCTTGAAGCACAGCGTCGAGATGGGTCTCGCTTTACCGCTCGTATGTATGTGTCGCCCTTACTTGACCCACAAAATGTACAAATCGGCTGGATGACCTCTATGACCGACATCACTGAACCCCGTCGCATTCGTGAAGCTTTAACCGCCGCACATGAGCGCTTCATGACTGTACTTGAAAGCTTAGATGATGCGATCTCTGTCACAGCTGATGCGTCTGATGGCGTTGAACTGCTTTTCGCCAACCGTACCTATCGCCGCCTATTTGGCGCCCAAACAGCGGGCCATCAGGAATTATTGGCAGGTCGTCGCGGTCGTTATACAGACGAATCTATTGAGGTTTACTCAAATAACGTTCAACGTTGGTTTGAAGTACACCATCGCATGTTAGCGTGGACAGATGGCAGACGTGTTCGCATGCAGGTTGCGCGTGATATTACTGAACGCCGAAAGCATGAACACGAATCACAAATTCAACAAGACAAAATTCAGCTCACCAGTCGTCTGATAACGATGGGTGAAATGGCTTCTTCTCTCGCGCACGAACTCAATCAACCCCTTACGGCCATCACCAATTACAGCATGGGTGCCGTAGCGATGGTTAAATCAGGTCACACTGATCCTGAAAAATTACTGCCAGCTTTAGAAAAAGCGGCCGCGCAAGCTCAACGTGCTGGCAAAATAATTAGTCGTATTCGTGAATTTGTGAAGCGCAGTGAACCACGCAGACAGTCTGTTAGTATAAATGTCATCATTGAAAACACGTTAAGCTTGGCTGAAATCGATGCGCGAAAGCGAATTATTCGCATTAGTTATGACATTGCTGAAGGGTTGCCAGAGGTATTGGCTGACCCGATTTTAATTGAGCAAGTGTTACTTAATCTCGTTAAAAATGGCCTTGAAGCCATGCAAGATAGCAGCTTTGACGAACTTAAAATTCATGTCTTACACGAAGACAACATGGTTCATGTGAAAGTCATTGACGCAGGCCACGGCTTAACTGATTCTGAAAGATTATTTGAACCCTTCTTTAGCACTAAGTCTGAAGGTCTAGGCATGGGTTTAAACATCTGTCGCACCATTATTGAATCGCACCATGGACGACTTTGGGGCGAAAATAACTCAACCACGCAAGGCACAACTTTTCACTTCACGTTACCATGTGCCGGCGCAACCAGTGCAATCAATATACTTACCTCTGAGGAGCTCACCGCATGACAGCACACCCCATCGCAAGTACCGTTTACATCGTAGACGATGATGAAGCCGTCCGCGATTCGCTGCGATGGTTACTTGAGGCCAACACCTATCGTGTTCGTGCTTTTGCCTCGGCCGAAGCCTTCTTGTCTGAGTTCAGCGAAGATCAGCCGGGCGTTTTAATCGTTGATGTGCGCATGCCTGGCATGAGCGGTCTTGAGCTACAAGAGCAACTTATTCTTCGCAAATCGACGATGCCAATTGTGTTTATAACGGGCCACGGTGATGTGCCTATGGCCGTCTCAACGCTTAAAAAAGGCGCGATCGATTTTCTTGAAAAACCGTTTAACGAAAGTGATTTACGAGAAACTGTTTCACGTATGTTTGATCAAGCCAATCAACGGTTACAAAAAGCGCAAGCTCAAAAAAACCATGATGCCATGCTTAATCGTTTGACTTCACGTGAGCAACAAGTACTTGAGCGTATCGTGGCAGGCCGTTTAAACAAACAAATTGCTGACGACTTAGGCATTAGTATTAAAACTGTGGAAGCACATCGCGCCAATATTATGGAAAAGCTTCAAGTCACAACTGTCGCCGATCTCATGAAAGTTGCACTCGCCCATACGGATACCGCTGCATGACCGCTCGGATAATTGATGGTGTTGCACTTTCTGCAAAAACAAGACAAGCACTGACACCGAGAGTTCAAGCATTAAAAGAGCAAGGCATTACACCCGGGCTGGCTGTTATTTTAGTCGGTGAAGACCCCGCCTCAGCTGTATATGTTCGCAATAAAGTGGCCGCCTGCGAAAAAATTGGTATGCACTCATGGCTTGACCAACAACCCGAAGATTTGACTGAAAAAGCTTTATTAGAAAGGGTTCAACAACTAAACGTTGACCCTGCGATACACGGCATATTGGTACAGCTGCCACTGCCTAAGCACATCGATGCCCATCGGGTCATTGAGACCATTGCTGCACATAAAGATGTTGATGGGTTTCATGTTAGCAATGCAGGGCTTTTAATGACTGGGCAACCCCTCTTTATACCCTGCACACCCTATGGCGTAATGAAGATGATAGAGTCTGAAGGTGTCAATATTCGAGGGGCCGTTGCATGTGTAGTGGGCGCCAGCAATATTGTAGGTAAACCGATGGCCATGCTGTTACTGGCTCAAGGGGCCACCGTTACCGTGTGCAACTCAAAAACACGAGATCTTGCCGCCCATACACGTATGGCAGACATTTTAGTCGTCGCAACTGGGCGCCCTGCCATGATCAAGGCTGACATGGTTAAACCTGGCGCTGTTGTCATTGACGTGGGCATCAACCGCATGCCTGATGGAAAATTATGTGGTGATGTTGACTTTGAAGAAGTGAAAAAAATTGCTTCAAGCATTACACCCGTTCCGGGTGGGGTTGGGCCAATGACCATTGCGATGCTTTTGGTTAATACTGTCGAAGCAGCTGAGAGATCTCTTACCGCTAATTAACATTAAGCGAATTCTTTAATTAGCCCTAATTAGCCCTAATTATCCCTACTTGGCAACCTATTAAGAAACTTATTTAAAGCCCCTTTTTATATACTTAAAGAGTTGCTTAACTGATTTAATCAAATAAGTGACTAATGAAATATGCCCTAGTCATAACCCTTTTTGCATGAGTATCCAGATGTCGATATCAAACCAACCTATCAACAACCCACTTTTAGTTTGCATTGATGACAACATTCATTATGATGCCATCGAGCCCTCTCATATTAAACCGGCCATAAAGAAACTTATTGCTCAATCACGCGTCGCAATTGAAACCGTTGCAGCCCGAACCTCAGGTTACTCATGGCAAACCGTGGTTACGCCTATTGATGATGCCACCGGCCCATTGTGGCGTGCGTGGTCAATAATAGGTCACCTTAATGCAGTGGTTAATACGCCCGAACTGCGTGATGCTTACAATGAGATGTTAGGCCCCGTTAGCGAATTCAGTACCTGGGTCGGTTTAAACGAAGGCTTATTCAATTGCTATCAACAACTGGCACAAGACCCAAAGTTTGCTGATTGGCCTGCTGATAAGCAACGCATTGTGAAAAAAACGATTCAAAGCTTTCAACTAAGCGGTGTGGCACTCAAAGGAGATGACCGCAAGCGATATGCTGAAATTTCTGAAAAACAAGCTGAAGTGTCACAAAAATTCTCTGAACATGTGCTTGATGCCAATGACGCGTGGTCATTAATTGTAGACAGCGTAGAAGATTTAAATGGTGTACCCGCTGATGTCATTGAGGCAGCCAAACAGCTAGCCGCCTCAAATGCAAAAACCACTGACAACCCTGACATAGATGCCAGCAAGACGCGCTACCAACTGTCTTTGAAAATGCCCTGCTATTTACCTGTGATGCAGTATGCACATAACCGCGAATTGCGAGCAACGCTTTATCGTGCGTATGCAACGCTTGCTTCAGACCAAGGTGATTTAACGTTTGATAATTCCCCTTTAATTGAATCATCATTATCGTTACGCACTGAAGAGGCACAGATTTTAGGCTTTAATGATTATGCTGCTTTGCGCCTTGAAACACGCATGGCAAAAGATGCATTCGAGGTATTAAATTTTTTGCGAGATTTAGCTCGACGCGCTAAACCGTTTGCACAACAAGACTTTGATTCATTAAAAACCTTTGCCAAAAATGAATGTGGTTTAAGTGACATCGAACCATGGGATATTGCCTACCTATCAGAGCGACTTCGCCAAGCACACTACAACTACTCGGAAGACGAGGTCAAGCAGTACTTTACTGAACCACAAGTTTTAA
>DITR01000183.1 GCA_002422175.1 Alcaligenaceae bacterium UBA6179
ACGGCGGTGTTGGGCAGGTTGTCTTGGCGTGACGGCACCACCAATGCATCAGCGGCGCAGTAAAGCGCGCGCAGGCTCAGGTCGTCGTGCAGGTGGCCGGTGAAATGGACCGGGAAGCCCAGTTCGGGTGGCTGTTGCGGGGCACGCTGGCCAAACACCACGAGTTCCATGCCCGGAACCTTGCCGCGCAGGTACTGGAGCGCACCGGCAAGCAAGTCAAACCCTTTGCGGGGATCTTGCCCACCACCCATGGCGCCGAAGAGTAGCAGCGGCACGTCAGCGGGCAAGCCCAGCAATTGGCGCGCCAGTGATTTGGCCATGGGTTTCCAGCGCTCTGTGTCCAGGCAATTGGGTACCACGCTAACGGGCCAGTCGCGCATCAACACGCTTTGGAGGGCGCAGTCTGCCAGCCAGCGGCTGGGGCTGACGATGTGCATGGGGCGCTGCCGTGCGGGGCATCTTGACTGTTAGGCCATGTTCGCAACAGCAGGTGTCAACACCGCAGCGTAGCGCATTCAATGACAGTTGGCCGTTGTCAACCACCCCAACATGAGGTCTGTCAAGCTGTGCGTCAAAGTGGTTTTTTGCCATAGTCAGGTTGGCAGCGGTTGCACAACAGTCGCAAAACGAATGGTATGCAAGCCTGCACTAACGTTGAAAATTTAATTGCCGCCACACAAAAAATCAGCCAAACTAACTCTTTCAAAAATATCCAATTTACCACCTTCAGTTGCGTTTACTAGACGGCGGCCAAATGCCTCGTACATATTGTTTGCACGGGTATAAGCGACTTCGCTTTCAAAAAGATCTGGAAGTTGCCATTGCACACCCCCTGCAAAATATCTTGGGTCGAAGTGGCTCTCATCCCGCTCACCAGAAACAACAGTTTTATTAGCTGGACCCTTCACTGCAAAATTATGGTCACAACCAACCAGGGCAACTTCCTTAAACCCCATATGAAAAGCCAATTGCATCGCAACATAGGTTACGGTGTGCCCTTGGTTAATGCTCCATGAACAATCTCTGGCAAAACCAGACTGAGACGTTGAATGCAAATAATTTACAGATTCACGACTTGCAACCTTACCTAATGCGTGTTTGTCCAAAAAGAGTGGGATCGCGGTTGAATTATAAAAATCAGCATTCTGATCAATCACTAACGGATTGACCGCGACAATACACGATGGTCTAAATTCTGATTTTTCAAATAAAAGATTTATCTTGTTCAAACCAAAGGTAAATGTATTCTCAAGCAAAGAAAAGTCAACCTTGAGCAAACTTGGTCCATTGCAAAGAATAATCGCCTTTTTACCAGCATGAATATCTTTCCATTTTGACAACTTTAAACGTGAGGCCCAAGACTCTGGCCGTAAGTCCCATTTTAATCGGTTTAATATTATGCCAACACCATGTCTATAGGGATTAAGTGCAGGTCGACTTTTTACCAATGGATCATCTACATCTATCATAATATTACTCAATAAATTACTAATTAAATTTAGGCTGGGTCATGCAAGCATGAAGCAACGCCACCATCCAGACCAATGACTGCGCCGTTTAAAAATGATGAATCTGAACTAGCCAAGTAGAGTGCGGCCTTCGCAACATCTGCGGGATCACCAATACATTTCGTCGGATGATATTCACCCAATTTTCTGAAGCCATCGGTGTTGTCAGCAAAACCCGCAAGTAACATCGGCGTAGCAATTGCTGCGGGGCATATGGCGTTGACGCGTACCCGCGCTCCTAGCTCCACAGCCAGCGCGCGAGTCAGTCCGACAAGGCCCGCTTTGCTGGTGGCGTAGGCCACAAACTCTGGTTTGGTTAGGGTGGCATGAATGCTTGATATATTGACGATGCTACCGTTTACTGCAGCAAGATCGGGCAAAAACGCCTGTGCCAACAAAAATGGTGCAACTAAATTGATGTTGAGTGTTTGCGACCAGTCGGCAGGGGTTAGCTGCGCGGTTGGTTTAACAATCTGTGTGGCAGCATTATTAATCAATACATCTAGCCGACGCATACCCATGGCAACATGTAATTCTTTAACGCCGTTGCTTCGGGCTGTGTCGTCAACGCAGAATTGATTTAAATCGACAGCTACAAAAGTGCAGCCGTCGATTGCATTAGTGGGGGCTACTACATCGGTTGCAATCACTTGATAACCAGCCGCAACAAATGCACTGCACAAGGCCGTGCCAATGCCACCTGATGCGCCAGTTATAAGCGCTGTGCGCTCGGTTATCTTGGTCATAACACGCCTAAGTATTCAAACAGTTTACTAATGGCTATTGCGCTGGTGCGTTGTACCGCATCGGCTGTGTTAGACGCGTTGTGTGATCCAAATACACAGCGAGGGTGTAGGCGCAAGGGCGATTCAGCCGGTAGTGGCTCCAGCTCAAAAACATCAAGTGCTACCGAATAGACCTGCCCAGAATGCAGGGCGGCGATGAGAGCTTGCTCGTCAATGACAGGGCCACGGCCTACATTGACCACCCGCACGCCAGGCTTCGCCAGTGCGAGTGTTGCGGCATTGATCATGTGGTGGCTTGACGGCGTTAACGCACATGTAGTCACGATGAAATCCGCTTCGGCAAGGCGCTGCGGCCACTGTGCAAACTGGGCCGGCAGCGCTGACGCAGACTGGGCTGTAGCCGGGTCATAGGCAATGATTTTCATGTCGGCAGCCAGCAATCGTTTGGCAGTGTTCTTGCCAATGTCACCATACCCAATGAGTGCCACTGTCTTGCCTGCTAATGAAATACCACGCGGTTTGGGCCAGCCACCGGCACGCACTGCGCGGTCAATTTCAAAAGTTTCACGTGCTAGCGCAATGACGTACCCCACCGCAATGTCAGCTACTTCAGCGCCAAACATGTTTGGCGTGTTAGTGATCGGAATGCCAAGGTCTTTGCAGGCTGCGAAATCAACGTTGTCAACCCCAATGCCCCATTTGACAGCTGCCTTAAGCTGCCCCACCTTACCCGCAGTAAACACTGCACGCGTAGCGGGATCATCGCCGATGATCCATCCATCGTGTTGCGGCACCAGTGCTATCAGTTCAGCCTCCGACAATGTCTGGACAACCTTGGGGGCTGTTAGTTCGATTCCCTTCGCTGCAAAAAGGGGTCTGAACGATTCGATCATGCCCAGCATTGGTGGGCAGGTGACTAATACTTTCATGCGGCGCTCCTATTCATTTCTTGCATATAGCGGGCTGCCACGACGGCAAAGTCCCAGTCTTGCTGGTCATCGATGTCGATGGACTCAAAGCGTGCGCCTTCGAACATCATTGGTTTCTTGCCAATACGCGCACTGGTTGCGGCAAAGCTTTCTTGCGTAAAGATGTAGAGGTTCGAGTTTTCTTCAAACCAGGGCTCCAAATCTTGGGTGCGAATAAGGTTGTCTGGGTCGTGGTTAACCGCGCTGCAATCTGCGCGGTAAAAACGAGTTTGCACTTTGTCAACTGTAAACAATGAATCTGCTTGCCCTTGAGACCTAGCCTGGTTGAATGCCATGAGTGCGCTTCGAATGGTTTCAGCACTCATTAACGGATTAGTAGTATGGGTCATTAAATAAGTGCTAGCGGCAACGTTAGCAATATCGTCAGCCAACACACTGTTCATGCTGACAAAATCACCACATATTTCAGGCTTGCGGTCACGAATCGAAACTCGATCAGTATCGACTAAACCATTGGAGGCCAATATGTCCCGTGCATCGGTGTTGATAACAACTTGGTCAATTTCTGTAACTGAAAGCAAAGTATCGAGTATCCAGCGGAACAGCGGTTTCCCATTGAAGTCGCGAAAGTTCTTGCCCTTTACACGTTCACTATTGGCCTTCATGGGTAGCAGTGCGATGACTTTACCAGGGGGGATGTTCATGTCAATCCTTTAGAAAATTATGAAAATATAAATTTAAGCGGTTACTAACGTGGATAAAAATACCGTTCTTTACGCTCGCGTGACATTTTTCGATGGTAGTGATTGCCTCGATACGAGCCCCAGTACTGGGCTATTCTGTACATAACAATTTCTGGAAAATACTTAAAAAGAAGGCCAATTTTGAAAGCACTAACAGAGTCATAAAACACAGAGCTTATGGTGTAGCGTGCAAAGTCAATCAGCCTTAAATGCACCTCGGGCATGATGTGCTGCAACGCGATCGACTCACGTTCGAATCTATTCTTGATGCGCGACCAATCTTCTTGGTGCAAGTGGTACACAACAGCATCTGCCACATAACCAATCTTCATACCCTTGCTGCTGATTTGCTTGGCAAGATACATGTCTTCAAGGCCACTTAGCTCTTCGTCAAACGGGTTGTTTTGCCAAACGCTGCGCAATAAAGCGGAATTGGCGTTGTTACAGTAAAAACCTTGTTGCGGCAACTGACTACTAGAAGGGAAGTACTTACCAAAAATCATACATTCACTAAAGCGACTGTTGTCGTCGCCAATTTGGCGTCCATAGGCCATGGCGACTTTCCCATCAGCAACAGGGGTGGCAATACTGGCGAGCCAGTTTTGATTAGCAGGAATACAGTGGCCACTGACTATCACCAACACGTCGCCGGTGGCGGCTTGACAGCCTATATTGAGAGAGCGACCAAAAGAGAAGTCTTCTTTGCGAATGTGTTCAATACGACATTTATATGACTCGGCGATAGCCAATGTCGTATCGCTAGAACCTGAATCAACCACAATAACTTCAATATCAAAACCAGGAGCTATTTGCGACCGAATACCTTTAAGCAGATCCGGTAGGTGGCGTGCCTCGTTATAGGTGCGAATAATGACGCTTGCCTTAAGTTTACACTGGTTCATATGAAAGTAGGGTTAAGTAGCATATTAAATGGTGACTTAGCCAATTTGTAAAAAATTTCAATCTCTTCCCTATATACGCTATTGGGTGTAAACATATCCCAATGCATGGGTATGAGCGTATTAACAGAGATATCTTCGGCAAATTTGAAAGCTTCTCGAACGGACATGTTGCCTATGATTCCACAATTGTCACGATAATAATTACATTCATTAACTGGCAGTATCGCCACATCAATAGGCTTAAATGCACTTACCGCATCAATCATGACAGCGTTTAACGATGTATCGCCAGCATGGTAGATACGTCGATCCTTGTATTCAAGAATATAACCTATTTGACGGAAGTTGCCATACGCGTCAGTCTCAATCGTAGGATGCGCTGCAGGAATGGGATGCACACGAAGATCAGGCCCGAGCACCTGCCAATTGTTTGTTGCACAAGTGAAGCGGCCGATAGCAATACCTTTGTCACTTAGCAATTCACCTACATCTTTTGGCCCCATGAAACAACAAGTTTCCGATGCGAGTGACAGAGGCACAAGTGTGTCAACATCACAGTGATCCATATGTGTATGGGTAATTAAAACCCAATCCGCATCATTAATTTCATTTGGCAATTTCCAAATGGGTACTTGCCTGCGAAGGGCTGGCCCTTCGGAAACTTCGACGCTATTTGACAGATATGGATCAATGTAAATAACCAACTCATCGAACTGAAGTCTGAAGCCAGCCTGACCCAATGGAATTACATTAATTGAATTAATATTCATAGCAGTTAATCATCATGATACCAAAAGCAAAGCAAAATGAATCATTTAATTTGTACGGAGTTTTTTAAAATTAAATAATGATTTAATATAGTCTTTAAAAGGCCATTCAAGTAATTTTAAAAGTAAAAAAACAGGATACCAATTATTAAAACTAATTTGTACTAGTAGTTGTACGAATACTAGGCCTAGTAGACCGTAGCCGGGTAAAATAATGTAACCCAGCATCATAATGACCAAACCAGACAAGAGGGACGGCAATAAAAAGGGAACATGGTTACTGGTCATGTAAACCTGTGCATGCGCAGCATGGTGAGCTTCAAGCAAAAGCCAAATGGCCAATGGTATATAAAAATCTAATGTCAGAACTAAGGGCTTTAGACCTATCATAGCCAATATCTGATTGCCAGCAAGACCAATCACAAGCAGGAGCAAGGAAAGTATGGAGAGCTCCAAGGCTAGCGCACGTGAAAACAACGATTTGACGCCACAAATATCTTTTTTCGCCATTAAGTGCATGATATCTGGCAATCTGGCATACAAAGGTGATTGCGCAACTTGCCGTCCAAACATGAGGACACGCATGGTAAACAGAAAACTAGCCACAAGCGCAGCATTATTGATCTGGCTGACCAATACCCCAATTCCATTATTAATAAAATAACTGCCCAGCACGATTGAACCAAAACGCCAGGTGGCTGGCCATACAGTCTTGAACAGGTCCCGGTTAAAAGTAGGCTTGCCAGATAGGTCAGGGGATTTATGCTTAAACCAAGCTAAGGTAAGGTGCCGCAAAACAAAGAATTGAATGATCGATAAAAATGTGGTGACAAGCATCAGTGACAATAAACCATAGCCTGATAGTAGTATCACCACATAAGCACTAAGTCGAAAAAGTCCAATAAAGATATCAATCTGTTTTGTTCTAGCCAGCATACCTAAGCCTTGCAGCGTAGATGACCAACGAACAGATAACAAACCAAAAAAACTGGATACAACAACCGCCAGGTAAGCATACCAATCAGAAACATGATTGCCATCAAGAAAAATCACATTTTTAACCATCAAGGTACCTGGGCCTAACAGAATTAAGACCCCCAAAGAAGCTAACCCTAAATATATCAAATGCGAGGTAGCCAAAGCGGTTCGCAGACCTTGCCAATTTGGATTGTTACTGTCAGTTTGATCAAGCTTTTTGAAGTCATTTATATTTTCAGGAATTTTTTGAGCGCCGGCATAATAATAAGCATTCACTCTGACCCAAGTTGATCCAAAGCCAGCATCAGCCAGCATGCCAAGACCCATTACGAGCTGAAAAACAAACCAAATGGCAATTTGCTCTGTCGATAAAACTTTTATCAGCAGAGGCAATATAAAAATTGCTGAACCGAATTGGATAAATTGACTTGTCCAAGTCAGTAGCACTGGATTCAAGCGGTTCAACATTATGAATGTTTCCTTACCAGCTTATTCATCAAACCAGAATAGATGTGGATAAGTACTTTAATTTTATCAATTAAATATATTTTTGAAGAAAGTATATCTACAATGTTTAAAGTTACGTAGGTGTAATTTTTCTTTTTAATCAGTTGTGCCACTATATTAAAAAATCTCTCCTTAATTAGTTTATTGGCATAAGAATGTGAATTCATGCCCACTGGATAAAATGAAGTTGATTCAATACCCATATTAATTCTTATATTTTCAATCTTATTTATGTAGGTATTTATTGAATGCGTAAAATTTTTAAGTCTACGCAAGTTGCCAATTTGACCTTCATGCCTTCTGTAAGACCAAGTTCGCATCTCTGGTGTTGCAACTTTGCTAGACAATGCTGTAATTTTGAACCAAAGCAAATCATCAGAGTATAAATAATTCGGTAGACCAGAAGCTGAAAAGCCACCAACATCCAAAAAATGTTTCTTTTTAAAAACATTTCCAGGTATTACAAGATATATTTTAGATTGCATTCTATTTTTTCTAAATACATCTGCCGTCATATCTGCTTCTATCAAATTTGCTGGCGTTAGTTTTTCATCTTTTGAATCAATCAAATGAAACGATGCTGATACAAAATCAGCCCTTTGCAGGCATTTTTTGATCTCAAATACAAAATTATTTAATAAAATATCATCATCACCGACGATTGTGACATACTCTTCATTGCAATATGAAACCGCAGTGTTCCATGAATCAATAGGATTTAAATTGCCGCCAGAGCGAACCCATGTAACTAAGTCGTTATTTCCATGGCTAGATATCGTTTGAAGATTTTGATCTTGGCTATTATCGAATACAACGATTTGATCAAATTTAATTGACTGATCAATTACGGAATCTATTGATTTATCAAGATAAACAACTCGACCTATTGTTGGAATAACGGCTGATATTTTAAACATGCAGTGTACTCAGTTCATTCAGAGTTCAAAAGTTTGGTTAGCAATTTGTCGACCACGCAACACACAATCATCCGTCCAAAAATACTTCCACTGCCCAAATCGGCCTGCTAAATTTAAAAACCCCATTTTTTGTGGCTTCACATTATCCCAATCTGTCATGGGTTCCAAATCATCAACCTCCCGCTGTAATCCAAAATGTTCAAGCCAATTCAATATCGCATTTAGGGCATCACGTCGCGCGTGGTCAAATATCACATTAGCATATGGTATGTAATGTGTATGTACAGTCTCCGCTTGATCGATCAATTCCATTGATATTAATTCGCTTACAACAGTTTCTGCGATAGTTTCATGGCTAACTTGAAAAGGCTTGTAAGACGAGGCATAAACCTCAACTTGCACCCCAGTCTTACCAGTTGGCACATTGTTGGGTGACAGTAGCCCAATATGGTTGATGCGGGTTGAAAGCTTGTCTTCGTCGTAAACATAAAGCC
>DITR01000083.1:0-3795 GCA_002422175.1 Alcaligenaceae bacterium UBA6179
ACCTTTTTATTACTTGCCCGTTTCAACCGATACGAAAGCAAAACAAGAGGCTGACATACTCAAGCTGGTTGAAGAAACCAAAACCGATTTAGTAGTGTTAGCGCGCTACATGCAAATTCTTTCGCCTACATTATGCCAAGCGCTGGCGGGGCGAGCCATTAATATTCACCATAGCTTTTTACCTAGTTTTAAAGGTGCGCGCCCTTACTATCAAGCGCACGCCAGAGGTGTCAAAATTATCGGGGCCACCGCGCATTATGTGACCCCTGATTTAGACGAGGGGCCCATTATTGAGCAAGATATTGAAAGGGTTGACCACACCATGAGTGCCCGTGACTTAACTGAAGTGGGCAGCGATGTTGAATCTAGAGTTTTAGCACGCGCCGTAGGTAGTCATGTCGAGCACCGCATTTTACTAAATGGTCATAAAACTGTTGTGTTCAAATAAGTCTAATATTGGTGTAATGTTGGCGCAAAGAATACAAAATATTTGCTAGACTTTTAAAGTCTTCCCTCTGTTTTGCATTCCCCCCCCGTTATGCTTTTGTTTGCTCTTATTGTGTTGGCATTCACACAGAAAACAATTACTTGAGACTTATCGCTTTGAATGAAGATCAAAAATCTGAATTAACAAATATTGAGCCCTATTTAAAAGCTTGGGGCGAAAGCTTAGCAAATGCCCGCACTCAGGCAGGTTTAGATCTTAATGAATTGAGTCGAAAGTTGGGTGTGTCAAAAAACCAGCTTACCGCGCTTGAAATGGGCTCAATAAAGCCTTTTCATAACGCATTTTTTTATTTGCAAGCACTCAAAAAGTATCAAACCTTACTTAATATTGAGTTAATACCAGACCCTAAAACAGTTGATATTCAATCTGATCGTAAATCAAGACATCAGAATCTAAAAAACAGCGGTGCTAGATTAAGTCATCTACAAACTTCAAAAGTCACATACCAAACAAGCCCCAGGTTTAAGAAAAAAACAATTCAGTTCGCGTTTTTAGGTGTTTTATCAATCGTTGTTTTGGTCGTTGCAATTGTTTTGTTGCGTGCACCGTCAGAAATGATTCAGAGTAATGTGGCAAGTCTCAATGCCGAGGTTGTTTCTGAAACGATATCATCTACTTTGCCAAACTTAGCCTCGAACTCAAGCACCAATGAAACGACCCCGTTAGCTTCGCCCTTGGCTCAAATGCCAGCGACGCAGCAACTCAACCCACTCACACAGCCGCCTCAGTTAAATCAAGCGCCACAGTCGGCCCAACCCACACTGTCACAACCGTTAACGCAACCTTCGGGCGCTGCCGTTATCGCATCAAGTACCCCACCTACTTCAGCAAAATCGACTGAGGCGAATCAAGTTGTGCAACCCACGGCTATGAACATGCTGAGCATATCGTTTACTGATGCCTGTTGGGTTCAGGCGATTGATAAAAACGGTATAAAAGTTGAAAAGATTTTTAATGCTGGCACTCAATTTGAACAACCTGTTAATGATATTAAATCACTAGTCATTGGTAATGCGAGTGCCGCTCGCGCCATGTTAGGCAACAAAACGATTGACTTGGGTATTTATCAAAACCCACAAAGCTCAACGGCCCGTCTGTTCGAGAAAGACTTTGCCAGCATGCAGTAACCACGTTTGAAATGCACTCAATGCTGGGGTAACTTCCGCATTTAAAGAAGAGCCAAAATAGTACCCCTGCGAGACGGGCAAAGGGTGATGAACAGGCATGACTAAATCGCCTTGCTTAATGGCTTCACTGACTAAAAATCGGGGTAAAAGCCCAACCCCCAAACCCGCATACACGGCTGCCAACACCATACTAAACAGTTCATAACGTGGCCCGCCTGCCGCAAAAGCCGGGTATGCTTGATTTTGAGAGGCATACCAGTGCCGCCATGCATCAGGCCGAGAAGTAATGTGTATGTGCGTAAAGTGAGCTAGTGGTGGCTGCTCTTGTTGAACCAGACTTGTGCGCTTTTTTTCCGGTTTAGTTTTTGACCCCACAGTCTCTAACGTTTTGAGTAAGCTAGGGGTGCACACCGGTATGACCGACTCTTCTGCAAACAAAAGCGAACTATTTGTACCGGGCCACATGGCATGGCTGTGGTAAATGGCGGCGTCAAACGGATGATCAGCAAAACTAAAGGGCAGCGTTCGTAACGACAAGCTGATGGCAATATCGGGGTGTTGCTTTTGAAAGTCGGGCAAACGTGGAATTAACCAGGCAGTTGCCAAGGTTGGCAACACGGCAATGTGCAGGCTACGACCTAAACCTGATCGGCTCACTAAACCCAGCGTATCTTTTTCAAGCTGCTCTAGATGTTGACGTATGCGTGCGGCATACTCTTGACCCGGTTCCGTTAAAGAGATGCGACGGCGCACCCGGTTAAAAAGTTTGACCCCTAAACGCTCTTCAAGCCCCGTGATTTGCCGGTGAACTGCGCTGTGAGTTAATGCTAATTCTTCTGCCGCCCGAGAGAAGCTACCCAAGCGAGCGGTTGCCTCAAAAGCTTGCAAGGCCCCAAGATTAGGAATACCTTTACGCATGGTTATTGACCTGTTTGAACACTAATGTGCAATTTTATCAATTGCAATGTGCAAATAAAACACATAACCTATTAAAATATTTATTTAATTGTTTTTTTTTGGAATATGCAATATGACCTCTGCAACTTCATTTCAATGGGCTGACCCACTTTTGCTCGATATGCAGTTAACCGACGAAGAGCGAATGGTGCGCGATGCCGCTGCCGCCTATTGTCAAGACAAGCTTGCACCCCGTGTGCTTGAGGCTTTTCGACATGAAAAAATGGACGTCACCATTTTTCCTGAAATGGGTGCATTAGGCCTATTGGGCCCCACTATTCCAACTGAATATGGTGGTGCTGGGCTAAATTATGTCAGTTACGGTCTCATTGCACGTGAAGTTGAGCGTATTGACTCAGGTTACCGTTCAATGATGAGTGTTCAATCATCATTGGTTATGGTGCCCATTAACGAATTTGGCAGTGATGCACAAAAGCAAAAATATTTGCCGAAACTCACAACCGGCGAATGGATCGGTTGTTTTGGTCTAACTGAACCCGATCACGGCTCAGACCCAGCTGGCATGGAAACGCGTGCGGTTAAAACAGCTGATGGGTACCGGGTTACGGGCAACAAAATTTGGATCACCAACTCACCTGTAGCAGATGTCTTTATCATTTGGGGTAAATGTGTCGGTGGCGAATATGATGGCAAAATTCGTGGCTTCATTTTAGAAAAGGGTATGAAAGGCCTAACTGCACCCGCTATTCACGGTAAGGTCGGTTTACGTGCGTCAGTCACCGGTGAAATCGTGATGGACAACGTTGAGATAAGCGATGACCAAATGCTACCGGGTGTGTCAGGTCTAAAAGGCCCCTTCACATGCTTGAATTCGGCCCGTTATGGTATTGCTTGGGGTGCACTGGGTGCGGCTGAAGCATGCTGGCATACGGCACGTCAGTACGTGCTTGACCGTAAACAGTTTGGTCGCCCCTTAGCCGCTAACCAGCTCATTCAGAAAAAATTAGCAGATATGCAAACTGAAATCACACTCGGCTTGCAGGGTTGTTTGCGCTTAGGGCGAATGAAAGATGAGGGCACTGATTCAGTTGAAATCACCTCAATCATGAAGCGTAATTCATGTGGCAAAGCACTTGACGTCGCCCGTTTAGCGCGAGACATGTTGGGTGGTAATGGCATTTCAGACGAGTATGGTGTGGCACGACATCTTGTCAATTTGGAAGTGGTCAATACCTATGAAGG
>DITR01000083.1:3946-6090 GCA_002422175.1 Alcaligenaceae bacterium UBA6179
AAATCATCTGGGCAGTGTGACACCACGACCGCTTTTTTATTTGGGTGAAGTGTGAGCCAATTTTGATAGGCTGATGCGACAGCTTGGGGCATATTATTTTCACTTGCGCTCAATTGTGCTGGAAGCAACATGATTGGCGTACGCGGGGCATAGTGAGCCTTTAACGAACCTGATACACGTGGTGCCTCAGCATCAACACCCTGCAAAGTTTGACCCAGCACTGCTTCAATTTGCAATGCACTGATACCACCAGGCCTCAATAAGAAAATACCCTGCCCTGCTTGAGCGCGCGACAAATCAACGATAGTTGATTCAATACCCACTTCACTCGCCCCCCCCTCTAAGACGGGCATACCTTGGGCCACGAGTGCTGGAAATTCAGCCTTCACATGAGCCGCCAAAGTGGGTGACACATGACCAAATAAGTTTGCTGAGGGTGCGGCCACACCCGCTTGACCGTTGGGTTTATAGGATGCCAAAGCTTGAATCAATGCTTGCGCGACCGGGTGCGATGGGCAACGTAAACCGATCGTGTCTTGCCCCCCACTAACCTCAGCAGGCAAGCTTAGTTGGCGTTTCAAAATCAAGGTTAAGGGCCCGGGCCAAAATGCTTTGATTAGTTTATGCGCTTCATCAGGTATATCTTTTGCCCAATGCTGCAAATCTGCATGCACAGCCACATGCACAATGATAGGGTGATCTTGCGGTCGACCTTTAGCATGATAAATTGATTTAATGGCGTCAACGTTTTCAGCATCAGCACCCAAACCGTAAACCGTTTCGGTAGGAAATGCGACCAAACCACCTGCTGACAGCACCTTTGCTGCGTGAGCGATCAATGTTTGATTCACTTCGGTCAGATCTTTCATTTTTTTATAAGCGTCATCAAGCAGAAGTCGATGGCAACACCGGCATTAAAGAGAAGCGCGAACGGGCAACTTTAATAGGTCAACCACTTGATTCGCACGTTTAACCGCTTGTTCAAAGTTCTGATCAACCACATTAATATGTCCCATTTTGCGACCTATGCGGGCTTCGCTTTTACCGTACAGATGTAACGAGACATTGGGTAAAGCTAATACCGATGCCCAGTCAGGTTCAACCCGTTCTGAGGTGCCACTGGGGTACCAGACATCACCTAAAATATTGAGCATGACGCAAGGCGCAAGCAATTGTGTAGAGCCCAGCGGTAAGCCTGTCATGGCACGCACTTGTTGTTCGAACTGGCTGGTGACACACGCATTTTGCGTATAGTGGCCACTATTATGTGGCCGCGGAGCGATCTCATTCACAATGACTTCATCGTTGGCCAACACAAAAAACTCAACACACAACACACCGTGATAACCCAAACTATCTGCAATGATTCGTGCAGAATGAATAGCGCGTTCATAAACCAGCGATTTTTCGCCACTTATATGTGACACTGCCAAAATGCCATGATGATGAACATTCCGAGCGGGAGGAAACACCATGCACTGGCCATCACGACCGCGGGCAAGCACCACTGATATCTCTTGAACAAATGGCACCATACCCTCTAAAACAGCCACCGCACTGCCTAAATCATCAGTGAACGCCTGTTTAGCCTGCGCGAGATTTGCGACGCGCACCTGACCTTTACCGTCGTAACCAAATCGCGATGCCTTCAAAATACCGGGAAATAATTCAGCAGGGATCTGCTCAAGGTCTTGTAAAGCGTTCAAAGCAATATGCGGGGCGACCTGCACCCCAAGGCTTTGAATAAAAGTCTTTTCAACAACACGGTCTTGTGCAATTTCAACTGCACGTGCACCGGGGGCAACATGGGCACGACGTGCCAAGATCGCTAAACTTTTAGCGGGCACATTTTCAAACTCGGTCGTAACCGCATGGCAGTAATCAGATAAAGCATCGAGTGCTTGCACATCGTCATAAGCCGCACACAAGTGCTGATCAGCCACGCTAGCTGCTGGACCCTCGGTATCAGGGTCAAGCACCATCACGCGATAACCCAACGCTTGAGCAGCATGACAAAACATACGGCCTAACTGGCCACCGCCCAACAACCCCAACCATTGACCTGGTGCAATCAAGTGGGCACCCGCATAGCCCGAGCGGCATCGGTTTGCTGCTGTCTAAATGATGCTAACTTGGCTGCAAGC
>DITR01000098.1 GCA_002422175.1 Alcaligenaceae bacterium UBA6179
GCTTATCGCTGATTGCAGCCATCGGCCCACAGAACGCCCACTTAATGCGGCTGGGCTTAAATCGTCAATACTTATGGACAACCGTCACCACCAGCTTTCTAGCCGATAGCGTGTTAATTGCCTTAGGTGTGTTTGGGTTGGGTAAATTGGGTGGGCTGTCTTTGCACGTTCAACAGTTTATGTTGCTCGGTGGCACTATTTTTTTGCTTTACTACGGTGCCCGGGCCGGTTTACGTTGCTTTGTCGGCCTAAAACCCTCTGGTCAACCCGCACAACCTAAAACCGCAGTCATTCAATCAACCCGTCAAGCTATTGTGATGGCACTGGTATTTTCATGGCTTAACCCCCATGCATGGGTTGACACCGCCATATTAATCGGTGCTGCTTCGTTGGCCTATGGCACTCCCGGTAACGCAGTGTTTGGTGCGGGCGCGATTTTTGGGTCGATGGTGTGGTTTATTTTTTTTGGCGCTGTGCTGTGTTGGCTTGGGGCCCGCTTAAATCAACTCAACCCATGGCGGGCTATTGATGGCTTAGTTGCCATCATGATGTTAGGAACAGCCCTTTACTTGATGCATTCCTTTTGGTTATTAATGGCTTAATACACAAGTCAATAGTTTAACTAAACGATTATTTCACCCAAACAAATCACAAAGCTTTTTGTGTTGCTTCTTTTTTATCAATACCGAAGTTTGTCCATGACTGACCATCGGCTGCGACCGAGTCATAATATTTGGGTTTGTTCGCATCAGGTGGGTTGACCGCCCACAGGGCCCGCTTTTCATAAGACAAATCAAAGTGAACCATTGTGGCGCACATGAATAGGCTTTGCACCTGAATACCAAGCAGTCGTAACCGACGGTCAACGTCTGAATCTTCAGCGCCCCATTGAGCACGAAACCGTTCGTCAAAGCCATTAATAGACAATAAATCTTGACGATAAATTGAAAAGTTACACCCGATAATGCCGCGATTTTTATGACTAAAAAGATTCAGTTTTGACCAAGCAATGCGAAATCCTTTTTCGATATTACGCGCTTGTTTTTTCAGTGACATATAGAAAAGTCGGGCCCTATTTCGGCTAAAAATAGCTTCGGGGTGTTGCATATCAAGCANNGCTAAACGCAAATGGTCATCAACAAAACCCACTTGCGGTACACAATCACCATCAATAAATATTAAGTAAGGGGTTTGAGCATGCGCCACCGCTTGGTTCAAAACAATGGTCTTGCCAAAACCGTCATCTTCTTGCCAGTAGTGGTTTATTTTAAAAGGGTAACCGTGTTGTTGTGCTTGCTTGACCTGGGCCACAAATTCAGGCCTTGAGCCATCATCAGCAATGGCCACATCAAACTGTTGATGCCATTGCGCCTTTAACGACTGCAATATATATTCAAGCAAAGGCCAGTCGTTGTAAACCGCAATGACCACAGTTGCTTTTAAGGGGTTCATTACGCGAGCTCAAGTTCTGCCAAAATAGGCGAATGATCAGAAAGTATGCTCCAGGGCCTGCCTCGCAAAACATGGGCACGCTTAACCGAAAACCCGCGTTGATAAATGCGATCAAGCCTAAGCATTGGGAATTTTGCGGGAAACGTTTTGGGTGGTGGTATAGGGCAATATGCGCCTGACATCGGCAACTGATTTAGACGTTGTGCATCATCTCGATACAAGGATTTTAGCGGTTGATCACCTTTTAAAAACTGCCCAATTTGCCTCATTGAATCGCGCAAACGAGGCACGCCACCACGGGTTTGAGATGCATGGGCAAAGACCTCATAAAGGCCTAATTGCTGCACAAACATAGGTGCCAATTCGTCGCGCCAATCGTTGAAATCACCCGCAATTAAAATCGGAGCGCCATCAGGTACAGTCTGGCGAATTCGCTCAACCATCAACTCAACTTGACGCTCGCGCCCCCCTGCAAACAAGCCTAAATGCACCACAAAACAATGAACATTATGTTGCCCCACCTGCACTTGTGCGTGCAACAGGCCTCGTTGCTCTAAGACATGATCAGAGATATCGAGATTTTCAAAACTGGTGATTGGGTAGTGCGTGAGTAAAGCATTACCATGGTCAGTATGCATGCGTACTGCATTACAGCCATAAGCGACATTCATATGAAGCGCTGCAGCTAAAGACTCATGTTGTGCATGCGACGCCGAACGTTGATCGTTGCGCCCTTGAACTTCTTGTAAGAACATCAAGTCAGGGCGCAATCCATGCAAATGTAAACGTAACGCTTGCAGTGAATTGCGCCCGCTCAAGGAGCGACCTTTATGAATGTTATAGCTGACGATACGAAGTTCAGCCATAATTACCTTTAGCCCGACTGCGAGCCCGGTTGAATATCAGCCTTCGTTTCAGTTTGGCGCAAACGAATGTGCAGCTCTCGCAACTGTTTTTCGTCTACAACTGAAGGGGCTTGGGTTAACAAACACTGAGCACGTTGTGTTTTAGGAAATGCAATGACATCGCGTATTGACTCGGCGCCTGTCATCATCGTCACAATACGATCAAGACCAAAGGCAATACCGCCGTGTGGTGGCGCACCATATTGCAAGGCGTCAAGCAAGAAACCAAACTTTAAACGGGCTTCTGCATCATCAATTTTTAAAGCGCGAAACACTTTAGTCTGAACGCTTTCTTTATGAATACGCACCGAACCGCCACCAATTTCCCAGCCATTAAGCACCATGTCATAGGCTTTAGATAAAGCTTTACTGGGGTCTGTTTCAAGCAGGTCTTCATGACCATCTTGTGGGCTCGTAAACGGATGGTGTGCCGCGCTGTAGCGACCACTTTCTTCGTCGTATTCAAACATGGGGAAGTCAGTCACCCAAAGAGGGCGCCAACCTGCTTCAAACAAACCATTGGCTTTACCAAAGTCGCTATGGCCAATTTTGACGCGTAA
>DITR01000161.1:0-12033 GCA_002422175.1 Alcaligenaceae bacterium UBA6179
GTTCGAGCCCCTCAGCACCCACCATTTTTTTGGCTCTGCCATCATGAGTAGAGTATGACTTAAAATTAACTCATCGATAAATGGTGAGTTTTTTTTTGTATTTTTTTTGGTTATCAACTCATGACGCAATCATATTTTTTGAGTACAGACGATATTCGTACGCTTTTTTCAAAAGCGATGTCAATGATGTATCAAAATGAGGTGCCTCAATATGGCACTTTGATTGATCTTGTCAATCAGGTCAACAATGAAGTGTTGAAGGCCGATGAAATGCGACACGATCAGTTAGCGCGAAGTGATCAGTTAGATCGCCTCGGGCTTGAACGTCATGGCGCTATTCGGGTCGGTACAGCTTATGAGCTGTCGACCTTACGACGTTTATTTGCGGTCATGGGCATGCAGGCGGTGGGTTACTACGATTTGTCTGTTGCGAGTGTTCCGGTTCACTCAACGGCCTTTAGACCTGTTACAAGCCGTGCTTTGGCTCTCAACCCATTTCGCGTCTTTACCTCGTTGCTACGCTTAGAATTAATAGAAGATCTGGTTTTGCGCGAACAGGCACAAACCATCTTAGACCAGCGACAAATCTTTACACCGCTTTGCTTACTGTTAATCAATCAGTTTGAACAAGCAGGTGGCTTGACGCCTGAGCAAGCCACTCAATTTGTGAATGAAGCGTTGTACACATTTAAGTGGCACCACGACGCGACTGTTAATGAGCAGACCTATTACGCATTGCGTCAGGCGCATCCCTTAATTGCAGATGTCGTGTGTTTTAAAGGGCCACATATTAATCATTTAACCCCTCGTACTTTAGATATTGATGCCATTCAGCGTCTCATGCCTAGTTGCGGTATTGAACCTAAACAAACGATCGAAGGGCCACCACGTCGCGATTGCCCGATCTTGTTACGACAAACAAGCTTCATGGCGTTAAGTGAAAAAATAAACTTTAAAGAAAACGCTTCGATTGATGATTTGCACGCTGCTACCGCAATGGGCACTCAAAGTTCTGAGGCAGCACTGGCATCCACTGCTGAAGGTCAACATACGGCTCGTTTTGGGGAAGTGGAACAACGTGGCATCGCACTAACCCCTTTAGGGCGAAAGCTTTATGATGATTTGCTTGGGCAGGTGCGCTCAAAAATGCAAGGTGTCGATAAAAGCGATTACGCCCATACTTACCCAATAGTTTTGTCAGAGGTTTTTGAGCAACTTCCAGATAATTGGCAGGCCTTGCAAAAGCAGGGTTTGGGTTACTTCTACGCCCAACCAAACATTGAGTGCTTATTAAATAAACCCATAACAAGCAGCCTCACCTGGTCTCAACTGATTGATGAGGGTTATGTCAGTTTTGAACCGATTACGTATGAAGATTTTTTACCTGTCAGTGCAGCTGGTATTTTTCAGTCTAATTTAGGCAATGAAAATCGTTCAAGAAACTATCATGTTGCTTCAAACCAGCAAAGTTTTCACGACGCTTTAGGCGCACAGGTTTTGAATGAATTTGAGTTATATGCCACGCTTGAAGCAGACTCTATTTTGCAAACAAAACAAGCGTTGGGTGTTGCTTAACGCCGAATCAATACAGCGTTAAGCTTTAAAAATTAGCCTGCCCGACCACCATTGGCAGCAATACGCAAACGTAGAGCATTGAGCTTAATAAAGCCTGCTGCATCTGCTTGGTTATAAGCACCGCCGTCATCATCAAACGTGGCAATGGTTTGATCAAATAGACTGTCTTTTGAGTCACGTGCAACGGTGCTAACGCTTCCTTTATAGAGCTTAAGTTTGACCCAACCATTGACATGTGTTTGGGTAAAGTCAATCAGCGTTTGTAAAGCGCGACGCTCAGGCGACCACCAGTAGCCGTTATAAATTAAAGCGGCGTAGCGGGGCATTAGATCGTCTTTAAGGTGAGCCACTTCACGGTCGAGCGTAATCGACTCAATGGCGCGATGGCCTTTAAGCATAATCGTGCCACCTGGGGTTTCATAGCAACCGCGTGATTTCATACCGACATAACGGTTTTCTACTAAATCAAGACGACCAATACCATTGCGACCACCTATTTCGTTTAAGCGGGCTAACATTTGAGCGGGGCTTAGACGTTCACCATTGATGGCGACAGGATCACCATTTTCGTATTCAAGCTCTATAAATTCAGGTTTGTCAGGTGCTTGTTCGGGAGATACGGTCCAGCGCCACATGGTTTCTTCGGCTTCTGCTTTGGGGTCTTCAAGGTGACGACCCTCAAAACTGATGTGAAGCAGGTTAGCGTCCATCGAGTAGGGTGCGCCACCTTGCTTATGTTTCATATCAACAGGAATGCCAGCGGCCTCTGCATAGGCAAGCAGTTTTTGACGTGAAAGAAGGTCCCATTCGCGCCAAGGGGCAATCACTTTTATGCCAGGTTCTAAGGCGTAATAGCCTAATTCAAAACGAACCTGATCATTGCCTTTGCCGGTCGCGCCATGTGAAACGGTGTCAGCATTGACTTGACGTGCAATTTCTATTTGACGCTTGGCAATCAGTGGGCGTGCAATCGAAGTGCCTAACAAATACTCACCTTCATAAATCGTGTTGCAACGAAACATAGGGAATACAAAATCACGTACAAATTCTTCACGTAGATCGTCAATAAAGATGTTGTCGGGCTTGATGCCCATTTGTAGCGCTTTAGCGCGAGCTGGAGCGACTTCTTCACCCTGACCAATGTCAGCAGTAAAGGTCACCACTTCGCAGGCATAGGTGTCTTGCAGCCACTTTAAAATGACTGATGTATCTAAACCGCCTGAATAGGCAAGAACGACTTTTTTAACTGTGCTCATATGTGACTCATTATTTAACAAATTTAAAGTGCTTGAGTAATGTAATAGCGGAAAGCTGAAACGGCGAACCAATTGATTTTAGCGCGCCCAGAGCGTCTCTGTTTAAGCCGATTTATCGCCTAAAAGTAGGTATTCCATCAAGGCCTTTTGAACGTGCATACGGTTTTCGGCTTCGTCCCATACAACGCTTTGAGGGCCATCAATGACTTCAGCCGTAACTTCTTCACCTCGATGTGCGGGTAAGCAATGCATAAAAAGGGCATCAGGCGCGGCAACTGCCATCATGTCTGTATCGACGCACCAGTCAGCAAACGCTTTCATTCGCGCTGCATTTTCAGCTTCATAGCCCATGCTTGTCCAGACATCGGTGGTCACTAAGTCAGCGTTTAAACAGGCATCTCTGGGGTTGTCAAAGGTTTCAAAGGTGCCGGAAGGAATGTGCGCGAGACGCGCTGTTTCAAGCTGATACCCCTGAGGTGCTGATACGTTGACTTTAAAACCCAGAAGGGCGGCCGCTTCGATCCAGGTGTAGGCCATGTTGTTGGCATCACCCACCCAAGCTACCGTTCGGTTTTCAATACTTTTACGGTACTCAATGAAGGTAAAAATATCAGCCAAAATTTGACAGGGATGAAATTCGTTGGTTAAACCATTCATGACCGGTACCCTAGAGTTTGCAGCAAAACTTTCAATTCGAGTTTGCTCAAAGGTGCGAATCATAATGATGTCAACCATACGAGAAACAACCTGCGCGGTATCTTCAATCGGTTCAGAACGGCCCAGTTGTGAATCGTGTGTGGTGAGATGAATGACACTACCGCCTAGTTGGTACATGCCCGCTTCAAACGATACACGGGTGCGCGTACTGGCCTTTTCAAACACCATCGCAAGGGTTCGGTCGTGGAGTGAATGATGGGGTTCGTAGCGCTTAAATTTATCTTTTATGAGTTGTGCACGTTTTAGAACATAGTTGATTTCGTCTTTAGTAAAATCGCTAAATTGTAAAAAATGCTTGATCGGTTTATGCACTTTTGCAGGCGGGTTCATGTGTTGAATTCCTGTTATTTCGAGCGATCAAGAAATTGCTTTATAAGGGGTACTAAGCGATCAATAATTTGATCGGCTTCAGCAATTGATAAGATCAATGGTGGTAAGAGCCTGATCACCGTGTCGCGTGTCACGTTGATGAGTAGGCCCGCTTCAAGGGCTTGTTGCACCAAGATGCCACAAGGGCGGTCGAGTTCAATGCCAAGCATTAAACCGCGACCACGAATGTCTTTCACACCGACAAGATCACCTAACGCGTGAACCAGTTTTGATTTTAAATGGTCGCCCACCACGCGGGCATTTTCAAGTAAGCCCTCTTTTTCAATCGCATCAAACACAGCTAAACCCGCAGCGCAAACGAGTGGCCCACCGCCAAATGTGGTGCCGTGTGTGCCGGGTGTAAAGACACCTTTAGCGCGCCCGCCAGCTACCATTGCGCCAATCGGTACACCCCCTGCCAAACCCTTTGCAAGGGTGATGACATCGGGTTTGACATCAACCCAATGGTGCGCCAACCACTTGCCGGTTCGGCCAATGCCTGACTGCACTTCATCAATCATTAAAAGCCATTCATTTTGATCGCACAGCGCGCGTAAATCTTTTAAATATTGTGCATCAGTGGGGCGAATACCGCCTTCACCTTGAAGCACCTCGAGTAAGACCGCCACAACGCGTGGCTCTTTTGCTGCCGCCGTTTTGACGGCATCAATATCGTTATATTTAACTTGTATGAACCCTTGGGGTAGGGGGCCAAAGCCTTGGCGTGCTTTTTCGCTACCTGTGGCTGCTAAGGTGCCGAGTGTGCGGCCTGCCCAAGACGATTCCATCGTGATGATGGTGGGTAAATCGTTACCTTTTTTATGGCCGTAGAGTCGCGCAATTTTAATGGCGCCCTCGTTGGCTTCAGCACCGCTATTAGAAAATAAAACCTCGTCTAAACCGGTGATATCAATAATACGTTGCGCCAATTTGGTTTGTAATGGCACGTCGTAAATGTTAGAGGTATGAATGACTTTTTCGGCTTGTTTGCTAATGGCGTGAACTAAGCCCGGGTGAGCATGCCCGAGGCAAGACACCCCAATGCCAGCTAAAGCATCAAGGTAGCATTTGCCTTCAGTATCAAAGAGCCAGACCCCTTTACCGTGGGTAAAACCCACTGGCAGGCGGGCGTAGGTGTTTGCTAAGGGGCTTGTCATATCAAAATTCCAATAAACTCAAAGTTAATTTTATAAGGGAAAGTACAGTGTAAGATCAAGTGCAAGAAGGTAACTTCGTAAACAGTCAGTACTTTGACTCAGACTTTAGACTCAGACTTCAGTCATCAGATTGGTGAAAGCTCAATCATATACAATTCACTCGGCATGAATCAAACGGAACAATTTTTCGTACTTCACGGTACCACAATCGATGGTGAACGCTTTCGCCCAAGCGACTGGGCAGAGCGTCTAGCCGGTGTTTTAGCGCCTTATCGCCCACCAGGCGTTCGAACCAGCCATTTAACGTATTCACCCTATGCTGTTCCTAGAGTTATTAATGACGTACGCTGTGTGGTCATCGATAACCGTTTACGGGGTCTTGAGCCGCTAGCATGGAAATTCGTTCATGATTTTGCAATCGATAATAAATTACAAACATCTACTTTCTAGCTCAGTCGGTCTGGCAGTTGATATGACTGACAATACGTCATCAAGGTGTAAAACTTAAATTCTTAATGCCTTGAATAATGTTCAACTGCAAAATAAGTCACCCGCTTGCTAATTAAGGCTTTAATTGACAGGTGTTAAAAGCGGTTTACCTGCAAAATAAGCTTCCATGTTTTCTAAAACCAACTCAAACATGGCTTGCCGGGTTTCATGGGTGGCGCTGGCTTGGTGGGGCATGAGCACAACATTTGGCATGTGTTTGAGCGCATCAGGCACAATGGGTTCGCGTTCAAAGACATCTAAGGCTGCACCACCGAGTTCGCCTGATGCCAACAGTTTTACCATTGCCGTTTCATCAACCACTGGGCCTCTAGCAATGTTAATTAAGATACCTTTGGGGCCGAGCGCACGCATCACGTCTGCGCTAATGAGAGCTTGTGTTTGAGCGCCACCAACGGTTGCCACCATTAAAAAGTCAGACCAACGTGCTAAATCAACTAATGAATCTGCTTTCTTAAAAGGGACGTCATCACGTTTAGTACGATTGAAATATTGAATATTCATATCGAACCCTGACGCGCGCTTGGCAATAACCATACCAATACGACCTAAGCCAACAATACCCAGGTTTTTGCCACTCACTCGCGTGCCCAGTGGTAGGTTTTGTTTATTTTCCCAATGGTTGGCGCGAACAAACTGGTCGCCCTGTGCAATGCGGCGGGCAGCTGCAATCATTAAGCCCATGGCTTCATCTGCAACGCAATCATTTAAAACTTCAGGTGTATTGGTTACTTTTACGTTTAAGGCTGTGGCAGCCTCAATATCAATTGAGTCGTAACCCACACCCCAGTTACAAATAACTTTTAAGTTGGGTAAGGCACGCATGACTTCAGCGCTGCAACCGATGCCCGCTGAGGTCACAATCATTTCAATGTCTTGTGCCGTCTTTAGAAAAGCAGCTTTATCATCTGCTAGCCAGTAGGCTAAAACCTGATAGGTTTCAGCGAGCTGTGCATCGGCACCGGGGGTGCCAGAAAGAGGACCAATTTGAAGAATGCGAGGTTTGTTCATGTTAGGGTGCCTATTAAAAGATACCCTACAGCATATCGGCAAATCAACCTTTTAGGGTGTGATTTGCCGATTGAATGAAAATCAAGCGTAAAGCTTGTAAAGCTGAAACCGCAAAAAAATAATTAAGCGATTGCTTTAACTGCAGCAGCTAAGCGACTTTTATGGCGAGCTGCTTTGTTTTTGTGAATGATTTTTTTATCGGCCACGCTATCAATAACGCTAGATGTTTTGACAAGCAACTGATTTGCGACAGCTTTGTCGCCTGTATCAATCGCAGCACGTATGCGCTTAATAGCCGTACGTAACATCGAGCGTAAGCTTGAATTATGTTGGTTTTGTGCAACCGATTGGCGAGCACGTTTACGAGCTTGGGCAGTATTAGCCATAATTGATTAACTTAAGTAATTTTGTTAGGTTATTTTGATCGGTAAATCTAGTCGGTAAGTCTAGTCAGTAAATTTGGTCGTTCATTGCGTTAATTGTTGTACGCTTTTTTGTACGTCAATTAATATCTTAGCCTCAAATCATAACATTTTACGGGCTCTACGTGCAAGTACGAATAGTTAACTAGGCGTTAGGGGCTGGCGCACGTCTAAAATCTTTCAAACGCTGACCAGCCAAAAATAGCGTTGTCAGATAGCCTAAAAGACCCATAAAGATAAATCCCCCCAACCAAAGTGCCCTTAAACCGATGTTTAAGTCATCATTTGTCCAGGCGACAAGACCTCTTAAGTAATAAAGAATCAAAACCATCGCGAAAATTGCTAGCAACTGACGGGCAAAGAAAAGATACCAACCCGGTTCGGGCTTATAAACAGCTCGTTTTTTCAGCCCAATCAATAAGGCGAGAGCGTTCATGCAAGCCCCCAGCCCAATTGAAAGTGCCAGACCTGCGTGAGCGAGCCAGGGCACAAAAATTAAATTCAAAACCTGTGTGGCAATCAACACAAAAATGGCGATTTTGACAGGTGTGCGAATATTTTGTTTACCGTAAAAGCCTGGAGCTAAAATTTTGACTGCCAATAAGCCAATCAAACCCACTGAATAGGCCATGACAGCTGTTTGAGTTTGTGCCACATCGTAGGCGGTAAACGCGCCGTAGTGAAAGAGGGTCGCCACTAGGGCATCTGACAGCATGACCATGGTAATGGCCGCAGGCACACCGAACAAAAAGACGAGTCTCAAACCCCAATCAAGTAAATGACTATAGTGAGCATCAGCAGAATGTGCATGGGCTTTAGATAAGCTGGGTAAAAGAACGGTACCTAATGCCACACCAATTATTGCAGTGGGAAATTCCATTAAACGGTCTGCAAATGAAAGCCACGTCACACTGCCTGCAGTAAGCCATGTTGCAATGTTGGTATTTATAAGCAACGAAAGTTGAGCAACGGACACCCCAAGCGTCGCTGGCAGCATTTGTTTCATTACTTTTTTTACTGTGGCATCTTGCACGCTGGTTTTGACTGAAGCGCTCAAGCGCGGGTGAATGCCCAAGCGAGATAAGGCTAGCCATTGTGTGCCCAATTGCAAAACGCCACCGATCATCACGCCGACGGCCAAGGCATATATTGGTTGACTAAAATATGAGCTGAGCCCAATGCTGGCTGCAATCATGCTCAAATTTAATAATACGGGTGTGAACGCAGGCACCGCAAAGCGTTTGTATGTGTTGAGTATGCCCGACGCCAAAGACACCATCGACATGCAAACAATGTAGGGAAACATGATTTGAGTCATGACAATCGCTGCATTGAATTCATTTTCACGGCTGCTTTCAGTTAAGCCGCTGGCCATTGCCATCACCACAAACGGGGCGCCCACTATGCCAACTAGGGTGATTAGGGACAATGTTAGAAATAAGAGTAGGGCAACACGGTCAATGACTTGTTGTGTGCGTGTCGCAGATTCAGTGCTTTTAATTTGGCTCAAAATGGGCACAAATGCTTGCGAAAAAGCCCCTTCGGCAAATAAGCGACGTAATAAATTAGGTATGCGAAACGCCACCCAGAAAGCATCCGTTAAAGCGCTTGCACCAAACGTTCGAGCAATCATGATGTCGCGCAACAGACCTGTGATGCGCGAAAGTAGGGTGAACGCGCTAACCGTTAAAGCGGCGCGCCCTAAATTCATTTGGGGGGCATGCGTATTGCACCATCAAGACGAATGGTTTCACCGTTAAGCATGTCATTGTCAATAATGTGCAAAACCAGTTTGGCAAAATCTTCTGGTCGACCCAAGCGTGATGGAAAGGGAATGCTAGCGGCTAGCGCATCTTGCACGTTTTGAGGCATACCATAAACCATAGGTGTTCCGAAAATGCCTGGGGCAATCGTCATGCAACGAATGCCAAGAGGGGCCAAATCTCGTGCGATAGGTAAGGTCATGCCTACAACGGCCGCTTTTGATGCAGCATAGGCCGCTTGACCAATCTGCCCATCGTAAGCCGCTACTGAAGCAGTGCTGATTAATACGCCGCGCTCACCCGTTGACTCAGGTGTGTTTTTGCTCATGGCTTCAGCAGCCAAGCGAATCATGTTGAAGCTGCCAATAGTATTGATCGTGACCACTTTTTGAAATAATTCAAGTGCATGGGCACCATGCTTACCCACTGTTTTAGCAGCAGGTGCAACACCAGCACAATTGATTAAACCAAAAAGTGGACCCATCTTCAGTGCTGCCGCGACAACCGCTTGTGCGGGGGCTTCTTGTGTGACATCACAGTGCAAATACTGTTGACCAAGTTCTTTAGCAAGCGCCTCGCCAGCCTCGTCTTGCACGTCAGCCATCAGCACTTTTGCACCGTGCTCGACCAACAATTTAGTGGTGCCGGCACCCAAGCCTGATGCTGCGCCGGTAACGATAAATACTTTATTGGCAATTTTCATTTACATAACCTTTGTTTCAATACTTATTTCAAAGCGTTAAAAATTTTTTCTTTAATGGCCTCAACTGAGCCGATGCCTTGCACTTTACGATATTGCGGTGCTTGCTGATCACCTGTTTCTGACCACTTGGCGTAATAGTCTACAAGCGGGCGTGTTTGCTCTTTATAAACGTTTAGGCGATGGCGAACAGTTGATTCTTTGTCATCGTCACGTTGAACGAGGGGTTCTCCCGTTAAGTCATCATGTTCAGCCACTTTGGGTGGGTTAAATAAAACATGATAGCTACGGCCGCTGGCGAGGTGAACGCGGCGGCCGCTCATACGCGAAATAATATCTTCTTCAGGCACATCAATTTCTATAACGAAATCAAGTTTGACGCCTGCATTTTTAAGCGCATCAGCTTGCGGAATAGTGCGTGGAAAACCATCAAATAGGTAACCATTGACGCAATCGTCATGTGTCAAACGGTCTTTAACTAAACCGATAATGATCTCATCTGAAACAAGACCACCAGAATCCATAATTTTTTTAGCTTCAATGCCTAAAGGTGTACCTGCCTTAACTGCTGCACGTAGCATATCACCCGTTGAAATTTGAACAATGTTGTAGCGCTGCGTAATAAAAGAGGCTTGGGTGCCTTTGCCAGCGCCGGGTGGGCCAAGCAGAATTAATCGCATGGTGACTCCTGAAACGTCAAGTTTGTTAAATTTATTGTTGAGAGCCGATTATGCCGTAATGCAACATTTCTAAGCATAGTTTATTGTACGGGTTTACCCTGATCAAAATTTATAGCAATGCGTCGAGCCTGATCTAAATCAAATGGTGTATCAATACCAAAGCCAGTATGCGCCGTTGTAATCAGTACTTTGATGCGATAACCATATTCGAGCGCTCGCAATTGCTCAAGCGATTCAATTGACTCGAGTGGGCTACGTGGTAGTTTAGGGAATTTTTGTAAAAAACCAGCACGATAGGCATACAGGCCAATGTGGTGAAGCGGTTTCACCGTTTCAAAATGACTGTTGTGATGCCAGGGAATGGGAGCTCGAGAAAAATAGAGTGCTTCTTGCATTTGGTTGCAGACCACTTTAACCATATTTGATTGCTCAAAATCATCGATCTGGGTGAAGGGCTTGGCACAGGTTGACATAGCCGTTTCAGGGTGTGCAAAAAGCAAGTTTGCGACCTGATCAATTAATGAGGGGTTTATGAAAGGTTCATCACCTTGCACGTTAACCACGATATCGTCATGATCAAGACCCATTTGCTCAGCCGCTTCAGCTAAACGGTCAGTACCTGAAGGGTGATGCGCGAGTGTCATCAACACTTCAACCCCATGATAAGCCGCTGCTGCAGCAATATCAGCATGATCTGTAGCGATAATTACACGTGATGCGGTTGATTTGTAAGCCTGTTTTGCAACACGAATAACCATTGGCAAACCGGCAATGTCAGCTAGCATTTTGCCAGGCAAGCGAGTTGACGCTAAACGCGCAGGAATCATAACAACGAATGGTTTCATGGCAACGCTAAATTAACTTGAAAGATTATTTTGTTCAGAAAGAGTAGATGAATTAAAGTTTGGCGTGACAGTGGTTTTTAAATCATCAAGATCAATTGACTCAGCTTGATCAATAAGCATGATCGGTACACCATCACGAACCGCAAATGCTAAACGATCAAAACGACAAACTAATCGCTGGGCAGGCTTGTCGTGATGAAGTTGGCCTTTGCATAAGGGGCAAACGAGTAGATCGATTAAATTATGGTTCATGATGCTATTCTATTTGATTAACAAAAAAAAATTGTCAGCATTGCATTAAAACCCACTTTGTAAATTGAGAGTCAAACCATTTTAGTTGGGTGTGGGCGACCCAGATGCGCTGATCAGCGATATTTCGAAGTTTAACGGCGTCTTTGGCTGTTACGACAATTTCATCAGCTTGTATTTTGTGAAAGTCAGCTTCGACCATCATCGCATGGTCAGGCAAAGCAATTGTTTGATCTAAATGTAAGCCTAGGTTTTGAAGCTCAAGAAAAAATCGATTGGGAAGCCCAATGGCGGCCATCGCACATATTTTGCGGCGAGGGTGAGATTGAATCATCTCGATAAATATGGGTGGGGTAAATTTTTTTAAAGGGTTATGGAGGTTTTGAAAACAATCGATATTTACGACGAATTTTGATTGGTATGGTCGACTATCTTTGGGTCTGTTGCCTGTTGATGATTTCCCTCCCCATTCAGGGCTTCGCGTTAAAATGGCATCAACCTCTTTAAGCCGTGACATCGGCTCTCTGAGAGGCCCTGCGGGAAAGGTTAAACCATTGCCCGTGCCACGCTGGTCTTGCACCACAATTTCAACATTGCGACCAAGTGCTAAGTGTTGAAGACCGTCATCACAAATTAAAATATCAATCTCTGGGTGCGCCGCCATAAGAGATTGGGCAGCCTTAATTCTCTTGGGGTGAACAGCAATGGGTATACCCGTCAAACTCGCAATGAGCGAGGGTTCATCACCAAAGTGATGGCTATCTAGCGTTTTTTGGCTTTCA
>DITR01000161.1:12128-19743 GCA_002422175.1 Alcaligenaceae bacterium UBA6179
GGTAAAGGTAAATGGGTTGTTTTGAGCCAGTGCTTTTTAAAAGCTAATTTTCTGAGTAAGACCGCGCCAGTGTATACCCAAGATAAAGGCATCAAACCCCAATACAGTAAAGAGCGCACCTGCCATTGCCCCATGACCCAATTGGTAATGGGTAATAAAAGGCGTTTCAATCTTTCTCTGCCTGTACGGCAAAGCTAACGCGTTCTATACCGGCACGCTTGGCAGCTTGCATCGCCATGATGACCCACTGATGAGCCGCTTGGGAATCGGCACGAATAAGCAACATATCGCGCCCTTTTTGATCTGTTAAAGCGCGTAATGCTTGCGCCAATGACTCGGGTGTAACGACTTCTAATCGGGTGTTACCGATCTGAACCTGCCCCTCTTTACTAATCATCAGCTCAATGGCCACGATTGGTTGCGCGGTGATGTCGGCTTGAGGCAAACTAATTTGAAAGACATTTTCGTATTTGAACGTGGTGGTTGCCACTAAAAAAATAAGAATCACCAATAAAACATCAATTAAAGGAATGAAGTTGATTTCAGGTTGTGTGTCGAACCGGGCGTTTCTAAATCGCATCTGGTTTAAACGGTTAATTGTTTTAAAAGTGAGCGGGCAGACTGTTCCATTTCGAACAACAGATAATCGACTCGGCTTCGAAGGGCGCGATGGGCAATCACTGCGGGTATAGCAATCAAAATACCAAAACCCGTGTTGTAGAGGGCAACAGAAATGCCTCGGGCGAGGGCGCCCGGGTCAGTGTTGCCTGGCTGAAATGACGCAAAAATTTCAATCATACCCACCACAGTGCCAAACAAACCCATCAGTGGCGCAATGGTTGCTATCATGGCAAGGGTTGGTAGGTAGCGGTTGAGCTTGTACGCGACGTCACCGGCTGTTTCTTCTGCCGTTTGACGCAAAATGGCTTCAGATTTACCTTTTTTATCGAGCATTGCAGCTAAAATTTCGCCTAGCGGTGAGTTTTTTGCAATGAGAGCTAAAGTGGCAGAGTCAACTGAACCTGCTCTTAAATGACGCCGAACATCATGAATTAAAGCGGGTGGAATATTGAGTTGCGTTCTAAGCGCCATCATTCTTTCGATGACAATGGCCAAACCCGCAACAGAGATAAAAAGTAGTGGCCATATGGGCCAACCTGCTTCAATGAATATAGCCTGCAAAGTGAGCTGCCTTTTGAGAAATGTTTTTAGTAGTTTAGTGCATGAGAAAATTAAGTGTGCCAAGGTCAGTTGTGTATAAACGTCACTTCGTAAAACTATCCACAGAACCTGTGGATAACTCTGTGCAAAACTTATTTTAAGGCGACCATAGCGTCATCAAGGTTGTTTGCTCAAATTTTGATCAATTTCTTTAGGTTAAATTTAAAAATGATATAAAACAATAGTTTATAAATCTTTTTAAAAGTGAATTATATTCACATAAATGAAATATTTGTTCAAACAATCATTTCCCACACAACTCTGTAACATGTGCATACATTTCCTCTTGAGCGCTTCAATATGTCATATTTTATGAATTCAAATGACGCTATAACAGGCGCTATGTTGACAGTTGGGCAACTCAACCGCGCCGTTTCTGAGCTTCTGAACGATGAGTTCGGCCTGATCTGGGTGAGAGCTGAAATATCTAGTTTTACGCTTTCTGCACCGGGTCATGGTTATTTGGTTCTAAAAGATTCTTCAGCTTCAGTTAAAGGCGTGATTTTTAGGGGGCGTTTGCAATCTGCTGGGTTTAACCCTGTCGCAGGCGATCAGGTTGAAATTCAGGCCCGTGTATCACTTTATGAACCTAGAGGTGATTATCAGTTGCAAATTGAGGTGATGCGGCGTGCGGGTCGTGGGGCCTTATATGAGCAGTTTTTAGCTCTTAAAGCCAAATTGCAATCTGAAGGCCTGTTTGATGTAGAAATCAAAAGACTTATTCCAGTTCAACCTAAAGCGATTGGTGTATTGACGTCACCGCAAGCGGCTGCTTTGCACGATGTTTTAACGGCACTTAAAAGACGGGCACCCCATGTTTCAGTGGTTATTTACCCGACTTTGGTTCAGGGTAAAGACGCACCTTTGAGCATCCGTCGCGCTTTGGCGCAAGCTTGTGAGCGACAAGAAGTAGATGTATTGTTAATCGTTCGAGGGGGGGGTAGCTTAGAAGACTTATGGGCCTTTAACGATGAATCATTGGCTCGAGACATTGCTGCAAGCCCCATTCCCACAGTCGTTGGGGTTGGTCATGAGACCGATTTTTCAATTGCAGACTTTGTCGCTGATTTGCGTGCCCCAACACCGACTGCTGCAGCAGAACTGGCTTGCCAACCAATGGCTGTATTGGTCGAAAAAGTACAGTCTTTAGCTCAGGGTTTGCTGCGGGCACAATATAGCATGCTTGAGCAGCACGCTTTGCGCTTAGATCAAGCGAGCCGTCGACTGATTTCACCTTCACAACGCTTAAAGTACCGTGCTGACGCATTAAGTTGGTTAGTTAAGCGCTTAAAAAATCAAATCCCTGATATCAAGCGTCTACAAACTCGATGTGCACAGGTCAATTTGGTGATGAAAAAGCAGTTTGAAAAGATTTTGACGCACAAACAACACCGTTTTGATGTGGCGGGTTCAAAGCTTGTCAGTTACGATCCTAAAGCCGTTCTTGAACGCGGTTATGCCATTGTGACGACACAGCAGGGGCAAGTTCTGCGCCACGCAAATCAAGCCCAAGCCGGTCAAGAGTTAAATATACTTTTAGGGCAAGGTAAGCTTCAGGCACGCGTGTTGCCGTCGCAAAACCCCGACGCTTGAGAGGTTTGCTTCATTTTGTAGCGCCTCTTAGATACAATCAATTATTTAACCCACCAAGGAATGCGACCCTATGACACATGAACTTCCTACATTGCCTTACGCAATTGACGCACTGGCTCCTCATATTTCAAAAGAGACGCTCGAGTTTCATTACGGTAAGCATCATCAAACTTATGTTACCAACCTCAACAACCTTATTCCTGGTACTGAGTTTGAATCATCAACTCTAGAAGATATCGTACGCAAATCAAGTGGTGGTATTTTTAATAACGCAGCTCAAGTTTGGAACCATACTTTTTACTGGCATAGCCTTTCACCTGTTGCTTCAGCACCGACTGGTGCGCTGGCTGCAGCGATTGATGCAAAGTGGGGTAGTCTGGCAGCCTTTCAAGAAGCTTTCAATAAGTCAGCTGCGGGCAATTTTGGTTCAGGCTGGACTTGGCTCGTTAAAAAAGCTGATGGCACGCTTGATATTGTCAACACTAGCAATGCAGCAACGCCATTAACAACTGGCGACACAGCTTTGTTAACCTGTGACGTATGGGAACATGCTTACTATATTGATTATCGTAATGCGCGCCCTAAGTACCTAGAAACATTCTGGAAGCTGGCAAACTGGTCTTTTGCAGAAAAGAACTTCAGCGCTTAATTTTTTATCTTTATTGTAGTTATTTGTTGTTATTGTTAGTGTTAAAGCTTGAGGGTATGTACAAACATACCTTCAAGTTTTTTACTATTTATGGTTGATACATCATATTTTAGTTTTGCTGTTTTTTAGTGATTGGCGCATATATAACTAAACCTAAGCGCTTTCTTACTTTCTTAAGGAATACCCTTAACAACAGCGCCTTCTTTTATACCGCGCGCAGCAAACCAACCTTGGTTCATCTCAAGCACATAGCGAACCGGTTCTTTTGAGCAATGAGGTGTTTCTGTTTCGGGCGACATATCACTCATATTTACAATTTTTCCTTGATCATTTAAAAATGCCGCAGTCAAGGGTAAGAGTGTGTTTTTCATCCAAAAGCACTGCACACCCAGTCTTTCAAAAATAAACAGCATGCCTTGATTGTTTTCCATCTCAGTTCGATACATCAAACCCCGTGATCTACTTTCATTGTCGGCAGCGATTTCTGCTTGAACGATGTAGAGCCCTATTTGTAAGGGTACGGTGGGAAGCTTGGTCGCGCTGGCGGGTAAAGTGAAGAAAGCAAGCGATATCGCTGCTGCGAATGCTTGTTTACTGAGCACTCCATGCCATAACCGACTTATCAAAGCTAAAGAAAAGAGCCTCAGCGAAACGACGCTGTGGCTCTTTTTGTTTTTAATTAAAAAAGCGATTTTCAATTTTTCATACCTCAAACCCTACGATGAATCAGGGCTTAAGGAAGTTAAACCTTAACCCGCAGTAATATTAACTGCTTGTTTACCTTTAGGGCCTTGTGTCTCTTGATATCTAATTTTTTGACCTTCTTTTAATGTCTTAAAACCATCCATATTGATAGCGGAAAAGTGAACAAACAAGTCTTCACCACCGCCATCGGGCGTAATAAAGCCGAAGCCTTTTGCGTCGTTAAACCATTTAACCGTACCAGGTAACTCTGGGCCACTTACTGCATGTGAATCTGACATCTCATTTGCCTTTAATATGTTGTTGCCATATTTTTACAAATATGAGCAAAATGTTAATCATGTATTGTTTTCAAAATAAGTTATTCTAATAACCAGCATTCAACTTGTGATTCATTAAAATGCCCCCATCGTATTAAACATATAAATTATTAATTTGTATACACCTTATGCCTAATTTGTAAGTAATATTTAGTTATTTTTTAAAACGATCTCAAATTCAAGTTAAAGCTATGCCAAATAAGTCAGGAAATAATTCAGGGTTGATTTTAGAGCGACAAACTGCACGTACTGCAGAGCCACCTCTATTTCAAGTAATTTTGCTTAACGACGATTACACGCCCATGGAATTTGTGGTCGAAGTGTTACAAGTTTTTTTTGGTAAATCAACTGATGAAGCTGTAGCAATTATGTTGCAAGTACATCAAAAGGGTCGTGGCGTGTGTGGTATCTATATTCAAGATATTGCAGCGACTCGCGTATCACAAGTTACCCAGCATGCAAGAGATTGGCAGCACCCTTTGCAGTGTCTTATGGAACCAGTAGGGAATTAGCAACAAATAGTTGTACGAACACATAGAATAGTAAGAATGATATTTGTATTTAAGTTTTATTGTTTTTTGATTCAAAAGACAACGCATAAACGACGGAGGATGCTGTGATTTCTCAGGAACTCGAAGTTAGTCTACATATGGCGTTTGTCGAGGCGCGTTCAGCCAGGCATGAGTTCATTACTGTTGAGCACTTGTTGTTATCGCTTCTTGACAATGCTGCCGCAGTTGAAGTGCTCAAAGCGTGTGCCGCTAATATTGACGATTTGCGTAAAAATTTACGTAAGTTTGTCACTGACAATACACCCATTATTCCTACCGACTCTGAGGTTGATACACAACCTACGTTAGGTTTTCAGCGTGTTATTCAACGTGCCATCATGCACGTATCTGCGGGCGGGGCCTCTAAAAAGCCGGTATCGGGTGCCAACGTCTTGGTTGCCATATTTGGTGAAAAAGATTCGCATGCGGTTTACTACTTGCAACAGCAAGGTGTTACGCGTTTAGATGTTGTCAATTTTCTGTCACATGGCATTACTAAACATGCACAACCTGACAATTCAGGTGCACAGCGAGATGCCCAAACAACATCAGAAGAGCAAACTGAACAACGTCAAACACCACTCGATCTCTACGCCCAAGACTTAAACGAAGCGGCAAGGCAAGGTCGTATTGATCCTTTAATTGGTCGCGAACACGAAGTTGAACGGGTCATACAAATTTTATGTCGCCGTCGTAAAAACAACCCCTTGTTGGTTGGTGAAGCGGGCGTTGGTAAAACCGCTATTGCTGAAGGCTTAGCCTACCGTATAGTCAAAGAAGAAGTGCCTGAAATTTTATTTGATGCTCAGGTTTATTCTCTTGATATGGGTTCGTTGTTGGCTGGTACCAAGTACCGGGGTGANNGTGATTTTGAGCAACGCTTGAAAGGGGTACTGAAACAACTACGCAATAACCCACAAGCGATTTTGTTTATTGACGAAATTCATACGTTAATTGGTGCAGGTTCGGCCTCGGGTGGCACACTTGATGCGTCAAACTTGCTCAAGCCCGCTTTGTCTTCGGGGCAACTGCGTTGTATTGGTGCNNTATCGCGGTATTTTTGAAAAAGATGCAGCGTTGTCACGTCGTTTCCAAAAAATTGATGTGCCCGAGCCCTCAGTTGAGCAAACAGTTCAAATTTTGAGGGGTTTAAAGCAACGTTTTGAGGCTCACCATCACGTCAAGTATTCCTCAGCTGCCTTGACTGCGGCGGCTGAATTGTCTGCACGTCATATTAATGACCGTCATTTACCTGATAAGGCGATTGATGTCATTGATGAAGCCGGCGCAGCGCAGCGTTTGTTGCCTAAGTCTAAACAAAAGAAAGTGATTGGCAAAGTTGAAATTGAGCAAATTGTTTGTAAAATTGCCCGCATTCCGCCACAAACTGTATCAACCGATGATCGTAGTCGTCTTGCCACACTTGAACGTGATTTAAAAACAGTCGTGTTCGGTCAAGATGCTGCCATCGAAGCCTTAGCAGCTGCCATCAAAATGGCAAGATCAGGTCTAGGCCGGCCTGAAAAACCAATTGGTTCATTTTTGTTTTCGGGTCCAACGGGCGTCGGTAAGACTGAAGTTGCGCGTCAATTGGCCTACACACTTGGCATAGAATTGCTGCGCTTTGATATGTCAGAATACATGGAACGTCATACCGTTTCACGGTTGATTGGTGCCCCACCAGGCTATGTTGGTTTTGATCAAGGTGGTTTATTAACTGAGGCTGTTACAAAACAACCGCATTGTGTGCTGTTGCTTGATGAAATTGAAAAAGCTCACCCTGATGTTTTCAATATTTTATTGCAAGTTATGGACCATGGCACGTTGACTGATAACAATGGTCGAAAAGCAGATTTTAGAAACGTGATTTTGGTTATGACAACCAATGCCGGTGCTGAATCAATGAGCAAGCCCGCAATTGGCTTTTCTAATACGCGTGCCAAGGGCGACGAAATGGCAGATATTAAAAAGCTGTTTGCGCCTGAATTTAGAAACCGTCTAGATGCAATCGTACCGTTTGCCGCATTAACAAAAGAAGTTATTTTGCGTGTTGTTGATAAGTTCTTAATGCAGTTAGAAGATCAACTGCACGAAAAGCGGGTTGATGCAACATTCAGCGAACGCATGCGCGATTATTTATGTGAACATGGCTTTGATCCATTAATGGGTGCAAGACCTATGCAGCGTATTATTCAAGACATGATTCGACGTGCATTAGCTGATGAGCTGTTGTTTGGTCGCCTGGTTAATGGTGGTGAAGTAACCGTTGACTTAGATGAGCACGACAAAGTCGTCTTGCATTTTTCAACGGTTGACAATAGCTCTACGGTTAACAAAAAGGGTTCTGAGGAATCAACAGAACTTGCGATTTAACATGCATCAAAATCGTGTTTAATGTCACTTGAATGTCACCATTGTGGTGCACGCTTTCGCCAGGTTGAGCTTCACCCTGGCGAATGCGCTCGTTGCGATCGCTGTGACTCTTTACTTGATAGTTACTCACTTCTCAAGCCTAGTCATTGGTTAGCAATCGTCATTGCGACATTCATTATTTTTGTTATTGCAAACGCTTACCCCAT
>DITR01000161.1:19771-45933 GCA_002422175.1 Alcaligenaceae bacterium UBA6179
GAAGCGGGTTTAAAACTATTCAAATTAATTAAACCCTGGAGCATGGTGCCCGTGTTACTTATGGGTATTATTGTGACTATTGTAAAGATGGCTGGTATGGCTACGCTCATACCCGGTATCGGTTTAGTTGCCACGGCTTTAACCGCTGTCATGCTCACTTTACTTTCACAACTTAATTACCATAGCCTGCATCTTATGCTGCAAGATTATGGTGTGAAATTTAGTGACAAACATCACCCTAAACCCCCCAGTTTAAAGTCCATCAATCGCACTTGGGCGTTACTGGCTACGGCAGTGATTTTATACATACCCGCTAATATGTTGCCTATTATGCAAATCACAATGTTTGGCCAAAGTACCGGTCACACTATTATGGGCGGGGTCATAGAATTGGCTCAATATGGCTCATGGGATCTTGCTGCTATTATTTTTATTGCCAGCATTTTGGTACCCACAGCGAAAATCATCATTCTTGGCGCATTAGTTTGGCTGACACAGCAGCGTTCGCAAAGCAACTTAAAACAACGTACAAAATATTATAAATTTGTTGAATTTGTAGGCCAGTGGTCTATGATTGATGTTTTTGTGGTGATTTTGCTCTGCGCGTTGGGGCAATTTGGTGCGGTTCTATCTATACAACCCAATGCAGGGGTTATTGCTTTTGCTGGTGTGGTTGTTTTAACGATGGTCGCTGCGATGGGTTTTGACCCCAGACTTGCTTGGCGTCGTGCCGGTCATTTTGCAACATTTAGCTCTTCTTTGAAAAAAAATTAATATGACAGGTCGCTCACTTCCAAGCCCAACAATAAAAAGAAAGAAAAACATTAATTTGGCCTGGGTTTGGCTCATACCTATTGTTGCGGCTTTAGTTGGTGTGGCACTGGTATATAAAAACATTAGCTCACAAGGACCCAGTATTGTGATTCAGTTTGACACCGCTTCGGGTATTGAAGCGGCTAAAACTCAAATTCGTTACCGTGACGTTGTGGTGGGTACGGTCAGTGAAATTCAATTGAGCCCAGATCGAACCAAGGTGCTGGTTAAGGCGCAACTCACAAAAGATGCTGAAAGCTTGGCCAGCACGGGCACCACATTTTGGGTGGTTAAGCCGCGTGTGGGTCTTGGAGGCGTTTCAGGTTTGTCAACGATTCTGTCTGGTTCTTTTATTGAAGCAGATATAAAAGAAGTCGATGATACGGGCAAAAAAATAGATCAAGATATTAAATTAAATTTTGTCGGCCTTGAGGTGCCACCACCCATTAATAGTGATCGAGCAGGTCGTCAATTTATTATTCGAGCACCTACTTTAGGTTCACTGGGCCCTGGGGCACCAATATATTATCGTCGTATTCAAGCGGGTGTAGTCACTGATTTTAAGCTTGCAACAGATGGCAGTTATGTCGATATCTCAGTTTTTATTTATGCACCTTATTATGAGTACGTCACAAACAACACACGTTTCTGGGACGAAAGCGGCGTAAGTGTTACCTTAAATGCCTCTGGCGTTGATGTTAAAACATCTTCGCTTTTATCGTTGCTGGCTGGGGGCTTGGGTTTTGAACCTTTTGATAAGTCAGATCAAAAGCTCGCTGAAGCAGGTTCAATCTTTAAACTCTATGATTCCTGGAACGCGGCATCTTTGGTGCCTATCGGTGTTGCAATACCCATTGTGTTTCATTTTGAACAGTCAACTCGTGGGTTAGTCAAAGGCGCCCCCATTGACTTCAAAGGTGTTGATATTGGTGTCATTGATGATGTGGTGCTTGAGGCAGATGAACGTCGTGGAAGTTTTTATTCTAAAGTGACGGGCACAATCTACCCTGAAAGGTTGGGTGCTATTTATAACCAATTGCCGCAAGAAATGCGCAACATAAAATTTATAAACGCAAGACTATTAGGCTTGATTAAACGCGGTATGCGGGGTGAACTTAAAACAGGCAATCTGCTTACAGGCCAACTCTATATTTCAATGGGTTTTTTAAAAGATGCTGTGTTACCAGCAGGGCTTACAGCTGACTCGCCTTTGTTCATTCCAAGCGTTGAAAATGATGGGTTAGATCAATTGCAAAGACAACTTTCATCTATATTGAACAAACTCGATAAAATTCCATATGAAGATATTGGCAAAGAGTTAAATGAGTCATTAAAAATAATTTCTTTAACAACTAAAGATTTTAATAAAACCCTTGATAACTTAAATTTATTAATATCACCAGACAGCCCTTTAACGATGCAATTGAATCAATCATTAAAAGAGCTTGATCGCACGATTCGAGCGACTCGAGGCTTAATTGATAATCTACGTGACAAGCCCAACTCTGTCATATTTGGTGATGGATCAATTAATTATTCACGCGATAACTTAGGGGCGAAATAGTCATGAAAACATTGCTTATCGCCAGTCTGTTAGTTTTGGGTGGGTGTGCGTCACCTCAGGTCGTTAACTATACCCTGACACCGTCTACTGACCCTTTAACAAATGCTAATGTTTCAAGCACTTCTAGCGTTAAAGCCACGAACTCAGGCCGCATCGTGCCCTATAAACTTGAACGCGTCTCGGTGCCAGCTCAAAGTGACGATTTATCACTTGTGGTGCGTGATGGCAATGATCGCCTAATGGTTCTAACCTATGATCGTTGGACAGTTTCTTTGTCTGACGAGTTCACTGAGGCGTTGGCATTAGCCTTAACTGATGAAATCGGTATACCACCTACTCAAGTTTGGTCTTCCATTGCTACCAAGTTGCCACATAACGAAATTCAAGTCGACGTGAGACGGTTTGAAATGTTGCCCGGCCAGTCGGCTAATCTTTCAGCATCTTGGTATATTAAGTTTAGTCGCGCTGCAAGAGGTCAGTCTAAAACATCACCAAATGTAACAACTGAAACTTCTTTAGTCATGACAGAGTTAGCGTGTTATGCCAGCTTCAGTCATGTTGCACCGCCCGGTGTTTTGCCATTAGTGCAAGCGCAACAAAAAAATATTCGGCAGCTCAGCCAAAAAATTGCACAAACATTAAAAACAGGCCAAGGCGTTGAAGGTGTCGTGTGTCAATAGGGTAATTATTGCGCCCCGGTACTACCAAAGCCACCTTGCCCTCGGTTTGAGGCATCAAACGACTCAACGACGTTAAAATTTGCTTGTATGACAGGCAAAATAACCAATTGCGCAAGTCGGTCTAGCGGTTGAATGACAAAAGGCTGATCACTGCGATTCCAGGCTGAAACCATCAATGGGCCTTGGTAATCAGAATCAATCAAGCCAACTAAGTTACCCAGCACAATGCCATGTTTATGACCTAAACCTGAGCGCGGTAAGATAACCGCTGCATAGCCTGGGTCTTGAATGTGTATGGCTAACCCTGTTGCAATCAGTTGTGTTTGCCCAGGCAAAAGTGTTGTGGGTTCATCCAAACAGGCACGCAAATCTAACCCTGCTGAGCCTGCTGTCGCATAAGCGGGTAATAAATCTCGTATGCGTTCGTCTAAAATTTTTATGTCAATAGTGTGCATGATAAGTTGGTTTTTTATTTGTTTATAAGACGTTTGCGACGATCGTGACTTGACTCACGTTTGCGAGAAAAAGCATACAACAACCCTACACCCACAATGACTGATAAACCTCCGCCTATATATAAAGTGAGGTTGCTGGCGCTTTGTGCGGCATCAATACTACGTGCAGCAAGATAGCCAGGCAAAAGCATCACGGGCACCCAAATAATCGCTGACAATATATTCGCTATTTCAAAACGTAGATGCGACATACCCATCATGCCTGCTACGGTTGGTATGGTGCTTCGAATAGGCCCTAAAAAACGACCTAAAAAGATAGATAAAAAACCAAACTTATAAAAAAACAGGCGCGCACGCGCGATCGTTGAACGGTGTTGTTTAACGAACCGCCATTGCAACACTTTAGGGCCAAACCAGCGACCAATTAAATACGATATTGAGTCACCCACAACCGCACCAGCTATACCCCAAAGCAAAACAGGTGTTGGGTCTAAAACGCCTGAACCGACTAGACCACCGGTAAAAAGTAAAATTGCTGTAGCGGGAATCAATATGCCTAAAACGAGCATTGACTCACCCAACGTAAGTAAAAACATGATGGGGCCAGACCAAAACTGATGTGTTTGAATAAAAAGACCAACTTGATCTAGTAACGCCTCCATGACGGGGTGCTTCCTTTTATGTTGAAGAGGGTTGAGTAATGCGATCAGCGATGGCATCAATGATTTGGTATGCAACAGCCGATTTAAGCCCAGATTCTAAAGCGTGTTCGCCATCATCATCAAATAGGGTGACTTGTGTGTAATCAGCGTGCATGACGTCTTGTGCTAAGTTAGCAATCAATAAAGGGATATTTTTAGCTTGCCGTTTCTGCTTGGCATGTTGCGATAATAAATGCGTTTCAGCGGCAAAACCGACACACCAAGGCGCCCGAGGTAAGGCTGCAACGGTGGCTAAGATATCAGGGTTGGGTACAAATGTTAATGTGGGGGGTTGATCTTTATTTTTTTTGATTTTTTTAGCCGAACTTTCGGCCACACGCCAATCGGCTACGGCTGCAACGGCAATAAAAATATCAAATTGTGTCGCCACGGGTACCACCGCATCGTACATTTCTTGTGCTGTGATCACGTCAATACGTTTGACACCCGTGGGGCAAGATAAATGAGTGGGTCCAGACACCAATACAACCTGCGCGCCCGCCTCGTAAGCTGCCTGAGCAATGGCATAACCTGTTTTGCCAGAAGACCGGTTGGTTATGCCGCGAACTGGGTCAATCGGTTCGTAGGTTGGCCCCGCAGTGATCAGAACACGTTTGCCGGCTAGTCGTTGCCCAGCCAATCGATTATTAATTAAACCGTGACCGACTGGGTCTTGATCTAATAGTGAGTTATTTAATACAGGCACCGTCAGCTCAAAATATTGAGTGATATTAGCTAATAATGCGTGTGGCTCGCGCATACGCCCCAAACCCGTTTCGCCACAGGCTTGCTCGCCCGCTTCAGGGCCTAAAAGGGTCACCCCATCAGCTTGAAGGCATTTAACATTGCGTTGCGTGGCGTGAGCTTCCCACATTTCGCGGTTCATAGCGGGTGCAACGAATAAGGGTATATTGCGAGCCAAACATAAAGTTGAAAGTAAATCGTCTGCTAAGCCATGGGCTAAGCGTGCCATAAAGTTGGCTGAGGCTGGGGCGACAACAATTAAATCAGCATCGCGGGTCAGATCAATATGCGCCATATTGTTGTTGATACGGGTGTCCCACATGTCAGTGAAGACAGGTCTACCTGAAAGCGCTTGCAGGGTAACTGGGGTGATGAAACGGGTGGCTGATTCAGTCATCACCACATCAACCCGAGCACCCAAACTAATGAGGCCACGCACGAGCTCAGCGCCTTTGTAGCAAGCAATGCCGCCACTGAGACCTAAGACAATTCGTTTTCCTGCTAAAGCAGTCATTTTAGATTCCCAGCGTTAGCTTTTAAGCGTGCGGTTTGATCGCCATTTTAAAATTTCATCAACAATAATTAATACAGCACCCACTGTGATGGCGCTATCTGCAACATTAAAGGCAGGGTAATACCAATCGTCATAGTAAAACAACAAGAAATCAACGACATGCCCCCAAAGCAAGCGGTCAATCACGTTGCCGATGGCTCCCCCTAAAATAAGGGTTAAGCCAATCATAAAGCGCTGTTCATGTTGATGGCGTCTGAGTAAAAAGCTAATAACGATGACAGCAAAAAACCCAATACCTACAAAAAACCACCGTTGCCAACCATCATGATTGGCTAAAAAACTAAATGCGGCACCCGTATTAAACAGCAGTATAAAATCAAAAAAAGGTAATACGTTAATGCGCTCACCATACGATAACGTATTTAAAAAGTAGAGCTTGGTGAGTTGATCAATCACAATGATGATCAGCGCATAACCCCATGCCTTAGACGTTTTCATGCGCAAGATTACTGCTACAACGACCACAAATATCAGGGTGTTTGGGGTCTACGCCAAGATCCGTGACATAGTGCCAGCAACGGCCACATTTTTGCGCGTTTGAAGGGGTTGATTTGATGTCAAATGTTTGCCCAAGTTCAAGGCTGGCCTTTGACACAATCATGACAAATTTAAGCTGATCGCCTAAGCTTAGTAGTAAGTCATAATCTGTTTGTGGTGCTGTAATGGTAATTTCAGCTTGTAACGATGCACCAATTTTGCCAGCACTTCGCAAGTCTTCCAAATTACGTAAAACAAGTGCACGTATCTCTCGAATGCGAGACCACTTTTCGCTTAATACGATGTCGTCTTTAGGTTTGGGTTGAGATTGATAGCACTGGGTAAAAATTGTTTTTTGCTCAAGCTCAGGTAATTCCTTTAATGCTGTTGACAGTAAAGACTGCCAAGCCTCTTCAGCGGTAAAAGACAGTATAGGCGCCATGAGCTTGATGAGCGTTTGGGTAATATGCATTAAAGCGGTTTGCGCGCTTCGACGCATCAAGCCTGAAGCAGACTCGGTGTACAAACGATCTTTTAAAATATCAAGATAAAACGCCCCGAGGTCTTCTGAGCAAAATGACTGTATGCGAGTGATGGCAGGTTGAAACTCATAAGCATCGTAATGCGCGCAGACTTCAGCTTGCATGTGTGCTGTCATGACCATGGCATATTGATCAATTTCAAGCATCTGATCAAATGAAATGTTATCTTTTGAAGAATCAAAATCTGCTATGTTAGAAAGTAAAAAGCGCATGGTGTTGCGAATACGACGATAGCTTTCAACCACACGTTTTAAAATCTCATCTGAAATAGATAGCTCGCCTGCATAATCAGTATTGGCTACCCAAAGTCGTAAGATTTCAGCACCTAAGGTGTCAGATATTTTTTGGGGTGCTACCACATTACCCACAGATTTACTCATTTTGCGGCCTTGACCGTCGACTGCAAAACCGTGTGTCAAGAGAGATTTGTAGGGCGCTCGACCGTACAACATGCAACCGCTTAATAATGATGAATGAAACCAGCCGCGATGTTGGTCTGACCCTTCAAGGTACATATCAGCTGGCCAGCCTAAGCGATCGGCGTGCGAACCCTTCATGTCGTGATTAAGTCCGCCCATCACGGTCGCATGTGAGGTGCCCGAATCAAACCACACATCAAGCGTGTCTTTATTTTTTTCATATAAGTCACTGTCTGCACCTAACAAATCTGCAGGCTCAAGCGTTTGCCACGCTTCAATGCCCCCATGTTCAACGCGTTGTGCTACCGCTTCGAGCAGTGCAACCGTATTGGGGTGAATTGCGCCCGTTTCTTTATGAATAAAAAATGCCATGGGCACGCCCCATTGACGCTGACGTGAAAGCGTCCAGTCAGGGCGGTTAGCAATCATGGCGTGCAGACGGGCTCGTCCCCATGCAGGGTAAAACGCCGTTGCATCAATAGCCGCTAGGGCACTTTGACGAAGTGTTGGGCCGCCATCTCTCGGTTCAATGTCCATTCCAGCAAACCATTGGCTGGTAGCGCGGTAAATTATGGGCGTTTTATGACGCCAGCAGTGCATATAACTATGTTGGTGAGGGTGGTCTTTAATCAGTGTGCCGGCGGCTTTGAGCGCTAAAACAATTTTGGGGTTGGCTTTCCAAATCATTTCACCGCCAAACAGCGGTAAAGTTGAAGCATAATGCCCATCACCCATAACTGGGTTCAAGATATCATCATCAGCTAAACCGTGGGCTTTGCAAGAAATAAAATCTTCAACACCATAAGCGGGTGATGAATGCACAATGCCTGTTCCAGTATCTAAGGTGACGTATTCACCCAAGTAAATGGGCGCTACCCGGTCGTAACCTTTATCAAGCCCCGCTAGAGGGTGTTTAAATGTTAAACCGTTTAGTTGTTGGCCTACGCATGTGGCAATTACTTCACCTTTGAACCCCCATTGCTCTAAACACGGTTTGACACGTTCAGCCGCTAAAATCAGTAACGAGCCAGTTGGTAATGCGGGTTCAACTTGAACTAAAGCGTATTCAAATTCAGGGTGCAAATTAAGTGCTTGATTGGCAGGAATTGTCCAGGGGGTGGTTGTCCAAATAACAATCGCGCCAGCGTCGACTTGGTTTAAGCCAAAGGCTTTTGCAACCGCCAGAGTATCAGCAAACGGAAAGGCCACATCAATAGCTGGATCTGACCGGTCTGCGTACTCAACCTCAGCTTCAGCCAAAGCCGAACCACAATCGAAGCACCAGTTGACCGGTTTTAAGCCTCGAAAGACATAGCCTTTTTCATAAATTTTACCGAGCGCGCGAATCTCATTGGCTTCGTTAGTGAAGTTCATCGTTAGGTAGGGGTCTTGCCATTCACCCAATACACCTAAACGTTGAAAGTCTTTCTTTTGTCGAGCCACTTGCTCATAGGCAAAAGCGCGTGCTTTTTTTTGCACCTCTGCAACAGGTAAAGCTTTACCGTATTTTTTTTCAATTTGAACTTCAATCGGCATACCATGGCAGTCCCAGCCGGGCACATAGCGTGCATCAAACCCAGCCATATTGCGAGTTTTAACGACGATATCTTTTAAAATTTTATTGACAGCATGACCAATGTGTAAATCGCCATTGGCGTAGGGCGGGCCGTCATGCAGCAAAAAAGTAGGGCGACCTTTGCTAGCCTGGCGTATCGCCTCATAAACACCATTTTGTTGCCATTGCTCGACCCACTGCGGTTCGCGTTGTGGCAAATTACCCCGCATGGGAAATGGGGTGTCGGGTAGGTTGAGTGTGGTTTTATAGTCCATTTTCTGCAAAATATTGTCGCGCTTGCAACATGTCTTGTTGCATCGCTAATGTTAGGGATTCGAGGCTAGAAAATTTTTCTTCACCCCTTAAAAAATGTAAAAAGTCAACGCACACAAGTTTACCGTAAGCGTCAATCGACTTGTCGATCAGGTGTACTTCAAGTAGCAAACGTCCCGCTTCTGTAACGGTGGGTCGTCGCCCTAAGCTGGCAACCCCCATTAAAGGTTGATCGCCTAAACCGCGTGCACGCACCACATATATGCCAATTTTGGCGCTGCAATGGGGTGGAACCGATATGTTTAGAGTCGGAAACCCCAGCGTACGTCCTAGCTTTTCGCCATGTTTGACGTGGCCTGATACGGTAAATGGGTGACCCAATCGCATTTGCGCTAGTTTGACATCGCCTGAAATCAAGGCATCGCGTACGCTAGAACTCGAAATGCGATGACCTTGGCTGTCATCAATATCTTCGATTGTTGACAGTTCAAAGTCGCCACGCTTGGCATAATGTTGCAATAATTCAATATCGCCCCGACGTTGGTGACCAAACTTGAAGTCTTGACCCACTAATAACCATTTGGTTTTAAGTTGATCAATTAAAAGCGTTTCGACAAATGTTGAAGGGCTCATGCTAGCTAATGCATGGTTAAATTTCAGCAAGGTTATTTGTTCAATGCCATAGTGAGATAATAAACTTAATCGATCTCGCAAACTATTAATAGCTAGAGGTGCGCGTTCGGGTTGATTGGTGAGATGTGCAAAGTAGACCCGGGGGTGAGGGGTAAACGTTAAAACGCTAGGGGTCAGACTGCGAGCCGTAGCGGCTTCACAGACGCGCTTAAGCATGGCTTGATGGCCAAGATGTACCCCGTCAAAATTACCAATTGACAAAGCGCTCGCCAATGGCGAGGGGGTGCTGGGCAGGTGACGAATGATGCGTATACGAGGGTTCACGCGTAGCAGTTTACAATTGAACGCTTGTTTTGATGGTTTTGTCTATATTATGCCTCGCTTTAATGCCCCATCTTGCCGTTTTGTTGTGCTTGTTTCAGGCCAAGGAAGCAATTTACGCGCGCTACACCAAGCCATGGTTCAGGTTTCAGAACCTGAACCATTAGATCAATCCCTATTTGATGCTATGAGTGGCCAGGTTACTGATGCATTAAAAGAATCAGTTAATGATTTAGTCACGGGTGCAAATAAGGGTTCAATTGTAGGGGTCATTAGTAACCGACCTTTGGCGCAAGCATTGGTTTGGGCCCACGAGCAGGGCATACCAACCGAGGTGATCGACCACCGTTTGTATGAGTCGCGTGAAGCTTTTGATATTGCGCTGAGTCAAGCGATTGATACTTTTAAACCCGACTTTATTTTATTAGCCGGTTTTATGCGCATTTTGACGCCAACATTTGTAAATACTTATTTAGGGCGTTTAATTAATATTCATCCTTCGCTTTTGCCCGCCTTACCTGGGTTGCATACTCATGCAAGAGCGCTAGAGGCCGGTTTATTGCAACACGGTTGTACGGTTCATTTCGTAACACCTGAACTTGACCATGGCCCAACGATTGCTCAAGGGGTGATCAATATTGGGCCTCAAGACACGGTTGAAAGTCTGGCGCAACGTGTTCAGAAAATTGAACATATTGTCTACCCCATAGTCGCCCGTTGGCTTGCCGACGGTTTAGTCTCTCTTACATCAGATCAAACGGTTCACATTAAAAACGTAACCCAACGATTGTTTTTGGAATCATCGCCATGAAGGCCGATAAACCTTATCAACCTAGTTTGCGTATTTTGGCGCGTGTTGAACAAATCACTATTTTGTTAAATGCCATTTTGCAGTTTGAATCCCCTGCAGATATGGTGGTGTCACAATTTTTTAAAGCTTACCCGCAATTAGGTGGGCGTGATCGCGGCGAGGTGGCGACAGCGGTATTTGATGTTTTGCGTCATTTGAAGCGATATCGTATCTACGCACAGAGTGTTAAAGGCTCAGTTCAACGTCGTCTAGCCCTCTTGGGGCTTAGCACTGCAATTGGTATGGAAACATTATCTCAAGCACTCACTGACCCAGCAGAACGCGAATGGCTCGAGCATACCCAGTCAATCGACCAATCTGCTTTAGCGTTTGGTGTGCGTTTCAGTTTGCCTGATTGGTTGGCAGATCAAATCAATGCCCTACCAGAGCCTGAAGCCTTAGCGCAAGCCTTATTAAAACCTGCCCCATTTGATTTGCGTGTCAATACCCTCAAGGCACGTCGCGAAGACGTGATGGCCGAGATTATGTCTGATCAACGTCAACGATTTTCTCCCGAGGCGACCCCTTTTTCACCTTGGGGTATTCGGCTATATGGTCACCCCCCCATCAACACATGGGATCTTTTCATAAACGGTGCTATTGAAGTACAAGACGAGGGCAGTCAGCTTTTAGCGCTTTTAGTCGAACCCAAACGCGGCGAAATGGTCATTGATTTTTGTGCTGGGGCAGGGGGTAAGGCGCTTGCCTTGGCCGCCATGATGAAAACAACCGGTCGTTTGTATGCATTTGACGTATCAGCTGGCCGCCTTGCCCGTGCTAAACCTCGTTTTGCGCGCAGTGGTTTATCGAACGTGCATCCCGTTGTCATTAGAAATGAAAATGATGACCGTGTTAAACGTTTGGCTGGCAAGGCGCACCGTGTCTTGGTTGATGCACCCTGCACCGGGGTCGGTACCCTAAGACGCAACCCCGATCTTAAATGGCGTTACCCTGAAAGTGGTTTAACTGAAATTTGTGCACAACAAAGCCGTATTCTTGACCGAGCAAGCCAGTGCGTTCGGCCAGGTGGTCGTTTGGTTTATGCCACCTGCAGTTTTTTGCCAGAAGAAAATGAGCTTCAAGTTCAGGCATTCTTAGACCGTAACCCTAATTTTGAATTGACTGATGCCGCAGCTATTTTGAAAAATCAGGCTCATTTAACCGTTGATGGCCCGATGGTTCATCTCAGGCCTGACCAGCATCAAACCGATGCATTTTTTGCTGCTGTGATGACTCGTAAAGCTGCGCCGCCCGCACCAGCCCGTAAAGCTAAGCTTGAGTTGGCACCTGCACCTGACTCTGAAAGCGGCATTGAACCTGCAATTGAAGGCGCTATAGAGCCAACACTTGAACCCGTTACTGAATCGAAAGAATCTTCTACATGACGTTTAGGTCGGCATTTTCCCCCGATTCAGGGATTTTGCTCGACTTAATTTTTAGGGTACGGGGTAAATAGAGATAATCTGTTGATAATTAACAAATTTACATTGATATAAAGGTACCCGTTTGGGGGTAAGTACAGTACAATACTCAGTGTTTAAGCTCAATGAGATGACCCTATATCTATGGAAAACGTTCTGTCATATTTGGCGCATGGTTTAACCCAAGCCTCAGCTTGGGAAGTCATAGTGTTCACGCTTATCGTGACGCACATCACTATTGTGTCGGTTACGATTTTTTTGCATCGTTCTCAGGCTCATCGCGGGCTTGATATTCACCCAGCCCTAGCGCACTTTTTCCGCTTTTGGCTTTGGTTGACCACTGGCATGGTAACCAAAGAGTGGGTATCTATTCATCGCAAACACCACGCACGCTGCGAGCGTGAAGGTGATCCCCATTCGCCCATGTTATTTGGTATTGGTCGTGTCATGTTTCGTGGCGCTGAGCTCTACCGTGAAGAGTCACGTAATAGTGAAACGATGGCCAAATTTGGTCACGGCACTCCCAACGATTGGGTTGAGCGCAACATTTACACCAAGCACTCAGCCATGGGCATTCTCATTATGCTCGGTATCGATCTCATGTTGTTCGGTACGCTAGGCCTCGCAGTCTGGGCCGTTCAGATGGCCTGGATCCCCTTTTGGGCAGCTGGTGTTGTCAACGGTATTGGCCATTACTGGGGCTACCGCAACTTCGCGAGCCCTGATACCAGTACCAATGTGTCACCTTGGGGCATTATTATTGGTGGTGAAGAGTTGCATAACAACCACCATGCTTACGGTACCTCAGCCAAATTTTCAAGCAAATGGTATGAATTCGACATTGGTTGGTTCTACATCACCATCTTTCGTGCCTTAGGTTTAATTAAAGTACGCAAAATGGCACCTAAGCTTGAGCTTGAGCCGCACGGTAAAAAAGGTATTGATCTGCGTACATTGCAAGGTGTTATCGCTCATCGCTACGAGATTTTAGGTCGTTTCACGGGTCTCATGCGTCAAGCGTGTTTTGACGAAATTAAACGCAGTAAGCAGTCAGGTGGTGTCGTTGCTCACACCGAGTCACTCGTATCTGCGACCCATTGGTTAGGTCGAGGTGACGAAACTTTGGCTCAGGCAGAGCGTGATCGTATTAATCAAGCCCTAGCTCAAACCCCATCATTGTCTACATGGGTACACATGCGTCATGACTTAAGCCGTTTGTGGGAAGGTTCAAGCGCATCTAGCGAGCAACTTTTACATGATTTGCAAGCTTGGTGCCAACGTGCCCAACAAAGTGGTATTACTAGCCTTGAGGAATTCGCCTTGCGATTACGCCGCTATGCGGCATGATCGATCACCTAAATGATCCACAGCGTGCGGCCGTTACAATTGATAGCGGTCACGCGCTGGTTCTAGCTGGTGCAGGCAGTGGTAAAACGCGGGTTCTTACCACCCGTATTGCCTGGCTCATACAAAATGGTTTGACAAGTCCATTCGGTATTTTGGCTGTCACCTTTACGAATAAAGCCTCTAAAGAAATGCAAGTTCGCGTCGCGAGCTTGTTACCGATCGACACTCGAAATATGTGGGTCGGTACCTTTCATGGTCTTTGTCATCGTTTATTAAGAGCACACTTTCGTGATGCCAGTTTGCCTCAAGGTTTTCAAATTCTTGATACGGCAGATCAACTCAGTCTCGTCAAACGGCTTTTAAAAGCCAATCAAATTGATGACGAAAAATTCACGCCACGCGATGTGCAGCGTTTTATTAATAGCGCTAAAGAAGAGGGCTTACGCTCGCATGCCGTCGATGCGAGTGACCCTCATCAACGCCGTATGGTTGAAATATACGCACTCTATGAGGCGCAATGTCAACGCGATGGTGTTGTTGATTTTGCAGAGTTACTTTTGCGTGTGCTTGAGTTACTTGAGCGTCACGAACCCATTAGAGCGCATTATCAAAGGCGGTTTCGGCATATTTTGGTTGATGAGTTTCAAGATACAAACGCGTTGCAATACCGCTGGTTAAAGCTTTTGTCAGGCGGTGGGGCCAATATATTTGCCGTGGGTGATGATGATCAATCTATTTACGCATTTCGCGGCGCTGATGTAGGTAATATGGCTGACTTTGAGCGCGATTACGCTCGGGGTGCAGTCATACGTCTTGAACAAAATTATCGTTCACAAGGTCATATTCTCGATGCTGCGAATCACCTCATTGCCCATAACAGTCATCGTTTAGGTAAAAACCTCTGGACAGATCAAGGCGAAGGCGAGCTGATTCGTGCAGTTGAGCTTCCTTCTGATGGTGCTGAGTCACAGTGGTTAGTTGATGAAATCAAAGCCTTGGTGGGCGATGGTATAAGCCGTTTAGATATTGCAATTTTGTATCGTAGTAACGCTCAGTCTCGTGTGATCGAGCATGCTTTATTTTCAGCGGGTATACCGTACCGTGTTTACGGTGGGTTACGTTTTTTTGAACGCCAAGAAATTAAACATGCATTGGCTTATCTTAGACTGGTCATGAATCGTGATGATGACACCTCGTTTAATCGCGTGGTTAACTTCCCAGCCAGAGGTATTGGTGCACGCACTATTGAGTCATTGGTTGATCAAGCTCGCACTTACAACACAACCTTTTCGCAATCTGTTGCTCGGGTTGCAGGTAAGGGGGGTAGTAGCTTAGCTCAGTTCAGTCTCTTAATTGAAACGATGGCGCAAGAAACACGTATGCTCACTTTATCTGAGGCGGTTGAGCACATTATTGAGGCATCGGGTTTACTAAATCATTATCGTGGTGAAAAAGAAGGGGCCGAGCGTATTGAAAACTTAGGTGAATTGGTCAATGCTGCGACTGTTTTTGAAACTGAACATGATTTGTCGGGTTTGCCGTCAGGTGAGCCTGCAAAGACCCTAATTGAACTTATGCCAGACGATAGCGTTGAGGAATTAGGCCTTAATCTGCCCATTGCGCAAACACCATTATCGGCTTTTTTAGCTTACGCTGCCCTTGAATCGGGCGATAACCAAGCGCAAGCGGGTCAAGACGCCGTTCAAATGATGACGGTGCATGCAGCTAAAGGCTTAGAGTTTGACGCAGTGTTTATTACAGGCCTAGAAGATGGTTTGTTTCCCCACGAAAACAGCATTATTGACCCATCTGGCCTCGAAGAAGAGCGTCGTTTAATGTATGTTGCCATCACCCGGGCACGTAAACGTTTGTATATGACCATGGCCCAAAGCCGTATGTTGCATGGTCAAACCCGCTACGCTGTGCGATCGCGCTTTCTAGATGAAGTACCTGAAAATCATCTTAAGTGGTTAACGGTACGGGGTGTGTCGAATGATGTTTCAACTCAGTCTTACGCTCGCGCTTTTGGTGCGGTGGGTGTAAACAATTCACGTTCAAGTCAATATGGTGGTACTGCACTTTCAAAAGGCCCATCTTCTGGCCTACAAATTGGCTCACAGTTGTTTCGGGTGGGCCAAGGTGTACGACATGCTCGCTTTGGTGAGGGCACAATTATTGGCTTGTCAGGTTCTGGGCTTGATGCCCAAGCGCAAATTCACTTTGCAGATGTTGGCTCAAAAACGCTGGCATTGGGCATTGCAAAACTCGACATCATGACTTAACTCGACCCGTCAGGTCACATCACTTTACTGACAACGCTTCAAGCTCTTCTTGTAAGGCTAACCAGCGGCTTTCAGTTTGTTCAAGCGATTGTTTTAACGTACTGTGCAAAAGTGTTGCGTCGCGTTGTGCTTCTTTGTTTGATTCGCTATAAAAATGGGGCTCAGCCATACGCCGATTCAAATCATTCAACGCCTGAGTTTCTCGCGAGATCACTTGTTCAAGCTGTTTAAGCGACTGCTCAATGGGTTTACGCTGATCTGACAAAGCCCGACGACGTTGTGCATCTTCACGTTTCTGTTGTTTTCGTTCGCTGGCATCAAGTGCCGACACCGGTTTTGCATCAGCACCATTTTGCACATCATTATTGATGTTTGAGCCATCAACCCCTTCGCCGTTTCCAAGTTTAGGGCTACGCTTGTTTTCAGCGCCTTGGTTCTGTACAACATAGGTACGATAATCTTCAAGGTCGCCATCAAAGGGTTTCGCTTCACCTTTTGAAACTAACCAAAATTCATCTACCGTGGTGCGTAATAGATGACGGTCGTGCGATACCAGTAGCATGCCACCTTCATACTCTGCGAGCGCTGCTGTTAACGCTTCGCGTGTTTCAACATCAAGGTGATTACTTGGCTCATCAAGCACCAGTAAGTTGGGTTTATGCCAAACAACTAAGGCCAGTGCCAGACGGGCTTTTTCACCGCCTGAAAAAGGTTCAATCACTTCATTTACTCGATCGCCTGAAAAACCAAAACGACCCAAGTAGTTGCGTAATAGTTGCTCGCGTGTATCGGGTGCAATACGCATCAGGTGTTGCAAAGGGGTTGATTGAATATCAAGCGTGTCGAGTTGATGTTGCGCAAAATAACCGACTACCAAACCTTTCGCGTCAATAACTTGCCCTTTTACGGGCGTTAATTGACCCGCAATAGTCTTAATAAGTGTGCTTTTACCTGCGCCATTAATACCCAGTACACCAATGCGTGCGCCAGCTGGTATGCGAAGATTCACGTCATGCAAAATGGTGATGTCTTGGCTACCGGGCACCATAGGGTCGGCGGCGTAGCCCATATTGGCATGATCGAGCGCGACTAACGGGTCAGGCATGTGAGTGGGCGAGGGTATTGATATATCAATAGCTGATTCAGCCAAAATAGGGGCTAACTCTTGCATGCGCGCCAAGGCTTTAACTCGACTTTGTGCCTGTTTCGCTTTTGATGCAGTGGCTTTAAATCGGTCAATAAAATGTTGCATTCGGGCTGTTTCACGCGATTGACGGTCATGAGCTTGACGCACTTGTTTGAGGCGTTCAGCGCGTTGCTGCACGAAGTCGTCATAGCCGCCCTTGTAACGGGTAATAACAGATTGATCAATGTGTAAGATTGTGCGGGCGACAGCGTCTAAAAATTCAGTATCGTGTGAAATCAACAACACGGTACCCGTATAAGTGTCGAGCCAGCGCTCAAGCCACAGCATGGCGTCTAAATCAAGGTGATTGGTGGGCTCGTCAAGCAGTAATAAGTCAGATGGTGCCATCAGCGCGCGTGCTAAGTTAATGCGCATTTGCCAGCCCCCTGAAAAGGTGCCAACAGGCTGTAGCCATTGCTCGGGCGTAAAGCCCAGACCAGCTAAAAGCTGTTCAGCGCGTGCGGGAGCGCTCCAGGCATCTGCATCAATTAGTGCCGCTTCAGCCTCTGCTATGCGATGACCGATCTCGTCGGCGTTGCCCGCGTGATGTTCAAGCGTGTCTAGCGCTTTACGCTTAATCTCAAGCGCTCTTAATTGTTGGTCACCATCGATGACATGTTCACGAGCAGGTTTATGTCGGTCGGGTATTTCTTGTTCAACCCAAGACAAACGCCATGTTTCAGGCAAATCAATACGCCCGGCATCTGCATCTATTAAGCCACGAATGAGAGCAAACAAAGATGATTTGCCACACCCATTACGACCCACCACACCCACACGTTCACCCGGATGAACAACAAATGAAGCGCGATCAAGTAAAACTCGCGGACCCCTTCTTAGGGTCAAATCAGTGGTGCGAATCACGATTGCAACTGCGAAGCTGTCAACATCATGATTTGATCTTGAGTTGCGAGCGTGTCGATCCAGACGGGTGAAAGATGACCAAAGGCAGCATCAAAATGAGCGCGCTCATGGCCGATCTCTAAAAATAACACGCCATCAGGCGTTAATTTTTTTGCGCACTGGTTAAGTAAATCGCTCATTAACCGCATACCATCTTTGCCTCCTGCAAGTGCTAGTGAAGGTTCGTGCAAAAATTCAGGTGGTAACGATTGCATCGATGCATCGTTAACGTAGGGCGGGTTACAAATAATCATGTTGTAAAGACGTTTAGCTGGAAGGGGTTCAAGTAGGCTGCCTTGATGCAAGTGCAGTCGAGCGTTTAGGTTGTATTCATCAACATTTATTTTTGCCACGCGAAGGGCTTCAGTACTGATATCGGTTGCGTCGACTTGGGCGTTAGGCAGAACCAAAGCGGCCAAAATAGCCAGACAACCAGAGCCAGTGCAGACATCAAGCACGTTTGAAATGGCGTGGGGTTCAGTCACCCACGTGTCAAGCTGTGACACGAGCAGCTCAGCAATCGGTGAGCGGGGAATGATGACATTTTGATCAACGATGAATCGATAGCCTTGCAACCATGCTTCGCCTGTGATGTAGGCTGCAGGTAGCCGTTCGTTTATGCGCTTTGATAGAACATCTAATACCTTTGAGCGTTCTACAGGTAATAGTGTGGCGTCAAGAAACGGGTCAAGTTGGTCAATTGGTAAGCTAAGCGTGTGCAGCGTCAGATAAACCGCTTCGTCAAATGCGTTATCAGTGCCTTGCCCAAAAGCAACCTTTGCTTGGGTCATGCTTGTAACAGCAAAGCGAATAAAGTCTCTGAGGGTGCGAAAATGACTAGCGGCTTCGTTAATTTGATGTGAGTCGAGTAGAGGTTGATTAGGCATTCGGTAATAGACGCTCGAGTACGCGACGGTAAATGTTTTTTAAAGGGTTTAAATCGTTCACAGCAATGTTTTCGTTGATTTGATGAATGCTTTCGTTGCAGGGGCCAAACTCAATGACTTGTGGGCAAATTGAAGCAATAAATCGACCATCAGATGTACCACCCGTCGTGGAAAGTTCAGTGGTTAAACCCGTTTCAGATTTGATTGCGTGGGTTAAGGCTTCACTTAATTCACCACGTGGCGTTAAAAAGGGCGAACCGCTGAGTAACCATTCAATTTGGTAGGGCACATTATGCGCTTCAAGTATGTCAATTACTCTTTGCTTGAGTGATTCAGGTGTGCTGGCAGTTGAAAAACGAAAATTAAAATCAATGACAGCTTGCCCAGGCACCACATTTGAAGCGCCCGCACCCGAGTGATAGTTTGAGACCTGCATGGTAGTGGGGGGGAAGTATTCGTTGCCGTTGTCCCAAACTGTTTGGGTTAGAACGGCTAAGGCTGGGGCGAAGAGATGCACGGGGTTTTTTGCCAATTGTGGGTAGGCAACATGCCCTTGTTTACCCACAATGGTGAGCTTAGCCGACAGCGAACCCCGGCGACCATTTTTAATGGTGTCTCCGATCTTTTTAGACGATGTGGGTTCGCCCACAATGCAATAATCAAGCGTTTCATTGCGTGCTTTTAAAGCATTACAGACGATCACTGTGCCATGCGTTGCAGGGCCTTCTTCGTCAGAAGTTAATAACAAAGCGATTGAGCCGGTGTGTTGTGGGTTTTGTTGAACAAACTCTTCAATTGCGATGGTGAAGCCAGCAAGTGAACTTTTCATATCAGCTGCACCGCGACCATATAAGCGACCATCGCGAATTGTCGGTTCAAAAGGGTTCGATTGCCACTGCTCAAGCGGCCCGGTTGGCACCACATCGGTATGCCCTGCAAAAACCACGAGAGGTCGCGCAGAACCACGACGCAACCAAACATTGGTTACACCGCCTTGCTCAAACATTTCAGCTTTAAAGCCCAACGGGGCTAAGCGCTCAATGATTTGTTGCTGACAAGCTTGATCTTCCGGTGTAACCGAAGGGCGAGCAATAAGGTTTTTAACCAAGTCAAGCATGGCATGCTCTAAGGTCATATTTAAGCTCGTAATAAATCGTTAATGCTGGTTTTAGCGCGGGTTTGGGCATCGACGCGCTTAACAATGACGGCGCAGGCTAGGCTATGTGACCCATCAGCAGCAGGTAAGCTGCCTGGCACGACAACTGAACCAGAGGGCACCCGCCCATAAATAATTTCACCGGTTTCACGGTTAAAAATACGGGTGCTTTGTGAAATGAAAACACCCATTGCTAAAACCGAGTTTTCTTCAACAATAACGCCTTCAACGACTTCAGAGCGTGCACCAATAAAGCAGTTATCTTCAATAATAGTGGGATTAGCCTGCAAAGGTTCAAGTACACCGCCAATACCAACGCCGCCTGACAGATGTACATTTTTACCAATTTGAGCGCAACTGCCTACGGTTGCCCACGTGTCAACCATTGTGCCTTCGTCGACATAAGCCCCAATATTTACATAAGAGGGCATTAACACCACATTACGACCGATAAATGCACCGCGACGCGCAACAGCAGGCGGTACGACTCGATAACCACCCGTTTGAAAGGCGGTTTCACCATAGCCTGAAAACTTTAAGGGCACCTTGTCAAAAAATTGCAATGGGTTTTGCCCCATCACAATATTTTCATTCATTCGAAATGACAATAGCACTGCTTTTTTGATCCATTGGTGGGTGACCCACTGCCCGTCGATTTTCTCAGCTACACGCAGGTTGCCACTGTCAAGCCCATCAAGCGTATGATCAACTGCCTCGCGAATCGCGGCATCAGTATTGCGTGGCGTTAAAGTCGTGCGGGCTTCCCAGCCTTGTTCGATTGTGGTTTGTAGATCAAGTGTCATGAGGCAGTCTGCTTTTTAATAAATGGAAAATAAAACGTTGTTATTTTAACTCATTGAGTTGACACGCTTTCGCCAAGACAGCGATTCGATGAGCGGCTTCAACACAATCGGCTAGCGGCGCCACTAAAGCGATACGTATACGGTTGGCGCCAGGGTTTACGCCATTAATTTCACGCCCAACATAACTACCCGGCAAGACTCGCACCGCCTGTGTATCGAGCAATTTAAAGACAAACTCAGGGTCTGAAATAGGCGTTTTAGCCCAAAGATAAAATGAGGCGTTAGGCCGTTCGACCTCAAGGTGGGGTTGCAAAATAGGCAATACCGCATCAAATTTAGCGCGATATTGCTTACGGTTGTCAATGACATGGGCCTCGTCTTGCCAAGCTGCCACACTGGCGTGCGAAACCACAGGTGACATAGCGCTGCCATGGTAAGTGCGATAAAGCAAAAACTTTTCAATAAGCTTGGCGTCGCCCGCAACAAAACCTGAGCGCAGGCCAGGTAAATTTGAACGCTTTGACAAACTTGCAAAGCAGACCAAGCCCCGATAATCTGTTCGCCCGAGCGCATGGGCGGCAGCCAGCCCCCCAATGGGCGGGGTGTTTTCATCTGAATAAATCTCTGAATAACACTCGTCAGATGCAATGACAAATCCAAACCGATCGGCCAAGCTAAAAATGCTTGCCCAATCATCAAGCCCCATTACGCTACCTGCTGGGTTGCCTGGCGAGCAAACAAACAGCAATTGTGTTTGACGCCAAATATCGTCTGGCACGCTTGCCCAGTCGCTTAGGAAGTGTCGATTTGGGTCGGCATTCACATAGTAGGGTTGCGCGCCACCTAGCAAGGCAGCCCCTTCATATATTTGATAAAACGGGTTGGGGCATACAACATAACCCCCTCGCTCAGCATCAAGTACAGTTTGTGCAAAAGAAAAAATCGCTTCTCTTGACCCTAAAGCTGGTAAAACTTGAGTTTGAGCGTTCAAAGGAGGAATGCCGTAACGATGAGCCACCCATTGGCTAACCGCTTCGCGCAGGGCGTCGTCACCTTTAGTCGAGGGGTAAGTCGATAATCCCTCTAAACGATCAGCTATTGCCGATTTTACGCAATCTGGCGCAGGATGCTTGGGTTCGCCGATAGACAAGTCGATGAGTTTTAGACCTGTTTGTTGTGGTTTAGCGGTGTTTAGCAAAGCCCGCAATTTTTCAAATGGGTAAGGTTGTAGCAGGTTCAGTTTTGGGTTCATACCATTATTTTACGCAAGACTTGAGCGAAGGGTAAAACCGAGCGTTTGACTACGCTACAATATGCGCTGAATGCGAAGGTGGCGAAATTGGTAGANNGAGTCCCGCCCTTCGCACCATTTATTAACCCATTGTTTCTTTTTAGAAACATCTTGTAGAGTCAATAGGTAACTTATGCAGCCAGTGGTTGAAACCCTTGCCGGCCTTGAGCGCCGTATAGAATTGTCTGTCTCTTTGTCTGAGATTGAAAAAAAAGTTCAAGCCGAACTCAAACGTGTTAGCCGTTCGGCTAAAGCTCCAGGGTTTCGTCCAGGCAAAGTTCCTATGTCGATGCTTGAAAAATCGCACGGGCCCAGCATTCGCTACGATGCAATCAACCAAACGGTTGGTCAAATGCTTGACGAGCAATTGTCGCAAACCGGTTTGCGTGTCGCGGGCTCACCCTCACTTGAAGCTAAAACTGAAGGGGTAGCAGACGATACCTTGGCTTTTTTAGCCACGTTTGAGGTCTATCCTGAAGTTGCATTGCCTGATTTAAAAACACTATCGGTTAAACGCGCAGTTTGCCCGGTAACCGATGCTGAAGTTCAACGTACCCTTGACGTGTTACGCGAACAACGTGCTGAGTTTGAAGTCATAGCTGACCGCGCCGCGCAAAAAAGCGACCGGGTCAAGCTTGATTTTGTCGGCACCTTAGACGGCACGCCATTTGAAGGCGGAACGGCCTCCGATTTTGAATTTGATCTCGGTAAGGGTCGCATGTTGCCTGAATTTGAGGCCGCTGCTATGGGCATGAAAGCAGGCGAGATTAAAGTGTTTCCGCTAACATTCCCTGATGATTACAACGGCAAAGATGTCGCCGGTAAAACTGTTGAATTCACCATCACTGTCAAATCAGTGGCCAAGCCAAATTTACCTGAAATCGATGCTGATTTTGCTAAAGCACTCGGTCAACCCGAGGGCGATGTTGAAAAACTTATGGCTGATGTGCGAGGTAATATTGAGCGTGAAGTCAGCGGTCGCGTTTTAGCAAAAACTAAAGCCAGCGTGATGGATGCTTTGGTGGCAACTGCGCAGTTTGATATTCCAAAATCATTGCTTGAAAGTGAAACTCAAAGCCGTATTCAAGTTGCGCGTGAACAACTCAAACAACGTGGTATGCCAAACGCTGACACCTTCCCCATTCCCGCTGATGCCTTCACAGAAGAAGCAACGCGTCGTGTCAAGCTTGGCTTGATGATTGGTGAGTTAATCAAAGTGTCTGGTTTGCAAGCTAAACCTGAACAAGTGCGTGCCCGTATTGAAACCTTTGCACAAGGTTACGAGCAACCTGCACAGGTAGTTAGTTATTACTTATCTGACCGTCAACGCCGCGCTGAAATTGAAGCTATTGTGCTCGAAGATAATGTGGTCGAGCATATTTTGAGCGAGGCTCAGGTCAGTGACGAAAACGTTAATTTTGATCAAATCATGGGTAACCCCTAATGAATAATGCACACCGTTTTACTGATTATTACGCTTCAATGTACGGTGGTGAGTCAGTAACGCCCACGGGTTCAGGTTTTATACCTATGGTTGTTGAGCAATCTGGCCGTGGTGAGCGTTCCTATGACATTTACTCACGCTTGTTAAAAGAGCGCGTCATTTTTCTTGTGGGCTCAGTAAATGACTACACCGCGAATTTGATTGTTGCGCAAATGTTGTTTCTTGAGTCTGAAAACCCAGATAAAGATATTTCGTTCTACATCAACTCGCCAGGTGGGTCGGTTTATGCAGGCATGGCTATCTATGACACCATGCACTTTATCAAGCCTGATGTATCAACAATGTGTGTGGGTTTGGCAGCAAGCATGGGTGCTTTGTTACTTTCGTCAGGCACCAAGGGTAAGCGTTTTGCGCTACCTAACTCACGCATTATGATTCATCAACCTTCAGGTGGTGCACAAGGCCAAGCGACTGATATTCAAATTCAAGCGCGTGAAATTTTAGATTTGCGCCAGCGTTTAAATGAAGTCTTAGCCGCTAATACGGGCCAACCCCTTAGTCGCATTGAAATTGACACCGAACGTGATAACTTTATGTCTACACCCGATGCGGTCGCCTACGGCCTGATCGATAAAATGTTGTCAAACCGTAATGATGTCGTCTAAATAGTGAGTGTCAATCGCCATGTCTGACAAAAAAACACCTTCAGTCGCTAAAACGTTGCATTGCTCTTTTTGCAACAAAACGCAAAATGAAGTGCGCAAGCTTATTGCGGGCCCTTCGGTGTTCATTTGTGACGAATGCGTCGATTTATGCAACGACATTATCTTAGAAGAAGCCCAGGCTACCGCTAGAACCGATATTCGTACCGACTTACCGACACCGGCTGAAATTAAAGCGTTTCTTGATCAATACGTGATTGGTCAAGACAACACTAAACGAGTGCTTGCGGTTGCGGTTTATAACCACTACAAACGCTTACGCCACGGTGCTATTAAAGGCGACGATGTCGAACTGAGCAAAAGCAATATTTTGTTGATTGGTCCAACAGGCTCAGGTAAAACCTTGTTGGCTCAAACGCTGGCTCGTCAACTTGATGTACCGTTTGTTATGGCCGATGCGACGACGCTTACTGAAGCCGGTTACGTCGGTGAAGACGTCGAAAATATCATTCAAAAATTGCTACAAAATTGTAATTACGATGTTGAAAAAGCACAGCGCGCCATCGTTTATATTGATGAAATCGATAAAATTTCGCGTAAAGCTGACAACCCTTCAATTACCCGTGACGTGTCGGGTGAGGGTGTGCAGCAAGCCCTCTTAAAGTTAATTGAGGGTACCATTGCCTCAGTTCCGCCTCAAGGGGGTCGTAAACACCCTAATCAAGATTTTGTACAAGTCGATACCACCAATATTTTATTTATCGTGGGCGGCGCATTTGACGGTTTAGACAAAGTCATTTTGAACCGTACTGAGCGCTCTGGCATCGGTTTTGGTGCTTCTGTTTCAGCAAAAAGTCAAAAACGCGCAGGCGACACCTTTCGTAGCGTAGAGCCTGAAGACCTCATTAAGTTTGGTCTCATTCCTGAGCTAGTGGGTCGCTTGCCCGTTTTAGCCACGCTTGCAGAGTTGAACGAAGAGACTCTAGTTAAGGTTTTAACTGAACCTAAAAACTCACTTGTTCGTCAGTTTCAAAAGCTTTTTCAGATGGAAGGTGCAGAGCTCGACATCACTGATGATGCACTTCACGCTATTGCACGTAAAGCTATTCTGCGCAAAACAGGTGCTCGTGGCCTACGTTCTATTTTAGAAGCATCATTGCTTGACACGATGTACGAGTTGCCTTCACACGGCAACATTAAGCAAGTCACTTTGAATGCCGCTGTTATTGATCAAGATGCTGCGCCAATCTTAGTTTATGGTGATGCAAAGCCAGCAGATGCATCAACCCGTGTAAATCCTGAAACGGCTGAACCGGTATCGGTTACTCCACGCAAAAAAGTGCGTGACGTCGCTGCGTAAAGTGGCTACAAAACCCTATGGCTCAAATTGAGTCTTTTTGTAAGGTTTTATAGAGTTTCTGACCACCTACACTTGAAATTTAGGCTATTGTCCCAATACTAGATGAAAGACTTTTGTTTGAATGCCGAACATTTGTTTCTAACTTTTTATAGGACAAACAACCATGTCAGGTCAACCCTTACTGCCTTCTGAAGCCATTGATTTACCACTGCTTCCGCTTCGCGATGTGGTCGTATTTCCACACATGGTTATTCCCCTCTTTGTGGGGCGGCCTCGCTCAATTAAAGCGTTAGAGTCGGCTATGGAATCGGGCAAAAACATCATGCTAGCTGCCCAAAAGTCTGCCAGTAAAGACGATCCCACGCCTGAAGATGTCTATGAAATAGGCTCTTTAGCCACTATCTTACAGATGCTTAAATTGCCTGATGGTACCGTTAAAGTCTTGGTAGAAGGTACCCAGCGTGCGCGAGTGATTCGCATTGATGATTTAGACAGCCATTTTGTTAGTCGCATCATGCCATTACCTGCTGACGACAATAGCGGTTCTGAAATTGAAGCATTGCGCCGAGCAATTGTGGCTCAATTTGAGGCCTACGTTAAGCTCAACAAAAAAATTCCTCCTGAGATTTTGACATCGTTAACGGGAATTGACGATGCGGGTCGCTTGGCTGATACGGTTGCCGCACATTTACCCTTAAAGCTTGAACAAAAACAAAAGTTACTTGAAGTTTTGCCGACAGCTGAACGGCTTGAAAGCCTGCTGGCTCAGCTTGAGGGTGAAATTGAGATTCTTCAAGTTGAAAAGCGTATTCGTGGCCG
>DITR01000161.1:46012-55774 GCA_002422175.1 Alcaligenaceae bacterium UBA6179
TGATGTCACCGATGTCAGCTGAAGCAACTGTCGTACGCACCTATATTGATACCGTGATTGGCTTGCCTTGGCGTAAAAAAAGCAAGGTCAACCACTCTATTTCAAATGCTCAAAAGGTTTTAAACGACGACCATTTTGGTCTAGATAAAGTCAAAGAACGTATCTTGGAATACCTTGCTGTGCAACAGCGGGTCGAAAAGGTAAAAGCGCCCATATTATGTTTAGTTGGCCCCCCTGGTGTAGGCAAAACATCACTAGGGCAGTCTATTGCTAAGGCAACCAATCGCCAATTTACGCGCATGGCGTTAGGTGGTGTGCGTGATGAGGCCGAAATTCGTGGCCATCGTCGTACATATATTGGTTCGATGCCAGGCAAAATTTTACAAAATATGAGCAAAATAGGGGTGCGTAACCCATTATTTTTATTAGATGAAATCGATAAGCTTGGTATGGACTATCGGGGCGACCCGGCTTCAGGTTTGCTCGAGGTGCTTGATCCTGAACAGAATCATACTTTTCAAGATCATTATGTTGAGGTCGATTTTGATTTGTCAGACGTTATGTTTGTGGCGACAAGCAATACGCTAAACATTCCTCCTGCTTTGCTTGACCGCATGGAAGTGATTCGTTTGTCGGGTTACACCGAAGACGAAAAAATTCATATTGCACAAGATCATTTATTGGCTAAGCTGATTAAAAATAATGGCCTCAAACCTGAAGAGCTAGAAATCGATACGTCAGCGATTCAAGATATTGTTCGTTATTACACACGCGAAGCGGGTGTGCGTTCGCTCGAACGTGAAATTGGCAAAATCTGTCGTAAAGTTGTCAAGAAATTGTTGATTGAAAGCCCCGTTGAGTCAGCACCTAAGCGTACACGAACAAAGTCGACGATTGCTGCCTCGCCTGTCCAAAAAATTATTGTTAATAGCGAAAATCTGAATGACTATTTAGGTGTTCGCCGCTACGCATACGGCAAGGCTGAGCAAGACAATCAAGTTGGCCAAGTCACGGGTTTAGCCTGGACTGAAGTGGGTGGTGATTTGTTAACAATTGAAGTGGCCGATATGCCAGGCAAAGGCGGAATTTTGCGCACGGGGTCACTGGGCGATGTCATGAAAGAGTCGGTTGAGGCTGCCCGAAGTGTTGTCAGAGCCGGTGCCAAGCGTTTTGGTATTGCCGATAATGTTTTTGAGAAGCGTGATATGCACGTTCACGTACCAGAGGGTGCAACCCCAAAAGATGGCCCTTCGGCTGGCGCAGCGATTGTGACAGCAATTGTGTCAGCTTTAACCCGCATACCGGTTCGGGCTGATGTTGCCATGACAGGTGAAATTACCCTACGTGGTGAAGTGCTCGCAATTGGTGGTTTGAAAGAAAAGCTTCTCGCTGCTCACCGGGGTGGTATTAAGACGGTACTCATTCCTGAAGAAAACGTCAAAGACTTGATTGAAATTCCAGATAATGTAAAAAATCATCTAGAAATTATTCCAGTTAAATGGATAGATCGTGTCTTAGAAGTTGCGCTTGAGCGACCACCCACCCCTTTGTCTGATGAAGTGGTTGATCCAGTAGCTGTTGTGGCTTCAAATGAGACCGTTTCAAAGACGGGTGTTGTTGTTAAGCATTAATTTGTCATGTCTGAAGACCACGCCGGTACTCGATTAGACAAATGGCTTTGGGCGGCTCGTTTTTTTAAGTCTCGTACCTTAGCCGTTACCGCCATCGAAATGGGACGCGTTCATTTAAATAATGAACGCGTCAAACCTGCTCGGTTATTGCGCGTGGGCGATAAAGTTGCCATTCAAAAAGATCAAATACGCACTGAGGTGTTTGTGCGTTTTTTGGGTGAAGTGAGGCGTTCAGCCCCACTGGCAAAACTTTTATATGAAGAGACAATGGAAAGTTTGCTAGCGAGGCAAACTGCGACAGAGCGTAAACGTTTATATGCCGAGCCAGCAACAAACAGAGTAGGGCGACCTACTAAGAGAGATCGCCGTGCGTTAGGGCGTATAGAGCCCTTTGAATAAGATGAGTACCTTTAAATTGCCCCACATTGAGCTACTGAAGGGGCTCGGCGCGTATTAAACCCACGGCAATACCTTCGATGGCAAATTGCTGCCCAGGTTTTATAGAGATAGGCTCAAAATCAGGATTTTCAGCTAACAAAATGATTTGGCCTTTATTTTGACTGAGGCGCTTAACGGTGACATCTTCATCAATACGCGCGACAACAATTTGACCTGAGCGCGCTTCTGGCGTGCGTTTGACTGCAAGTAAGTCGCCATCAAGAATGCCTGCATCGCGCATGCTTAGGCCGCGCACCTTTAACAGATAGTCTGGCGTTTTTGAAAAAAGCGCAGGGTCTAATTGCAGCTCGCGTTCAACATTTTCAGCTGCCAAAATGGGTTGACCTGCAGCCACACGACCCACTATAGGTAACGTTAAATGAAGAAAATTTGCACTGCGAGATAACAGGGATGATGTGTCATCTTGATCATCAGTCGAGACTAGCCGTATGCCCCGTGAAGCGCCTGCAGTTAACACAATGACGCCTTTTTTGGCTAGAGCGCGTAAATGCTCTTCGGCAGCGTTGGCTGATTTAAAACCAAATTCAGACGAGATTTCAGCCCGTGTAGGCGGAAACCCCGTTGAAATGATGACTTGCCGAATAAAATTCACAATTTGCGTTTGGCGTGGTGTGAGTGCTGTGGCCATAGCGAATACCCCTAAAACTGTATGTATATACAGTCATATTGTGGGGTAATTTCTAGCTAAACGCAAGTAGGCAGAATGATTTATTTACAGAACTGCTGCAACGGCCTTGGTAACATAGTCAATATTTTGGCTGTTTAAGGCTGCAACACAAATTCGACCTGTTGACACAGCATAAATGCCATGATCTTTACGCAATGCCTCAACTTGTTCAACGGTTAAACCAGAATATGAAAACATGCCTTGTTGAGCCAATACAAAATCGAAATTTTGTTTGACGCCCAAAGCAGCTAACTTGCTGACAAACTGTTGTCGCATATCATGAATACGATCGCGCATACCCTGGAGCTCACTTACCCAGAGGTCATGAAGCTCAGGTGTATTAAGAATTTGCGAAACTAACGCACCACCCAAAGTAGGTGGGTTTGAATAGTTGGTACGCACAATTCTTTTGAGTTGGCTCAATACACGAAGGGCTTCATCTTGATTATCTGTGACCACGGTCAACGCGCCAATGCGCTCGCCATAAAGTGAGAATGACTTTGAATATGAGCTACTGACAAACATCATCATGCCCATTTTTGCAAATAATCTAATGGCTTGAGCGTCTTCTTCGAGGCCTTGACCAAAACCTTGGTAGGCATTGTCTAAGAAAGGTACAAGCTGACCCGCTTTAACCGTTTCAGCAATTATTTGCCATTGCTGAGGGGTTGGGTCAATGCCTGTGGGGTTGTGGCAGCACGCGTGTAAGATCACAATGGTGCCAGCAGGCATAGATTTAAGCCCATTAATCATGCCGTCAAAATCAAGGCCGTGGGTTTTCGCATCGTAATAGGGGTATTGAACAACGTTAAAACCCGCGTTTTCAAAAAGGGCGCGATGATTTTCCCAACTCGGGTTGCTGATGGCTACTTGGGCATGAGGTAGAAGTTGTTTTAAAAAGTCGGCACCGATCTTCAGTGCACCCGTACCCCCAACAGATTGAACCGTCAATGCACGTTTTTCAGCAATAACAGGTGAATCAGCGCCAAGCGCTAAAACTTGTGCCGCTTTATTAAGCATGGCAAACCCATCAATAGGTAAATAACCATGTGTGGTGTTTGCCTGAACACGCGCCAACTCTGCTTGATGAACCGATTTGAGCAGTGGTAGTCGACCTTGATCGTCTGAATACACACCAATACCGAGATTTACCTTTGTCGGTCGTGTGTCGGCGCCGAATTGTTCGTTTAAGCCTAAGATAGGGTCGCGAGGTGCAAGTTCAACTGAATGAAAGAGTGAGCTCATATGCTTTGTTAAGTTGCAGAAGTTAAAGGAAAAAGTAAAAGGAAATGGACGTACACAAACAGAGTCGTCATAATAGGTAGTTGCCCGTATAGCGGGGTTTCCCTAAATGAAAGTCTAGCATGTCAGAAACACGCTTTGTACAGTTTCCAAATAGTCCATTCAATTTGTTTCAACCTTACCCCCCTGCAGGTGATCAGCCTGCAGCGATTGAGGCTTTGTCACAGGGTATTGAAGATGGTTTGATGTTTCAAACGTTATTGGGTGTCACGGGCTCAGGTAAAACTTTTACTGCCGCTAACATTATTGCGCGATTAGGCCGGCCTGCTTTGGTTCTGGCACCTAACAAAACCCTTGCAGCCCAGTTGTACTCTGAAATGCGCGAGTTTTTTCCGCATAACGCAGTTGAATATTTTGTTTCGTATTACGATTATTATCAACCTGAAGCGTACGTGGCTGCGCGTGACTTGTTTATTGAAAAAGACTCTTCTATTAATGAACATATAGAGCAAATGCGCTTGTCAGCCACTAAAAGTTTGCTTGAAAGACGCGACACCATTATTGTAGGCACCGTCTCGTGTATTTACGGTATTGGTAACCCAGGTGATTACCATGCCATGATTTTAATTTTGCGCCAAGGCGATCGTGTTTCAAGAAGAGAGATCTTGGCACGGTTAGTGGGCATGCAGTATGAAAGAAACGATGTTGACTTTACACGTGGGGTTTTTCGCGTCAGAGGTGATGTGATTGATGTGTACCCAGCCGAAAGTGCTGAGTTAGCGATTCGAATCACCATGTTTGATGATGAAATTGAAACCCTTGAGTTGTTTGACCCGCTCACAGGCCGTATGCGCCAACAAGTGCCACGTTTTACGGTTTACCCGAGCTCTCATTACGTCACCCCTCGTGAAACGGTTTTGCGGGCGGTTGAGACGATTAAAGAAGAGTTACGCGATCGCTCTAAGTTTTTTATTGATCACGGCAAACTAGTCGAAGCCGCTCGTATTGAGCAGCGCACTCGGTTTGATCTTGAAATGCTTGCTGAACTGGGTTTTTGTAAAGGCATTGAAAATTATTCGCGGCATTTGTCAGGGGCAAAACCGGGTGATCCACCTCCAACTTTAATTGATTATCTGCCACCAGATGCCATTATGTTTATTGATGAAAGTCATGTCACTATGGGCCAACTCAGTGGCATGTATTTGGGCGACCGTTCGCGTAAATCTACTCTTGTAGAGCATGGCTTTCGCTTACCTTCTGCGATGGACAACCGACCCCTCAAGCTCGAGGAATTTGAAACGCGTATGCGTCAAACGGTTTTTGTGTCGGCCACCCCAGCTCAATACGAGAAAGAACATGCCGATGCAGTGGTTGAGCAGGTTGTGCGGCCGACAGGTTTAGTTGACCCAGAAGTTTTGGTGCGACCCGCACGAACACAGGTTGATGATTTATTAAATGAAATTCATCTGCGTGTGGCACTACGTGAACGTGTTTTGGTCACCACACTCACAAAGCGTATGGCGGAAGATCTCGCTGATTTTTTGCTTGAAAATGGTGTCAAAGTGCGCTATCTGCATTCAGATATTGATACAGTTGAACGTGTTGAAATTATTCGCGACCTACGTTTAGGGGTTTTTGATGTCATAGTTGGCATTAACTTATTGCGTGAAGGTATTGATATACCTGAGGTTTCTTTGGTAGCGATATTAGATGCTGACAAAGAAGGTTTTCTGCGTTCTGAGCGTAGTTTGATTCAAACAATTGGTCGTGCTGCCCGCAATTTAAATGGTTTGGCTATTTTGTACGGTGATCGCATCACTGATTCGATGCGCCGAGCCATTGATGAAACACAAAGGCGACGAGACAAACAAAAAGCTTTCAACATTTTGCATGGTATTGAGGCAAGAAGCATTATTAAAGCTGTTAAAGAAATGATTGATGGCGTGCTCGTTGCGCCTGAAGTTGAAATCATTGATGGCTTAAATATTGAAAAAATTGACGTGAGTGACGAAAAAGCCGTTTCAAAAGCACTCAAGTCGTTAGAAAAACGCATGCTTGACCATGCTAAAAACTTAGAGTTTGAGCAGGCTTCAGCGGTTCGCGATGCGTTGAAAGCCTTAAAAACCCGCTTGCTTTAATAGGCTTAGCGTCTTTTTGGCATGTAAATTTTTGATTTTTCAAAGAATTTGTGTCAGTTTTGGCTAGATCGTTAATTTGGTCTTAATTAATTTGAAAAAATTTTTCAATTCGTGTTGTTGCATTGCATCATATGTGAGTTTCCACAATAAAAAGCTAGACTTATTACGGGTTTTCCCTCACAATCTTATACATGATGACAAAAGTTCTTTTCGTATGCATGGGTAATACCTGCCGCTCGCCAAGTGCCGAGGGCGTATTTCGTCGCCTAATTAATGAAGCAGGCCTAGCCAACGTTGTCGGCACAGATTCTGCAGGCACGCACAGTTTTCATGTGGGTGAGCCTTCAGATGCCCGCGCTGTTGCTGCTGCTCGTAAACGTGGCTATGACATTTCTGATCGCACTGCGCGTCAGGTTAACGCCGAAGACTTTCGTGAGTTCGACTTAATCTTAGTGATGGACTGGGAAAATCTTTCTGCCCTTCAACAGCAATGTCCAAAACCACATCAGCATAAATTAATGTTGTTGATGCGTTTTGCAAACGAATTCGAAGAAGCGACAGTTCCTGACCCTTATTATGGTGGTCCAGAAGGCTTTGCAAAAGTACTCGATTATATTGAAGATGCCTGTCAAGGTGTGCTTGAATTGGTTCGTAAACGTGCAACACAATATCAGGCAGCATAGATATTAGTTTGTTTTAAGTTGATCTTTATTTAATGTGCATTGAAATATTTATTTAAATATTTATCTACCTAGGTCTTAATTGCTGTAAAAATGAAAACCGCGCTTAATGTGCGGTTTTTTTACGACTGATCAGTATGAAAAATAGAAATACCCGTATAAACCACATGGATTAGTCGACTAAATTAGTCGGAAATGATTTATACTTGACTTGTTTAGTCGGGTTAATGAATTTCAACAGATCAATATAGAAAAGGAAACTACTATGCGACTCACTACAAAAGGACGTTTTGCTGTTACAGCCATGATTGATCTCGCCTTGCGTCAGCATGGCGGTCCGGTCACACTATCGGCTATAAGCCAGCGTCAAAATATTTCTCTTTCTTACCTTGAACAATTGTTCGGTAAACTACGTCGCCACGAGTTGGTTGACAGTGTTAGAGGCCCAGGCGGCGGTTATACCTTAGCGCGTTTAGCACGCAACATTACCGTGGCAGATATTATTTTTGCAGTTGATGAACCACTCGACGCAACTAACTGTGCCGGTAAAACAGACTGTGCTAGCAATGCAGATGGCCGTCCTGGCATTTGTATGACGCATGAGTTATGGGCATCATTGAATCGTACGATGGTTGATTTTCTTGATTCTGTTTCGCTTCAAGATTTGGTTGACCAACAGCGCATGCGCCAATTGCAAGAATCAAACAATGGCGGTCTTGAAAAAGGGCAGTCGAGAGTCAAGGTAGTCAGTTCGCCAACAAGTGGCCAGCCCTCTGGCATTAAATCAAGTGTTCACGCACTTCTCTAAAATTTTGCATTAAATTTACATTTACTCTCTTTGAGTATTCAGGAGCATCAAACATGTCAGTCAGGCCTGTTTATTTAGATTATTCTTCAACGACACCTGTCGACCCACGCGTGGTAGACAAAATGGTGCCTTGGCTTTACGAGCAATTTGGTAACCCCGCCTCACGTAGTCATGCTTACGGGTGGGATGCTGAGGCCGCTGTTGAACAAGCACGTGCTGATGTGGCGGCCTTAGTCAACGCCGATCCCCGAGAAATTGTCTGGACGTCTGGCGCAACCGAGTCTAATAACTTGGCAATTAAAGGTGCAGCTGCGTTTTATGTTGAAAGAGGTAAGCATGTTATTACCGTTAAAACTGAACACAAAGCTGTTTTAGATCCCTGTAGGGAACTTGAACGCCAAGGCTATGACGTCACGTACTTAAATGTTAAAGAAGACGGCTTGCTTGACCTTGATGTGTTCAAAGCAGCCTTACGTCCTGATACCGTTTTGGTGTCGGTCATGTTTGTGAATAATGAAATTGGTGTCATTCAAGATATTGAGCAAATCGGTGAAATTTGTCGTGAGCGCGGTATTGTTTTTCACGTTGATGCTGCGCAAGCAACCGGTAAAGTGGTCATTGATCTACAGCATTTGAAAGTTGATTTAATGTCATTTTGTGCTCATAAAACTTATGGGCCCAAGGGTATTGGTGCGCTGTATGTTCGCCGTAAGCCACGCATTCGCATTGAATCGCAAATGCATGGTGGTGGGCACGAGCGTGGTTTTCGTTCAGGTACCTTAGCTACCCATCAAATTGTGGGTATGGGTGAGTCATTTAAACTTGCCCAGGCTGAAATGGCGACTGACAATGAACGTATCCGTATGTTGCGTGATCGCATGTGGGCGGGTATGTCATCAATGGAAGATGTCTACCTGAATGGTGATTTCGATCAGCGTGTACCGCACAACTTGAACATCAGCTTTAATTATGTAGAAGGTGAGTCACTTATTATGGCGGTTAAAGAATTGGCGGTTTCAAGTGGCTCAGCGTGTACCTCTGCGAGTCTTGAGCCCTCATATGTGTTACGTGCTTTAGGTCGTAACGATGAATTAGCACATAGCTCGATACGATTTACCATTGGCCGTTTTACAACCGAGCAAGATGTTGATTTTGCAGTTGAATTGCTTAAAGCGCGAGTTGATAAACTTCGCTTAATGTCTCCTCTTTGGGAAATGGCACAAGAAGGCGTTGATTTAAATTCAGTTCAATGGGCTGCCCACTAATTTTTAATTTAAGTAATCTGTCAGGAGAATCAAATGGCATATAGCGAAAAAGTACTTGACCACTATGAAAACCCCCGTAATGTGGGTTCTTTCGAGAAAGGCGATGATCATATTGGTACGGGCATGGTCGGCGCACCGGCTTGTGGCGACGTCATGAAGCTGCAGATCAAGGTCAACCCCGAAACCGGTGTGATCGAAGACGCGCGCTTCAAGACCTACGGCTGCGGCTCGGCCATAGCCTCGTCGTCGCTGGTCACCGAATGGGTCAAGGGCAAGACGCTGGACCAGGCAGCTGCACTAAAAAACAGCGAGATTGCCGAAGAACTGGCACTCCCACCTGTCAAAATCCACTGTTCCATTTTGGCTGAAGACGCTATCAAGGCGGCTGTCAACGACTACCGCCAAAAGCACGCCGAAGCGCAATCCGCATAAACGAAACCTACGAATTCATCATGGCTGTGACGCTGACCGAAGNNGTCAAAACGACCGGGTGTTCCGGCATGGCCTACAAGCTGGAATACGTCGATGAGATCGGCGCGGAAGACATGGTGTTTGAAGGTTTCGGCGTCAAGGTGCTGGTGGACCCCAAGAGCTTTGCCTACCTGGACGGTACCGAGCTCGACTTTGTGCGCGAAGGTTTGAACGAAGGGTTTAAATTCAACAACCCCAAGGAACGTGACCGTTGCGGATGTGGCGAGTCTTTTCGGGTGTGAATCTCCAATCTGACGATTTCGAGCTGTTCGGGCTGGCGCGGCGCTTCGCCCAAGACCGCGCTGCGCTGGATGCGCGCTGGAAAGACCTGCAGCGCCAGGCCCATCCTGACAAGTTCACCGCCCAGGGCGCTGCCGCCCAGCGCATCGCCATGCAGTGGT
>DITR01000165.1:0-1202 GCA_002422175.1 Alcaligenaceae bacterium UBA6179
ACGGCATCAGAGGTGTTTGGTATTCAATTGTTAGAGGTCACAGCAGATCAACGACGCGCGGCCAAGGCAATTAACTTTGGTTTGATATACGGTATGGGGGCGTTTGGTTTGGCCAGCAATTTGGGTATTACTCGTGATGCGGCACAATCGTACATCGATCGATATTTTGCGCGTTATCCTGGTGTAGCCCAATACATGGCTGAAATTAAAGCCAAGGCACATGAGCAAGGTTGGGTTGAAACAGTGTTTGGACGCCGTTTGGCTTTTCCTGATATTCAAGGCTCTGGGGCTCGACGTGCTGGCGCTGAAAGGGCCGCTATTAACGCCCCGATGCAGGGCACTGCGGCCGATTTAATAAAAATGGCAATGGTGGTTATTTCTAAATGGTTAAAAGACCAAAACCTTCAAAGCAAAGTCACTATGCAAGTACATGACGAACTTGTGCTTGAAGTGCCCGAGACAGAGCTTGAGTTGATCAAACTAAAAGTACCCGAGCTCATGTGTAGTGTTGCGCAACTCAGCGTGCCGTTAGTGGCTGAAGTAGGCTTCGGGCTTAATTGGGAGCAGGCGCATTAAAACGTGTCATGTCAAGGCTTGAGGTTGACCCCAATCTTCACGCTTAATGAAATGTGACCATTAAAAAAGCCTGATACAAAGATGAGTCGTTGTATCAGGCCACGTGCAAAATACATGTCTGTGAATTTGTAACCGGTATTTATATTTTTACAGATTTTTCAAAGCTGCAATGCGTTGTTCAATCGGTGGGTGGGTTGAAAAAAGGGCTGCAATGCCATGACCACCATTGATTCCTGACGCTTCAAAGCTCTTAGGTAAGTCGCCTGGTGTTAGGCCACCTAAGCGCGCTAAGGCTTTAATCATAGGTTCACGCGACTGTAATAGGCGGGCTGAACCCTCGTCTGCTCTAAATTCGCGTTGACGCGAAAACCAGGCCACAATAATACTGGCCAAGATTCCAAAAATGATTTCTGAAACAATGACAGCAGCAAAGTAGCCGATACCCACACCACGATCGTTTTTAAGAATGACTCGATCAACAAAGTAGCCAACCAAACGGGCAAAAAACACCACAAAGGTATTCACTACACCCTGAATTAAAGTTAGGGTAATCATGTCACCGTTGGCCACGTGAGCCACCTCATGACCCAATACGGCAGCGACTTCTTCTCGAGTCATGCTTTGCA
>DITR01000165.1:1295-14028 GCA_002422175.1 Alcaligenaceae bacterium UBA6179
GTTTCGACGAGCCAGCGTTCTTCAGGGTTTTGAGGGGCCTGTGGGTCAATGATGCGCGCACCTGTTGACCATTTGGCGACACGCTTACTAATAAGTAGCGAAATAATTGAGCCACCAAAACCAATGACTGCTGAAAATACCAAAAGCATTTCAATATTTAAACCTTGGGCCGTCAAAAAGCGATCGGCACCCAATAGATTTAAAACGATACCCAACACCACGATAACAGCTAAGTTGGTGACTAGAAACAGAACAATACGTTTCATGAACGCTTCCTGAAAAAGAAAAAATAGTGAAATATTTTAAATTAATTGATAATCAAAAAATTCTGTATTGAAAAGGGCAAATTTACAATGCATTGACCTAAAAGTTAACAAATTGATTCAATCATAATGGATGAGACAAACTATTTATCAGATTGTTCCCGCATCATTTGGGCATACCATTCATGAAAATGCTGCATGCCATCTTCCATCGGTGATTGGTATGGCCCGCTATCATTTTGTCCTCTGGCGTGAAGTGCTTGGCGGCCAGCATCCATGCGCTCGGCAATTTCATCATCTTCAACTGCTGTTTCCATATAGGCGGCGCGTTGCGCCTCAACAAACTCTCGTTCAAACGAAGCGATTTCTTCTGGATAATAAAACTCGACCACATTGATTGTCTCTTGAGCCGATACGGGATAAAGCGTTGAAAGCACCAAGGTATGTGGGTAAAGCTCAATCATATGGGTCGGAAAATAAGTCACCCATATTGCACCAAAATTAGGTGTTTGGCCTTGACGAAATGATAGTAATTTATCGTGCCAGACACGATAAGCATCAGTACCGGGCTGTGACAGAGCGCGATGAACACCCACTCGCTGGAGGCTAAATTGTTGACCAAATTCCCAGCTTAAGTCGTCGCAACTGACAAATTGACCCAGACCCGGGTGAAAGGGTTCAACATGATAGTCTTCCAGGTAGACTTCTATGAAGGTTTTCCAGTTGTAATGGCAGGGGTGAACTTCAACGTGATCTAAAACGTAATCTGAAAAATCGAATTCTGGGCGGTTAAACAAATTTTCCATGTCTTTAGAGGGGTTGCGAGGCCCCTCAAAATGTAAACCATGGCAGTTATTAAGCTTAAATCGTTCAAGATTTAAACAAGGGGTTTGCGCAAAGTGCGGCGCGCCAAGCAGTTCGCCCTGCGTGTTGTATGTCCAACGGTGTAGCGGGCAAACAATGTTGCCGCCCGTTTCAGATAAGTTACCGGTGTTTGAAGCGGCACGATGACCCCAGCCCGCCTCGTTTCCTAACATTAGCCCTTGGCGGTGGCGACAAACATTTGAGACCAGTTCAAGGCCTGACGGGGTGCGTACCAGTACCCGGCCCATATTTTCTTGGGTCAGGGCTCGCCAGTCACCCAATCGTGGCACACCTTTTTCGTGGCCAACATATAAACTCGAATGGTTGAAAATGCGCTGACGCTCTAAAGCAAGCTGAGCGTCGTCTATATAGCTAGCAAGCTTGGGTTGCGAGTTTGCTGGCGCTAGGTGCATATTTCGACCCATATCGGACATGATTCCCCCCGCAAAGAAAAAAAATAGCCAGCAAGGGCATCGAGCTGGCGCGAAGAAAAATCGGACTCACCGATCTATTTCAATTTATTGTACCCCAGTCGATAGGGGGGGCTTCTGTGATCCCTTACAATATGGCTGGCTATGATGTGCATATAAACGTATAAAAAGGAAACGCCAAAGTGCCTCTTAAATCCTCTCAGCCCTCTCAATCTGAACAGATTACTGAATTACCCACTGATTTTGAGTCTGCATTAGCTGCGCTTGAGGCGCTGGTGGCCAAAATGGAATCGGGTGAGTTATCGCTTGAGGCCTCGCTTGAATCTTACGAGCGCGGCGTTGCCCTATCAAAAGTTTGTCAAGAGCATCTCGCTAAAGCTGAGCAACAAGTGCGCATTTTAGAGGCAGACCTGTTAAAGCCCTTTTCGGGTAACAATGCTTCAACATCAAACTGATCATTTATATGCAATCAGAATCGCCTCATTTTTTCACATCAGCTTTCCAACCTGACTTTAGTCAACACATGCCATGGTTTGATGGTTGGCTCGTTGAGCATCAAAAACAAGTTGAGCAATCGCTTGATAGTCTGATGCCTCGGGCCGATGTGGTGCCAACCGACTTGCATCAAGCGATGCGCTGGGCCGCCATGGGTGGTGGCAAGAGAATTCGGGCTGCGCTTTTGTATGCCGCCGGTCAAGCATGCCGCCCGACGCATGATTTGGCTTTGCAGAATAGTTTAAATGCTGCTGCTGCAGCCGTTGAGTTGGTGCACGCTTATTCTTTAATTCACGATGATTTGCCTTGCATGGACAACGACGTACTGCGTCGCGGCAAACCCACTACGCATGTGCAGTTTGGCGAAGCGGTTGCCCTGTTAGCGGGTGATGCCATGCAACCGCTGGCATTTGAATGGTTGGCAAGTATGCCCATTGCGCCCGCTTTAATTGTGCAATCGGTTCAATGCTTTTCAACCGCACTGGGTAGTTTAGGCATGGCGGGTGGTCAAGCGATTGACTTGGTTTCAACCAATAAAATACTCACTGAGGCTAACTTAGCTCAAATGCATCGCCTCAAAACGGGCGCTTTGCTAGAGGCCAGTGTTGCAATCGGCGCAATCATTTCTGCAGCAAACTCACAGCAACGCGAGGCACTTAAAATATATGCCCAAGCAATTGGTTTGGCGTTTCAAGTGGTTGATGATGTGCTTGATGCCACCGCTAATACTGATCAGTTAGGCAAAACAGCAGGTAAAGACCAGCAGGATCACAAATCAACTTATGTTAGCTTGATGGGTGTTGATCAAGCACGGGCTTTTGCCATAACCTTGCATGACCAAGCGGTAGCAGCGGTTCAACCTTTTGGCGAGTTGGGCTTGGCGTTAAGAGGTTTGGCGCATTTCATCGTGTACCGCTCTCATTAAAGTTAATGTTCTAGTTAACGTAAATGTGAAGTGAATTTCAAGTAAATTTTTTGTATTGAGGTAGTTTTGGCATGACAGAAGCACGTTTAGCGTCAATTCACTCGCCCCAGGCGTTGCGTCAACTCGACCGCAAACAGCTCGAGCCACTTGCTAAAGAAATGCGGCAGTATCTGCTTGAGTCGGTTTCGCGCACTGGGGGGCATTTGTCGTCTAACCTCGGCACGGTCGAGCTCACTATTGCACTTCATTATGTATTTGATACCCCTCATGACCGTATCGTGTGGGACGTCGGTCACCAGTCATATCCACATAAAATATTAACGGGTCGCCGTGAAGCGTTGTCAACGCTTAGGCAGGCAGGGGGCATCTCTGGTTTTCCTCGCAGGGCTGAATCGCCTTATGATGCCTTTGGCACCGCACACTCTTCAACTTCAATTTCTGCTGCACTGGGTATGGCTGTCGCCTCGCGAAATGCGGGCATTGCACGTCAGCATGTTGCGGTCATTGGTGACGGCGCCATGACGGCAGGTATGGCCTTTGAAGCGATGAATAATGCGGGCGTAACGCCCGACATCAATTTGTTGGTCATTTTGAATGACAACGACATGTCGATTTCGCCACCCGTTGGTGCTTTAAACCGCTATTTAGCAAGATTATTATCGGGTGGTTTGTTCAACACAGCGCGTGATATGGGTCGTGCCGTGTTGCAACACGTTCCCCCGGTGCTTGAGCTGGCTCGCCGATTCGAAGGTCACGCTAAAGGTATGGTGACCTCAGCCACCATGTTTGAAGAACTCGGTTTTAATTATGTGGGCCCAATTGATGGTCATGATCTAGACGCCTTAGTGCCCACCTTGCAAAACATGAAACAGCTTAAAGGCCCTCAGTTTTTGCATGTCATCACCAAAAAAGGTCAAGGCTACAAGCTGGCAGAGGCTGACCCTGTGCTCTACCATGGGCCAGGTAAATTTGACCCGATATTGGGCATTCAAAAGACAACAACTATTCCGAAACCCACGTTCACACAAATATTTGGGCAGTGGCTCTGCGATATGGCTGCCGTTGATGAGCGGCTCATGGCGATTACACCCGCCATGCGAGAAGGTAGCGGCTTAGTTGAGTTTGAACAAAAATACCCCCAACGATATTTCGATGTCGGTATTGCAGAGCAACACGCCGTTACGTTTGCAGCAGGTATAGCGTGTGAAGGTCAAAAACCCGTTTTGGCTATTTATTCAACCTTTTTGCAGCGTGGTTATGACCAACTGATTCACGACGTGGCCCTGCAAAACCTAGATGTAACCTTTGCCCTCGATCGAGCTGGTTTGGTCGGTGCTGACGGCGCCACCCATGCTGGCAATTACGATATTGCTTATTTGCGTTGTATACCCAACATGGTTGTGGCGGTGCCTTCTAACGAACATGAGGCGCGTTTGTTGCTAACAACCTGTTATGAGTACCCGGGCCCAGCCTCGGTGCGTTACCCAAGGGGTGTAGGCTCCGGTGTGCACGCTGGGCGTGAGCTTGAATCGGTCACACTGGGCAAAGGGGTTGTTAAGCGTCAAGGTAAGCGAGTGGCAATTTTGGTATTTGGTACGCTTTTGGCCGCTGCCCAAACGGTGGCTCAAGCACATGATTTCACGCTCGTAGACATGCGATTTGTTAAGCCGATTGATGAATCCCTCATTCGTGAAATGGCAGACAGTCATGACCTTTTGGTGACCTTGGAAGAAGGCAGCATCATGGGCGGGGCGGGCAGTGCCGTTTCTGAGGTGTTGCAGGCCTGTGCGCTGCTAAAACCAGTCTTGCAGCTTGGTCTGCCTGATGTATTTATAGATCATGGCGATCAAGCCACTTTATTAGCCTCGGTGGGTCTTGACTCTTCAGGAATTGAAGCCACAATTCTGGCTCGCTTGCAAGTCTTGGCCTGACCTGCGACAATAGCGGGCTAACCCGAACTCGGTTTTTACCTATTTTGGGTTTTATCTTGCTCGATCGCCTTAGTTTGGGCGGCGGGCTGCCGCTTGGGGCTATACCCCGAGGTAACCTTAGGAATTTTCATACTTATGCGTAATTACGAAGTCGTATTCATTGTGCACCCTGATCAAAGCGAGCAAGTGCCCGCCATGATCGAGCGCTATCAAGCTCTTATTACCGGTCAAGGTGGCGTCATACACCGTCTAGAAGACTGGGGCCGTCGTCAATTGGCTTACCCCATTCAAAAATTAGTTAAAGCGCATTATGTTTGCGTCAATATTGAGTGCAATCAAGCCACGCTTGATGAGCTTGAGCATTCATTCCGCTACAACGATGCCGTTTTACGTCATTTGGTTATTAAAACCAAAGCTGCTGAAACAGCCCCTTCAATCATGATGAAATCAGTCGAGCGTGACGAAGCCCGTAAGGCGATCGCTGATTCGAATATTAACGAGAATGAGGCTGAATAATTAAGGTCGGGCGTTGAATCGCATAGTCATATCTGGCTTGGTATTACAGCGCGAAGCATTGCGCTACACCCCTGCTGGTTTGCCTGTGTTGCAGTTTCAACTCAGCCACAACGAAACCGTGATCGAAGCCGGGCTTGAAAGACAAGTCGCTTTTGAAATCAACGTTGTTTTGTTGGGTGATTTGGCAAATATGCATCAACATTTGCCTCTCAATGCTGAATTTGAAATTGAAGGTTTTATCGCTCCAACCCGAAAAAGCGCTGCTCGTCTTACCCTTCATGGGCAGCATATTCGACCGATTGAAACGAATTTAAAAGGTAACTGACATGGCATTTGCATCAAAACGCAATACTGAAAAGAAAAAATTTACGCAACAAAACCCGCTGTTCAAGCGCCGCAAATTTTGCCGCTTTAGCGCAGCCAATGTTGTTCAAGTCGACTATAAAGACGTCGACACACTGCGTGATTTCATTCAAGAAAATGGCAAGATCATTCCTGCTCGTTTGACTGGCACCAAAGCGCATTATCAGCGTCAGCTTGATACCGCAATTAAGCGCGCACGCTTTCTAGCGTTGTTGCCTTTCACCGACATCCATAATTAATCAGGGGCTACTCATGCAAATTATTCTTCTTGAAAAAGTTGTTAACTTGGGTAATCTAGGCGAAGTCGTTCGTGTTCGCGATGGTTATGCTCGTAACTTCCTTATTCCACAGCGCAAAGCGCGCCGTGCAACCCCTGTCGCGCTGGCTGAGTTTGAAGCCCGTCGTGCCGAGCTCGAGCGTGTGCAGGCTGAAAAGCTGGCCCATGCGCAGGCAGATGCTAAACGTCTTGAAGGCTTCATTTTAAAAATGACACAAAAAGCTGGTGTTGATGGCCGTTTGTTCGGTTCTGTCACCAACATGGACATCGCAACTTTACTTGCTGCTCAAGGCTTCGCAGGTATCGTGAAATCGCAAGTACGTTTGATTGAAGGCGCCATCAAAACTGTAGGTGATTCCAAGGTTCAGGTCGCTTTACACCCTGATGTCTTGTCTGAAATCACGATCACTGTTGTCGGTGATTTGACTTAAGCTTCACTTCTGTTATAGCTAGGCGGCATGCTTTGGCATGCCGTTTTTTTTTCAACAAATCAAAAGCGATTCACCGCAAGTTTTCTAATCGGTTTATTATCAAAATATGAATATCCCACCAGATCAACAACTCGATTATTTACGCGTTCCCCCGCATTCAATTGAAGCAGAGCAATCTGTTTTGGGTGGGTTGTTGCTTGATAACGCTGCGTTTGAAAAGCTGACCGATTTGGTTAACGAGCATGACTTCTATCGTCATGACCATCGCCTTATTTGGCAACATATTGCGCGCTTAGTCAACCTATCTCGCCCAGCTGATGTGGTCACGGTAAACGAATCGCTTGTGAGTATGAACAAAGCTGAAGAAGCAGGGGGGTTGGCTTACTTAAATGCGCTGGCTCACAACACGCCTTCAGCCGCAAACATTCGCCGCTATGCAGAAATTGTGCGCGAACGGTCCATGTTACGCAAATTGGTTGCTGTGGCTGATGATATCGCTGATATGGCTTTTAACCCACAGGGTAAAGAGGCTCGCCAGCTACTCGATGAAGCCGAGTCACGGGTATTTAAAATTGCCCAAGAGGGGGCGCGAAACTCAGTTGGTTTTCAAGAAATTCAACCCCTACTATCGCAAGTGGTTGAACGTATTGATGAGCTGTATCACCGCGAGGGCGGTAGTGATATCACGGGTATACCGACGGGCTTTACTGACCTTGACAGAATGACTTCGGGTCTACAGGCGGGTGACCTTGTTATTGTGGCAGGCCGACCCTCAATGGGTAAAACGGCATTTGCAATGAATATTGCTGAGCATGTGGCAATTGAGCAAGGTTTGCCAGTTGCCGTGTTTTCAATGGAAATGGGTGCAGTTCAACTGGCCATGCGTATGCTGGGCTCTGTGGGTATGCTTGATCAACATCGCATGCGTACGGGAAAGCTGCTAGCAGACGACTGGCCTCGGGTCACGCATGCTGTACAACGCATGCAAAATGCGCAACTTTTTATTGATGAAACGCCTGGTTTAACGGTCGTTGAGTTGCGGGCAAGAGCTCGACGTTTGGCGCGGCAATGCGGTCGTCTTGATTTGATTGTGATCGATTACCTGCAATTGATGTCAGCTTCGGGTGCCGGAGAAAATCGTGCCACTGAAATTTCTGAAATCAGCCGTTCGTTAAAGTCATTGGCTAAAGAGTTGGCGTGCCCAGTTATTGCTCTGTCACAGCTAAATCGTAGCCTTGAACAGCGCCCTAATAAACGGCCCATTATGAGTGATTTGCGCGAATCGGGTGCAATCGAACAAGATGCTGATCTCATTACCTTTATTTATCGTGATGAGGTCTATAACCCTGATTCACCTGATAAAGGTACAGCTGAAATTATTATAGGTAAACAACGAAATGGCCCAATTGGCACGGTTCGTTTAACGTTTCAAGGTTCAAGCACACGCTTTCAAAATTTTGCTGGTGGCTCATCGGGTTATTGATGTGCAAGCGTATGGGCCAAATCAAATGCGCNNCTGCAATGTCAAAAGCGGTGCCATGATCAACGCTGGTTCGTATGATGGGTAAACCCGCAGTCATGTTAACGCCTTCATCTAACCCCATATATTTAATCGGTATGAGGCCTTGATCGTGGTATTGAGCCACCACCATATCAAACTCACCGCGTCGCGCTCTAAAAAATAGGGTGTCACCTGACCAGGGGCCTGAGGCATCAATACCTTTTGATTGCGCCAAGCGTATAGCGGGTTCAATAATGTCTATTTCTTCATGTCCGAAGCGACCTGATTCACCTGCGTGGGGGTTCAAGCCCGCCACAGCAATACGCGGTTTTGGTATACCCAATTGAATACAAACCTGATGGGCTAATGTAATGGTTTGTAATTCAAGCTCAGTCGTGATGGCAGCGGGTACCTTGGCCAATGATAAGTGTATGGTCACTAAAATAACCCTTAGTTGTGGGTTGACTAAGACCATTGCAACCGGTAAGTCACCACATCGATGCGCCAAGATTTCTGTATGGCCGGGAAAGGGTACCCCTGCCAGATGCATAGCTTCTTTGCTTAAAGGGGCGGTCACAATACCGGCTACATGACCGGCTAAGGTGTCATCAATGGCACGGTTCAGTGCATCAAAAGCAGCTTGCCCTGATTGAATATTAACCAAACCCACCGGTAAGTTGACATCTAGTATGGGCCCCGATTGCAATACAAATAATTGACCTGGTGCTGCAGGATGTTTGGCCAATTCAGATAATTGCTTAATCGGGTTGACCTGAACAGCTATACCCAATTGTTTGGCCGTTCGCGTTAAAACACCCACGTCACCATAAACCACGCATGACCTGGGTAAGGCCTGCCTGTGCAACTTCAGCACAATTTCGGGCCCAATGCCTGATGGGTCGCCTAAAGTAATACCTAAGGGGCGCAATGCAGGTGTTAACGCACTTGAAGAGGTGGTTTGAATCATCTCTTTATTAAAGCACTTCGCCCGCATAATCAGCTAAGCGCGAGCGCTCACCACGCTGTAAGGTCACGTGCCCCGAGTGCGGCCAACCTTTAAAGCGATCAACCACAAAAGTGAGCCCCGAACTACCTTCAGTTAAGTAAGGCGTATCAATTTGCGCAATATTGCCTAAACAAACAACCTTGGTGCCTGGGCCGGCACGAGTAATAAGGGTTTTCATTTGTTTTGGTGTCAAGTTTTGTGCTTCATCAATAATAAGGTACTTATTTAAAAAAGTTCGGCCACGCATAAAGTTGAGTGATTTCACTTTAATACGCGATCGAATGAGTTCCATTGTTGACGCGCGACCCCATTCGTTGCTGCCATCGCCGTCACCCATATTGAGCACTTCAAGGTTATCTTCAAGAGCACCCATCCAGGGCAACATTTTCTCTTCTTCGGTTCCCGGTAAAAAACCAATGTCTTCACCAACCGAAACCGTTACACGGGTGATGATGATTTCACTATAACGCTTGGTTTCAAGCACTTGCGTTAAACCAGCGGCTAAAGCAATCAGTGTTTTGCCCGTACCCGCTTGACCTAAAAGTGTTACAAAATCACAGTCGGGGTTGAGTAAAAGGTTCATCGCAAAGTTTTGTTCGCGGTTACGTGCCACAACACCCCAGACATTATTTTTAGCGTGAGAATAGTCGCGCAAGGTAGCCAACACAGCCGTTTTGCCATTGACTTCGCGTACCTGTGCATAAAGGGGCATAGACCCTTCAAAATACACAAACTGATTCACCAGAAATTGGCTACATAAAGGCCCATTGATTCGGTAAAAGGTGGTGCCACCTTGTTGCCATGATTCAATATCTTTGCTGTGACGTGTCCAAAAGTTATCTGGTAATGCCAACACACCGTTGTAAAGTAAATCAGAATCTTCTAAAACATGATCGTTAAAGTAATCTTCAGCCCCAAGCCCCAACATACGGGCTTTAAGACGCATATTGATGTCTTTTGACACCAATACAACCTCTCTAGGTGCAAGATTATCTTGTAATGATTTAACAACCGCCAAAATTTGATTGTCTGCAATACCAATGGGCAAGTCGGGTGGCAAGGCATTTGAAATGGCAGATGCCTGAAAAAATAATTTTCCTTTAGCGTCTTTGTTACCTAAATGTGACAACAACACGCCTTGGTCAAGGTGGTCGCTATCATGAACCAGTGCGTCAAGGGTACGACTCACTTGACGGGCGTTACGCGCAACTTCAGACATACCCTTTTTTTGATGATCAAGTTCTTCAAGGGTCATCATCGGCAAATAAACGTCGTGCTCTTGAAACCGAAATAAGCTCGATGGATCATGAAGCAATACATTCGTGTCAATAACAAACAGTTTTTGGCCTGATGCGCCAACCTTACTGTTGCTTGTTTCGCTTGATTTTGATCGTCTTCGGGCCTGAACGGAACTTGATTGCACGCCAGGGCTTTGATAGGGTGGGGCAGAACTCGAAGATTTTTGCTTGGTTAGGGGCTCTTGTATGTCGGTTAGTTGTTTTTTAGTTTGGGGTGGTGGTACTGAAGAAGAGGCTGTTGTCGTGATCGAAGAGGGTAAAGAGGTAGGTAATTCGGAAGGACCCGTTACAGTCGGTGTTGCAGTTAATGTTGATTGGTCAGCCACATGATCTGAACTTTTTGCCCGATTCGCGGGCTGAATACCTAAGGGTTTAGCTGGTTTTACCACAGCGCTCTCGGTTTCATTCACGTTAAGTATTGAAGCGAGCCGGGTGGGTAGCTTGGGTAAAGGCATAAAGTTAGGTCTCCGGGGTTAGGCCAGGTCTTGCACGGCTTTTAAAACAGCTTGGGCATGCCCAGGCACTTTTAAGCCACGCCAAATAAGAGCAATTTTGCCCTCACGATCAATCAAAAAGGTACTGCGCTCTATACCACGCACTTGCTTGCCATACATATTTTTCATTTTCATGACACCAAACAACGTGCAAATCGTTTCATCTGGGTCAGCAATCAAGGCAAAAGGGAGCCCTAATTTTTGGCTAAAACTTTGGTGAGACTTCAAACTGTCACGCGATACCCCAGCAACATAACAACCTGCTTGGCGAAATTGCTCATGTAAATCTCTAAAATCACTGGTTTCTGTGGTGCAGCCTGGCGTGTTGTCTTTGGGGTAGAAGTACAGCACCACGGTCTGGCCGACGTGCGTTTGATTGCTGACTTTGATGCCGCCGGTGGCCAGGGCTTCAAATTCGGGAATGGGTTTGTTGACAACGACTGCCATACTGCGTGGACCCCTGACGTAAGTTGGTGGTGATTCGTTGGCTTCCCGGATGCATCGAGAATGCCATGGACGGCGTGCGACCGATGGCTTTCTAGGCAGGAAACAATCCGCTATTTTACCCTGAACGGGGATGCCGGGCCGAGGGTGGACCCGAATGGACCGCTCGGTACCCTGGTATTCAGGTGCCAATCAGCAGGGCTGCCAGCACCCGTCGACCTTCGCCGGCGAGGATGTTGTAGGTTCGGCAGGCGGCCAGGGTGTCCATGGTTTCCACACCAATGCGCTGGTTGATCAGGCTTTGCAGCATGTCCGGACGCACGAACCGCAGGCGCGGTCCACTGCCAAACACGACCAGTTCGGGTTTCACCGGCGAGCAGGTCAGCAGTTGCTCGAAATGCGCGGGCTCCAGGTCTTCGAACCGCTCGCAGGCCCACGGCAACAATCCCCCTGACGAGGCGAGAATGAGGCTTTGCGCGTGGCGCTGGCCATTGATCGCGATCCATCCATCGCCATAGGCGGTGATGGTGTGCAGATCGGGCTTGTCAGCGTGCAGTTTCATGGGAACGTCGGGCGCAGGAATGGGGCTGAGCGTGCACGGATGCGGTGAAGAACTGTGGTCAAATTGCAGGTTTTCCCTAACAGACGCACCGTAATATAGCGCCCAGCGCCATAGCCCGGCTCTCCACCCCTTTCTACGGCCCCCAAGCGGGAGGGACTTTGAAAACCATCCAGAAATCCGCCAAGCTCGCCAACGTCTGCTACGACATCCGCGGTCCCATCATGGATGCGGCGCGCCAGATGGAAGAAGAGGGCCACAAGATCATCCGCCTGAACATCGGCAACCTGGCGGTGTTCGGCTTTGATGCCCCCGAGGAGATCCAGCAGGACATGATCCGCAACCTGCCGAACTCGGCTGGTTATTCGGACAGCAAGGGGATTTTTGCGGCACGCAAGGCGGTGATGCACGAGACGCAGAAGCAGGGCGTCAAGGGTGTCACTCTGGACGACATTTACCTCGGCAACGGTGCCAGCGAATTGATCGTGATGGCCACCAATGCCTTGCTCGACGATGGCGACGAGTTGCTGCTGCCCGCCCCCGACTACCCGTTGTGGACGGCAGCGGTCAGCCTCTCGGGTGGCACGCCGGTGCACTACATGTGCGACGAGTCGAATGGCTGGATGCCCGATCTGGACGACATCCGCCGCAAGATCACACCGGCCACCAAGGGCATCGTGGTGATCAACCCCAACAACCCGACCGGCGCGCTGTATTCCGACGAACTGCTCCAGGCAATCGTGACGATTGCGCGCGAGCACGGTCTGGTGATCTTTGCCGACGAGGTGTACGACAAGGTGCTCTACGACGGCGTGAAACACACGGCGCTGGGCAGCCTGTCGGAAGACGTGCTGACTCTGACCTTCAATTCCTTGTCCAAAAGTTACCGCTCCTGCGGTTACCGCGCGGGCTGGATGATTGTTTCGGGCGACAAG
>DITR01000165.1:14065-14725 GCA_002422175.1 Alcaligenaceae bacterium UBA6179
CATCAACGATCTGGTCTGCGAAGGCGGCCGGCTGCGCCGCCAGCGCGACCTGGCTTATGAACTGATCACCGCCATTCCGGGCGTGAGCTGCGTCAAGCCGACGGCGGCGCTTTACATGTTCCCTCGCCTCGACCCGGCGATCTACCCGGTCGAAGACGACCAGCAGCTGTTCCTGGAACTGCTGCAGGAGACGCGTGTGATGCTGGTGCAGGGTTCGGGTTTCAACTACCCGGACAACCAGCACTTCCGCATCGTTTTCCTGCCGCACGAGGACGACCTTCGCGAAGCCATCGGCCGCGTGGCCAAGTTCTTCGAAGGCTGGCGCAAGCGCCATGCGCCCGCACACGCATCAATCGCCCCCGCAATGGGCAACACCGCCACTCTGGCGACTCCCTAAACTGGGCACCCCGGGTCATGGCCTGGCCTGGCACCGATATTTTTGAAGCCGAGAGTTAACAACGATGAAACCGATCCAAGTAGGCCTGCTGGGCATAGGCACCGTGGGCAGCGGCACGTTCAACGTGCTGCAGCGCAACCTGGAAGAAATCAAGCGCCGCGCCGGCCGTGGCATCGAGATCACCATGGTGGCCGACCTCGATGTGGCACGCGCCCAGAGCATCGTCGGCCCGGACGTGAAGGTGGTGAACGACGCGCGCGCCG
>DITR01000100.1 GCA_002422175.1 Alcaligenaceae bacterium UBA6179
GAAACACGCACCTTAAGTGTCAAAATACCTGTTGGGGTCGCGCAGGGTCAATTGATTCGTTTAGCCGGTCAAGGTAGCCCAGGTTTTGGGGGTGGCAAGGCGGGTGACTTGTTCATGCGCGTCAACATTACCCAAGCTGATGGGGTACGCATCTCAGGTCGCGATGTCACCATGCCAGTGTTCGTGTCACCTTGGGAAGCTGCACTCGGCGGTGAAATTGAGGTTAGCACCCCTGCTGGGGCACTGACTGTTTCAATACCTGCAGGGTCTATAGCAGGGCGTAAATTACGTTTGCGTGGCAAAGGCATACCGGTCAATCAAGCCAGCGGTACGGCAGGTGATTTGTACTTTGAATTAAATATTGCTGTGCCAGGCGCCATCACAGATCAACAAAAGCAAGCTTGGCAAGCATTAGCACAAGCTTACCCGGGGTTTGAGCCCCGTGTGCGTTAAAGTCAGGGGCAAAAAATGTCAAATACACAAAACAGATTCGTAGTAGAACAGGTGCAGGTGATCGATGGCGAAATGCTTCACGCCGACGATATTGCACGCATTTGTTGCGTCACCACGCAGTGGGTTCACACACGCATTGAGCAAGAAATACTTCATGCTGTGATGCGCGACGGTACGTATTACTTTTCCAGTCAAATGCTCTTTAGGGCCAAGCAAGTCGCCAGCATTGAGCACCAGTATGATGCTGACCCGCAGTTGGCCGCATTGGTGGCAGATTTGATTGATGAAGTGCGTGCGTTACGCTCGCAAGTTCCCCAGATTTCCTAAACTCTCATCAGTATTCGCAAGTATTCGTAAAATTTATGATTGATCAAAATCAGCTATGAAAGACCCTCACATAGCATTAGATTTAACCCCTATTTTTGCGCCGACAGGCCGTCTTCGGGCATCTATTAATTTGGGAAACCCAATATTGGCAAATAAAATGCCCCAAACGGGTGAGCCATTCGGTCTTTCTGTCGATTTAGCCAGCAGCTTTGCTGATTTATTAAATGTCGAACTTGAATTAGTGGTGTTTGATACCGCTAAAGCGTCTGTTGAAACGGTACGAGCAGAACAGGCAGATATTGGTTTTTTTGCAATTGACCCCGACCGAAGCGATGGCATTTTATTTACAGCACCTTATGTCTTAATAGAAGGGTGCTATATGGTAAAAAATGATTCACCTTTGCATTTAAATGATGAGGTTGACCAAGTCGGTTTGCACGTGACGGTTGGCAAAGGTAGTGCTTATGATCTGTACCTGTCAAGGGTGTTGAAGCGCGCAAAAATTGAGCGTGCACCCTCTTCTCAAACCGTCACCGATGTGTTCGTTGAAAATCATTTTGACGTGGCTGCAGGGGTGAAGCAACAGCTTGAGGCTGACCAAAAACGTTTTCCGGGTCACCGTTTGTTGCCAGGTCGTTTTATGGTTATTCAACAGGCAATGGGAACTTTTGCAAGCAAGGGCAGGGTTGCAGCAGATTTTTTATCAGCGTTTGTTGAATATCAAAAGTCTTCGGGTTTTGTCAGCCGCTCAATTGAAAAGCATAATGTTCAGGGCGCATCCGTTGCACCCGGTGCTTGATTCATACACACTGCACCCATACAAGGTCTCACACACTTATGAAAACATACTCCATTGCAACCATTCCTGGTGATGGCATCGGTAAGGAAGTGATCCCTGCAGGTCAAAAAGTGCTTGAAGCCTTGGCCAGTAAAAGTAAGCGTTTTAAATTTCAGTTTGAAAACTTTGACTGGGGTGGTGATTATTACCGTGAACATGGCGTCATGATGCCCGAAAACGGTTTAGATGAACTACGTTACAAAGACGCTATTTTGTTTGGCTCAGCTGGCGACCCCAATATTCCTGACCACATTACTTTATGGGGCTTACGGCTAAAAATCTGTCAAGGTTTTGATCAATATGCAAATGTGCGCCCGACACGTATTTTGCCGGGTATTGACGGGCCTTTAAAGCGTTGTGGCCCGAATGATTTAAATTGGGTGATCGTTCGAGAAAATTCTGAAGGTGAGTACGCGGGTGTGGGCGGACGTGTGCATCAAGGGCACCCCATTGAGGTTGCCACCGATGTGTCAATGATGACGCGCGTGGGTGTTGAGCGTATTATGCGCTACGCCTTTAAACTCGCTCAATCTAGGCCCCGCAAACTTTTAACGGTTATTACCAAAAGCAACGCACAACGTCACGCTATGGTCATGTGGGACGATATCGCACTTGAAATTGCAAAAGAGTTTCCAGACGTAACGTGTGACAAAGAGCTGGTTGATGCGGCGACGGCTCGCATGGTCAATCACCCCCAAACACTAGACACCATTGTTGCGACCAATTTACATGCAGATATTTTGAGCGACTTAGCCGCAGCGTTAGCCGGTAGTCTGGGCATTGCACCGACTGGCAATATTGACCCCGAGCGCCGCTACCCATCCATGTTTGAACCGATTCATGGTTCGGCCTTTGATATTATGGGTAAAGGCTTAGCCAACCCCGTTGGCACGTTTTGGTCAGTGGTGATGTTGTTAGAACACTTAGGTGAAATAGAAGCCTCTAAACAGCTTATGCTTGCAATCGAACAAGTCACGGCTAAACCCTCGCTACATACCCGCGACTTAGGTGGCCCTGCCACGAC
>DITR01000015.1 GCA_002422175.1 Alcaligenaceae bacterium UBA6179
CCAAAGGTGATTGCTTCTCTTTAGCAATAGGACATGCAGTCACCATCAGTGCATAAGCACCTTCTACAGGGTAGACAAACCCAACAGGGAAGCCGGTATCAGCAAAAGTTTTAACCCGACCTGTTCCCCAGACACCAATGACTGCTTGACCGCTTGAAAATAACTCAGTCATTTTCCCTGGTGATGGTTCATAAACTAAAACGTTGGGATCAACTTTATTTTTAAAGGCAACAAAACCTGGGTCAATATTGTTCTCACCACCCCCGCCAGCGCGTGCAAACTGAATGACCGCATGTAAACCATAGGTGTTGTTCAGTGGAGGTATAACCACAAGACCCTTGAATTTAGGGTCTGTGAGATCATTCCATGATGTTGGTGCAGCCCAACCTTTATCGCTAAAGTATTTTTTGTTGTACATGAGGCCTGTGGCTACATACCCAATACCTACTGCTTTATCATCTTTAAAAATAGCGTTACTGTATATATCTTCTCGTGCCAACCCTTTAATTGGTGCGCAAAAACCAGCACCTATTGCACGATACATTGGCCCGTCATCAACAATAGCGACATCAATTTCCTGATTACCTTTTTGAGCTTGCAAACGCGCAACTGTGTTAGTTGAGTTGCCCGCTACGTAATCAATTTTTACGTTATATTTTTTCTCAAATTGAGGAAAAACATCTTCGCGAAGTACCGTCTCAAAAGACCCGCCATAACCAGCAACGACAAATTTTTCTTGAGATACTGCAGTTGATGAAAACCCGACAGCAAGTGCTGCCGCTGAAATTACTACAGCTATCTTACCCATGATCTTTCTCCAATAAAGAGGATTCAATGCGCACCAATCAAATGTTCGGACATATAATGTCCGAACATTTAGTTTACAGTTGCAATTATAAATGTCAAGATATTTCCAAACATTGTGTGACATCATGGTTTGACCCTAGGGTGAACCATTAGACGTGCCAGAAAAGTTGAAAATTAGCTAATATGCTGTGGCGATTCCTCACGTTAATAAGGAAAAAAAAATCAATTCTCTATCTAAACCGATTGCACGTAACGAACCACCTCGATACAAGCAAATATATGAAGATTTGTTAAAAGAGATACGATCGGGGCACTACCCAGTAGGCTCGTTGTTACCTACTGAATTGCAAATATGCGGAAAATACAATGCCAGTCGCCATACAGTAAGAGAAGCTATCAAGCTGCTTACTAATGCCTCTGTCGTGTCTCGACGCGCCGGCTATGGCACTAAAGTGGAATCAACTGAACCGGCAACCCAATATACCCAACAGATTTCAAAACTTTCAGATCTCTTTAGTTATATTGATAACGCCACTCTTTTGGTAAAAAGCGCCAAAACGGTGCGCGTTGGCACACGCCTGTATAAACTTTTAGATGGTGATATTAAACACAGCTGGTTAAATATTATCGCGATTAAGTTTCTTGCTCAACAGCGCTCAGCAGTGGCGCACTCTCAGGTATATGTGCACCCTGATTACTCAAGTGTTAAATCTGATATTGGTAAAACTTCCTTGCCTTTATCGATGTTAATTGAAAAAAAATATAGCCAGAAAATTATTGAGGTACATCAAGAGTTTTCTGCTACCCCCATTATTGGTGATATAGCTCTGCTTCTAAAAATAAAAGCAGGAACAGCCGGTTTAGTTATCACCCGAAAATACTATTTTGATAAAAACCGCTTGGCGCTGGTAACCGTCACGACATTTCCATATAAAAAGATGAAATACTCCATGTCTCTTAAGTTTGACATGTCATGAGTAAGCATATTGTGGTGATTGGCGCGGGTGTAGTAGGTGCGGCTGTCGCCCACCACTGCCTTCGCGCAGGGCTTAAAGTAACGCTACTAGAGCCTGGCAAGCCTGGTGATGCTCAAGCCGCCAGTTTTGGTAACGCCGGTTGGTTATCATCACACTCCATTTTGCCACCCGCATACCCAGGCGTATGGAAGCAGGTGCCAAAGTGGCTACTTGATCCACTCGGCCCATTAACTGTTCGCTGGCGCCACTTACCCAAAGCGATTCCTTGGCTCAGTGCCTATTTAGCATCAGCCTGGACACACCAACAAGTCAAAAACACTTCAATTTCTTTACGTACTTTATTACGCGATGCGCCGAATCTTCATAAAGAAATGGCTAATCAAATCGGGGTTGGTAACCTGATCTGCCTGCGGGAAGTCTTACATACTTATCCAACTCAAGCAGATTTTGAAGCAGACTCAATTGGGTGGGATATTCGTCGTGATGCGGGTGTTACCTGGCGGTGTCTAAATAAAAAGCTTCTTCACGATCTAGAGCCTGAACTAAACGCTAAGTATGAGTGGGGTGTCTTAGTTGATGGCACAGGCTACTGCCTCAACCCGAGTGATTATGTGAAGGCTTTAGTAGAAGATAGCCTTCAAGCCGGTGCAACACTTAAGCGTGCGAGCGCGCATTCGTTTAATTTTATCAACGGTAAGTTAGCATCAGTCAATACAAGCGCAGGTTTGATCGAATGTGATGCAGCGGTTATAGCAGCTGGCGCACGCGCTAAAGAACTTGCGCTTGAAGCGGGTGACCATTTGCCGTTAGCAACAGAGCGTGGTTATCACTACGTGGTGCAAGCACCTGGGCAAGGCCCTAATCATCCTACGATGTTTATGGACCAAAAGGTCATTGTCACGCCACTGTCTTCAGGCATTCGAATTGCAGGTCAAGTAGAGATTGCTGGTTTAGATGATGCGCCTAATTGGCAGCGTGCTGAAATACTTCGACAACATTTGGCCACGCTTTATCCTAGGCTTGCTGACAATATTTCGACTGATCATATCAATGTATGGATGGGGCGAAGACCAAGCTTACCTGATGGTCTGCCGTGTATCGGATTCGCAAGTGGTTCACAATCTGTCATACATGCTTTTGGTCATGGTCATGTTGGTCTGGCCAGCTCTGCCCGAACAGGTCGTTTGGTTGCACAACTTTTAACAAACACATCACCTGAAATAGAGCTGAAACCTTTCAGTCCACAAAGATTTAAGAACAAACAAAGCGTTAGCTAATGCTTTGTTGACGTGGCTATTTGGTGACCCAGTTAGGTATGATAACCCTGCCTGGGCACCCTTTCCTAAAGACTAACCAGACTTCACGCCTTTAAAAAATCAATGCATGTCACCCGCCTCAAGGTGGAAATGCTCATAAATTGACATCAAATTATCAAACATCTCGTCTAGCAGGTCCTCGCGCGCTTCAATGGTCAAAGGGGGTGAGCGAAAGGTTTGTTCTGGCTGATGTTCTTGAGCGAACACCATGGTGGGTATAAGTAATTCTCCAACACCCTTAATTTGGCTGAATTCATCCCATTCTTCAGTATTGAACGACATACCCAATAAAAACCCTTCTGCCCATTCATTGCCCATTGGGTTACCTTCCTC
>DITR01000204.1:0-253 GCA_002422175.1 Alcaligenaceae bacterium UBA6179
AGTGCGTACTGACGGCTCTGCCGCTCTATCACATCTTTTCATTCACGACGAACCTACTGAGCTTTTTTGCTATCGGTGCACACAATATTTTGATCTTGAGCCCTCGGCCTGTTCAAAATCTTCAGCGCGCTATAGAGAACTACCCCATTACTTGGATAATCGGTGTCAACACTTTGTTCAATGGCCTGTTGAACGAAGAGTGGTTTGTGGCCTATCCGCCACGTCATCTAAAGGCCTCTATTGCGGGCGGCAC
>DITR01000204.1:278-2694 GCA_002422175.1 Alcaligenaceae bacterium UBA6179
GAGTGAACTTCGCTTAGATAGCATTGGCATCCCTGTTCCGGGCACTGAGGTGCGACTGGTCACGGCAACTGGTGATCTAGCGGCATTAAATGAACCGGGTGAAATTTGGGTACGCGGTCCACAAGTGATGCGAAGCTATTGGAAAAACCCTCAAGAAAGTGCGCAAATATTGCATGAGGGCTGGCTGGCAACAGGCGATATTGCCGTGATGGACGAACAAGGTTTTCTCAAAATTGTTGATCGTAAAAAAGATTTGATTTTGGTCTCAGGCTTTAACGTCTACCCCAACGAAGTTGAAAACACAATAGCCCTGATCGATGCCGTGCTTGATGTTGCCGTCATCGGAATTGCCGATCCAACCACAGGTGAAGCAGTGCGTGCTTACATCGTTAAAAACCCCTATTCAAGTGATGTAATCAATACCGAGACAATTATTGCGCATTGCCGCAAACACCTTACCCCTTACAAAATTCCTCGTAGTGTGGTGATGAGAGACTCGCTTCCAAAAAGCGCTGTGGGCAAGGTGCTGCGCAAAGATCTCAAAGCTGAAGTGCAACATGAGGCGCAGATCGATATAGACGCTCAAAAGCCTGGATTTTAGCCCTCAACTCTTGCTTGAATTTACCGGAACCCAACATGATTTCTGAATTTGAAACCAAGCTGCTAGGCCTCATGATGATGGTGATCATGCTAGGCATGGGCGCCTCACTTACTTGGCGCGATTTTTTAATTGCATTCCGTAAACCCAAAGGCGTGCTCATTGGCATCGTATGCCAATACGGCATCATGCCTTTACTGGGCTTTACGAGCGCTTTAGTGCTGGGGCTAAGCCCTGGTGTGGCCGTGGGTTTATTGCTTATTTCATGTATGCCGGGCGGCACCACTTCAAATATATTTACTTACTTTAGTAAGGGTGTTTTAGCCCTTTCAATCATGATGACAAGTGTATCGACCTTACTGGCGCTATTTATGGTGCCCACACTCTTAGAGTTTTACTCACAAGCGGCAGGCATCACAGGCAACTTCAAAATTCCAGCCGTCAACGTCGCGCAGGTGTTGGTTGTACTGTTAGTACCCACGGTCCTGGGCATGGTGTTGCGCAAAGCAAACCCTAATATAGGCGCTAGCATTGAACTGCTAGGCGGCTTTTTAAGTGTGCTCGTCATTGTTTTTTTGGTGGTGACTTGGGTGCCTCGCAACTATGGTTTGTTAGCCATTACGCCATGGCAGGTTTACGTTGCGTCAATTGGGCTGGGTTTGGTTGGCATTGCACTGGGTTATGGCTTCGCAAAACTTTTCAGACAAGACAACAATCGTAGCCGCACCATTGCACTTGAAACCGGTATTCAAAATGGTCCCTTGGCTGTTTTGATTGTGACGCTCACCTTCAGCGGCAGCTTGCAACAAGATGTGTTGCTTATTCCAGTCTTGTATTCGCTTTTTATTGTAATAAGCAGTAGCTTTATCACCCTATGGTTTCGCCGCCTCAGTTCAGGGGAAGCCTTGGCTCGAGATCAAGCTAAGGTCGGCAAGATGGTTCACACCCAGTAAGGGGTTAGGTATCTCGGTTCACTGACATCTGTGCAATGGCTGACAAGATATCTTTAAATTGCCCAGCAGGGAAGTTTGCCAGTGCTTGCAACGCTAAATCAACTTCAGCTTGGGCACATTGCTGGGTATAACCCAACGCGTCGGTTTCATGAATAGCTTGCGCAACGGCAGCAAACTCTCCATCGCCGGTTTCAATGGCATGACGTACCAATGCAATTTGCTCAACGGTACCGACTTGCATGACACGGATGAGGGGCATGGTGGGTTTACCTTCACGTAAATCGTCGCCTACGGTTTTACCTAAAGTATCTTGGTCGCCGGAATAATCAAGCAAATCGTCAATTAACTGAAACGCTGTGCCCAAATGACGACCATAGGTGGCGGCATACTGCTGCTGCGCGTCGCTGGCCTGCGCCAATACAGCGCCCGCTTGGGCGGCAGCCTCAAATAACTTCGCCGTTTTAAAACGCACCACATCTAGATAGCGTGCCTCGGTCACTTCTGGGTCACGAATGTTAATTAACTGTAAAACTTCGCCCTCTGCGATGACAGTTGTGGCTTCTGACATGATCTGCATAATGGGCATACTATTAATTTCAACCATCATTTCAAAAGCACGCGAGTACAAGTAGTCGCCCACCAACACGCTGGCTGGGTTACCAAACACAGTGTTTGCTGTGCTGCGACCGCGCCTAAGGTCTGAGTCATCAACCACATCATCATGAAGCAGGGTTGCGGTGTGAATAAACTCGACCACTGCTGCCAACGTATGTTGACTCGGCTGAGCAAACCCCAGCGCGCGGGCAACCAAAAGCACCAAAATGGGGCGCAATCGTTTACCCCCCGAATGAATGATGTAATCACC
>DITR01000087.1:0-2468 GCA_002422175.1 Alcaligenaceae bacterium UBA6179
ACGGCTATAAAATCAACTTGACAACCTTTTGCAATAAACTGATCACCCAGCCAATCACGGCCCGTTTCGGCCCTGACTATCAACACCCGGCTAAATGAAGTTAAAGAAGGCGCTAAAACCTGCCAAAGTGCCTCAGAATCTTGTCGAGCACCCTCAGGGGGGCACAAAACAGTCGCTAAAGAACCAAAGCGTTGACGAATTGCGAGCGCGGTTCGACCCCCGACTGCCGCCATATGCGTATGGCTTAGGTCAAGAGGAAAATCTGCGGGAAAATGTTCAACTGCTGCTCGGCTTACAAAAATCATCAAATTATAAAATTTGGGGTCTGATTTGATAATTTCTGGTGCAATTGACGGCTCAATTGAAGGTGCATTTGAGGGCTCAATTGACAAAGCGGGCAATGCCAAAACAGTCATACCACTAGCCGTCAACACCTCAACTAAGCCTTGCTGACGTGAGGCCGGCCTCGTTAGAACGAGGGCTGGCTTATTAGGCATGCCCTGTCTGTTTTAATGACGCCAATATCTGATCTGCACCTTGCCTTTGTAATACGTGGGCAACCGACTCACCGAGCTTCATGGCATCATCTATCGGCGCGCTAGCTTGATGCGAAACAACTTGTAGACCATCGGGCGTCGCAACGAGAGCCTGCAAATGAATTTGGTTGCCTTGTATCGTGGCGTAGGCCGCAATAGGCACCGTACAAGAACCACCTAATACTCGTGATACGGCTCGCTCTGCCAAGGAGCATGCCGTGGTTTGCGAACAGACAAGGGGTTGCAAAAGTTGCTTTAGGTCTGAACGATCAGCTCTAATTTCAATACCCAAAGAGCCTTGCCCTGCGGCAGGAAGTGAGTCTTGCGTTGATATCAAGCCACGTATGCGATCAGCCAAACCAAGCCTTTGTAGACCGACTGCCGCTAAAATAATGGCATCAAAATCACCTGCATCAAGCTTGCCTAAACGGGTATCTAGATTGCCTCGCAAAGGCTTGACTACGACATGCGGGATGAGGCGACGTAGCTGAGATTCACGCCTTAAGCTTGACGTTCCCACCACAGCACCATGTGGTAAGGCCCGCATATCAGCGTAATGATTAGAAACCCAAGCATCACGTGTTTCAGCACGCGGCAAAATGGCTGCTAATTCAAATGGTTCAGTTAAATCTACCGGCACATCTTTAAGTGAGTGCACGGCTAAATCAGCGCGACCATCAAGCAATGCATATTCAAGCTCTTTAATAAATAAACCCTTACCACCGATTTTCTGCAAACTACGGTCAAGAATTTCGTCACCCCGCGTGCTCAGCTTTAATAGCTCAACTTCTACACTTGGGTACAAACGTATTAAACAATCACGCACATGCTCGGCTTGCCAAAGTGCTAAACGACTGGCGCGTGTTGCAATAACGAGTTTGCGAGGCAATGTTTCTATCATTGAAGCCATATGGTCGATTTAACTAAAATAGTTCAGAGCAATGGTCACCACGATACTGATGATGGCAAGAATAAGTAAGCCTTGTAATAAGCTATAACCTTTTTGACCGCCTAGCTTGATGTACTGACCTTTTTGGCTATCGCTACTTGATTGCTTGTTTTGAACACTGCCTTGCTGTGTGTCTATACTCATCTTAAATTCCTCATATTCTCATTGCAGTTTAAGCCATCTTGCCTGTACCAATCATAAGTCACCTAAATGCCCTGACCATTGATGGTTATCAAAAAAAACGCCGATCTGTGCAGCACAAACCGGCGTTTCGTAAAGGTCAAAAACGGATGACCTTAATTTGCCATACTTTTACAGAACAGATAGCAGCAACTTACCCATCTCAGAAGGGTTACGTGTCGTTTTAATGCCGCAGGCTTCCATGACGGCAAGTTTGGCATCTGCCGTATCTTCGCCACCAGAAATCAAGGCGCCGGCATGACCCATGCGCTTACCGGCGGGTGCGGTCACGCCCGCAATAAATCCAACAATGGGTTTAGTCATGTTGTCTTTAGCCCAACGTGCTGCATTGACTTCATCGGGGCCTCCGATTTCACCGATCATGATGACTGCATCAGTTTCAGGGTCGTCATTGAACATTTTTAAGATGTCGATATGCTTGAGACCGTTGATGGGATCGCCACCAATGCCCACAGCACTTGATTGGCCTAGACCCAGCTCAGTCACTTGGCCCACAGCCTCGTAAGTCAATGTGCCTGAACGGCTCACAATGCCAATACGGCCTTTGCGATGAATATGACCCGGCATAATACCGATTTTGATTTCGTCGGGGGTAATTAAACCTGGGCAATTAGGGCCTAGCAATAAGGTTTTACTTTTCAGTTGAGCCATGATGCTTTTTACTTCGAGCATATCGCGAACAGGTATGCCTTCAGTGATACAAATGACCAACTCAAGTTCTGCCTTAACAGCTTCAAGAATGGCGCCTGCTGCACCCGCTGGGGGCACATAAATCACCGAAA
>DITR01000087.1:2504-2912 GCA_002422175.1 Alcaligenaceae bacterium UBA6179
TCGCGGCACATACGGGTGTGGAACTGGCCCGTTTTACCAGTAATACCTTGTGTGATAACTTTTGTATCTTTATTGATCAAAATTGACATGTCTGATTCCTTAGGCGAGTTATTTAGTGGCAGCAACGACTTTGGTTGCAGCTTCGGCCATGCTGTCGGCACTGATAATCGGCAAACCCGATTCAGCCAACAGTTTTTTGCCCAACACTTCATTCGTACCTTTCATGCGAACAACCAAAGGTACGTTTAAATTAACTGCCTTACATGCTTCAATGACGCCTTGTGCAATCACATCACAGCGCATAATGCCACCAAAAATATTGACCAAAATAGCTTTAACATCTTTGTTTTTAAGCATAATTTTGAACGCTTCGGTTACTTTTTCAGCCGTTGCGCCACCGCCCACATC
>DITR01000046.1:0-507 GCA_002422175.1 Alcaligenaceae bacterium UBA6179
GCAACAGCAAGCGCAGGGTTTGCGAGCGTTTATAAGTCGACTTTATTGGCATTGTCATTTCATTCAAAAGCTCGAAGATGAACCATCGCTTGAATATCAAGACTTACATCGTGGGTATCAAGGGTTGAGAGATGACTGGCAACAAAGTCATTTTGAGGCGCTTAAAGCCGCCAAAACGGGTTGGCCAATGGTTGATGCCAGCGTGATGATGTTGCGTGAAACCGGTTGGCTCAATTTTCGAATGCGCGCTATGTTGGTGTCAGTAGCCGCTTACCCACTTTGGTTAAATTGGCCCAAAGTGGGGCATTGGCTTGCAACCCAATTTCTAGACTATGAGCCGGGTATTCACTGGAGCCAGATGCAAATGCAGTCTGGCACCACAGGCATCAATACTGCCCGCATTTACAACCCAATCAAACAAGCCAAAGACCACGACCCCAGTGGTCGGTTTGTGCGTCAATGGTTACCCGCTCTGCGTCACGTACCAGACGCATGGATATTTGAGCC
>DITR01000046.1:559-10095 GCA_002422175.1 Alcaligenaceae bacterium UBA6179
TCACGTAAGCGGCCTACTGGTCGAGTAAGCCATACCAAAAGAAAAGTGGCTGAAACACCCAGTACACAACTGAGTTTAGATTTGTTTTAAAAGGGATAAGTTCAGATCAAATACTGGCATTTGTGCACCCGTAAAAAAACTAGATTCGAGTTGATCTTCTGAATTAACCCTTGTTTTCTGGCTATTTGGGTTTGAGTTTGAGTTTGACTCATTTAATTGTTTAACTAAATCAAGCGTTGTAGAGCGCCGCGTAAGCATCATCGCGTTAACCTCAGACTCAATGGCCAATGTTGCATGCCAGCAACCGGGCATCATACATATTCCTTGCCCCGGTAAAATTTGCCAAGCTTCAATTTTATCTAAGTCAGGCTCTTTTGTGCCTTGTTTAGTAGGGCAAAGCACTTGAATCAACGGTGCAGACCCCAACGGAACGACTGCTTGCTCTGTCAACCAATGCACTTCCAAGCTAGAAATCAACATTGATCTGGGGCGATACGTTACCCACAGCACTTCGGTTTGACCGCCCTTCCCAGGTTCGAAATCATGGACGTGCCAAAAATCACTGTTTAGTGATTTGAATGCTTGCGTATCTTTCACGGCATCGATTGCCAAGGGCCATGCTTTTACCCATTTTTCTAAAGGACTTTGATTGATTGGTTTAACAGTGATTGTGGGCATATAAACACGTCAACATGAAACTCACTTAAGAGAACCAACATGGCTGAAAAACAACTCAAATTTGATTATGCAACCTCGGGCAAAACTTTCATACGATAGTGATGTTGAATAGTACGACCCAAAACAGGGTCAGTTAAAACCATGTAAAAGTCTTTACTAGGACGAATGCTACCCTGAGTGCCCACTGTGCCGCAGCTCATTGCAAAACCATCTTGCATGATTTGTGATGAAAAATACTTCTGTAGCAATTCAGTGGGTGGAAGAAGCGCTGCTAACGTACCGTCTTGGTAAGTGACACGCTGACCATCTTCAATAATGTAAGACTGAATTTTAAGATTATCGCAGTGATCTAAAACATCATCAAAACGCCAAGCTTGTTGACCCATGGGTTTAGGGCAAACTTGTTTAGAGTATGCAACACTAACCGTCTCAAGCCCACGATCAGTGTGGTCAGATGTCAAAGTGATGTAAGTTTGGCCATTATGTGCAAACAACAAAACTTCAATTTCACCAGAACTTTTTTCCCCGATCACTTCTACTTCTGTGTGTTGTGTAAGTAGAAGTGATGAGACGCGGTAAAATAATGGCACCTGACTAGGTCGGGGTACGCCAATTGCTGCAAGTTCTTCAATGTGGTGCTCAATCGCTTCATGATTGCGACCCGCCCAACCAGCAATGATCATGCTGTGAATCTCGGCGCTCAACAACGTTACAGAACCATTACGTTCCAACACTTCAAAATTAAATTGCATAAGTATCTCGCGCTTAAACGCTAAGCCTCTCTATCATTAATCAGAAAAAAAGTGGGGAAGCCAAAGAGCTAGGTCAGGAAAAATAATCAGTAAGACAAGCAATACAAACATCGCCAAAACAAAGGGTAACGCGCCAATAATGACAGGCGTCATTGACCCCTCACTACGTAAACTTTGAACAACAAAAAGGTTTAAACCAACAGGTGGTGTGATCAAAGCCGCTTCAACTAAAACAATAATTAAAATACCCAGCCAAATCGGGTCAAAGCCCAGCGCAATCATGACTGGGGCCACAATGGGTATGGTTGTGATCATCATAGATAATGTTTCCATGAAGCAACCCAGAACGATATAAAAAGCAATTAATGCAACCAACATCCAACCTGGTGAAATGCCCAAATTTTTAATGCCGTCAGTTAGCGCTGAAGTTAGGCCTGTTGCAGACATAACAAAATTTAGAAAACCTGCACCTAGAACAATCAGCATGATCATGGCAGAGGCGCGCATCGCATTTTCAATAGACTCGCGCATCATGCGCCATGAGAGTCGTTTATATAAAAATGCAAGAATGATGGCTCCTGTGACGCCCAAGGCGGCAGCCTCAGTTGGCGTTGCGACACCCGCATATATTGACCCGACTACCAGTAAAAAAATACCAACGGGGGGCACAAGATGCACGAGCGATTCAAAACGATGACGCCATGAAGCGTATATACGTTTGCCACCCCAAGCAGGTCGAGCGATGCAAGCACCTGCAATCAAAGCCATAAACAACAATGCAAGCAGTAAGCCAGGCAAAATACCTGCCAAATACAGCTTCGGTACTGAAGTATTTGATAAAACAGCGTAAATAACTAAATTAATAGATGGGGGAATCAATATACCTAACGTTCCACCCGCTGCAATACTGCCTAAAAATAACGGCTCGTTGTAGCCATTTCGTTTAATTTGTGGCAAAGCTACGGTACCAACCGTAGCAGCTGTTGCAACGCTTGAACCAGAGGTAGCCGCAAAAAGCGCAGACGCACCAATATTTGCATGCATCAAACCACCCGGCAACCAAGATAACCATAAGCTTAAAGCCGAATACATTTTTTCGGCGAAACCGGCACGCAACAACAGCTCGCCAAGCAAAATAAAAAGTGGAATCGCAACCAACAAGAACTCAGTGTTTGAGCTCCACGCTAACTCACCGATTGCTTTACTCAATGGCAACATTGAAAATGCAGAATCAAGTATCAAGCCCAACACACCCAGTGCTGCACCAACGGGTATGCTGATACCAATTAACAAAATCAGTAATGTAAGCGCTGTGCTGATCATGGTTGACGATGCTCCTCAACGCGGCGCTTCCCAATTAGAGCCTCTTCGCGTGCCTCATCAGCAGCAAATTTTATGCCTGCTATGTCTCGAACGGTCTCTAAATCACCTTTCACGAATGCAATGCTTGAGCGAAGTAACATCAAAATTAATACGGCCGACATCCACAAAAGGCCAACCAACCACAACCCCTGAGGTATCCATAATGGCGTGGCTAATGAAGAATTCGCTGTTGCGTTTTGCAACCAGGAGGTTGCTAGCACTTCATAAGCATATCGTGTCATGACACCTAAAAAAGTAGCTAAGGCCACAAGTGATAACCAATCAATGAATGCAGCAACACGAACAGAAAAATACTGGTAGAGAATATCGACTCGAACATTTGCACGTTCTAAAACCACAAAAGCAAAAGCCCAGGACGTACTAATTGCAAAGGCATATCCTGACAACTCATCAGCGCCACCAAGCGACCAGTTAAAGAGTTTGCGCATGATCACATCAAACGAAATTAGGGCTACGCTGGCCAGTGTCAAAGCACCTGCAACCCACACCCCAATTCGGGAGAGTTGATGTGCACGTTTTAACCCATAACACTGACCAGACATAAGATGACTCTTTTATAAGTTTCAAATTTACTTTTGAGCTGTCAAACCCACAACCTTGCCAATTGTGGCGTTAAAGTCAGTGACACATTGCTCAGAACAACGCTCAGCCCATTTACGCAAAATCACATCCTGCGTCAGTTTTTTAAGCAAAGCTTGATCTTGCGCTGAAGGTGTCACCAATACCATTTTGCCTTTTACGGGAAACGGACATTCTGGTGAACCCGTATTGCACTGGTAGCCCAAAGTGGTTTGTGCATCAGCCTCATTCCACATTTTGTTCATCAGCTCGCTAATGTTTGTTTGTAAAAACGTCTGAACTCTAGGATTAAGTTTATTCCAAGCTTGCTGATTCACAGCATGAATCTGTTGGTTCCAATTAATAGGTAGAGCTAGCAAATGAGTTGATACTTCATACCATTTTGCTGAATAACCAGACAATGAACCCGTAATGGCACAATTCACCACGCCGTTTTGTAAAGCGGGTACAACTTCGCCAAATGCAAGCGTCACACTTGTGCCACCGAGCGCTTCAATAAACTCAGCCTGCGTACGGCTGCTCGTTCTAACTTTTTTATCTTTAATGTCAGTCAGACTATTAATTGGCGCATTACAAAATAAAACCTGTGCTGGATAAGGCGACAAGCCCAAAATTTTGACGTTATTTGTGCCACCATAAAACTTTGCGTAAATCGGCTCAAAGGCGTTGGTTACAGCGCGCGCTGTTTGAACATTAGGCGCTAAACCTGGCAAATCAATCGCTTCATTAATCGCATTGTCACCCGCGAAGTACGACAATGTAGCTGTACCAAACTCAATGACACCCTGGCTGACTAAACGTAAAATCTCAGGGCCTTTCAAACCCATTTGATTGAACCCTTTAATTTCAGCCGTTACTTGACCATTCGATTTTTCAGGAATGGTTTTAGTCCAAAAGGGCTCTTCAAAATCTTTATAGGCAGTCAAGTTACTCAAACCACCAACAACATTTAATTGTGTCTTAGGTAATTCTTGCGCATAGACCCCGCTTGTTGCAAGCGTAGCAGCACTTATAGCTATCAAAATTAGCTTTTTCATGTCAGCCTTTCCTTATAAACGGGATTAGAGTTATGTGCAGACTTCCCGTTAATCGCCAGCACCCCAAAAAAATTAGAAAATAGCAAGTTCAGAATTTCGTCGATCAGTCACTAACATACACCCTGGCGCATGTGTCAAACAGAAATCTGGGCGCGTCGCCATCAATACGGACTGTGGTGTCACACCACAAGCCCAAAAAACAGGTATTTCATTGGGTTTAATGTCTACCGACTGACCATAATCAGGGTTTTGTAAATCAGTTATGCCAATAAGAGCTGGGTCGCCGATGTGCACAGGCGCACCATGAACAGAGGGAAATCGACTTGTTATTTGAATGGCCCGTATTGCATCTGCAGGTAAAAAGGGCCTCATACTTACAACTAGCTTGCCATGAAATGGGCCTGCAGCTTGTGTATCAATATTGGTGCGAAACATCGGTACATTTCGACCTTGAGTGATGTGTCGTACGTCAATGTTTTGATCAGTTAATGCCTCTTCAAATGAAAACGAACACCCTAATGCAAAACTCACTAAATCATCTCGCCAAAGATGTGACACATCTTGACACTCTTGAACCATCTCTCCCTTTTCCCAAACACGATAACGGGGAACATCCGTAGCAATATCTAAATTTTCACCTAACAACTCAAAAGTTCTTGAGCCTGGTGAACTCACGCCTAGTAACGGACAGGGTTTGGGGTTGCGCTGACAAAAAAGTAGGAAGTCACTTGCGAGTGCTTGAGGCAATACGACTAAATTTGTCTGCACATAGCCAGGGGCTAGGCCTGACGTTGGACCATCAAGTTCACCGCTGCGAGCTCGTAATCTGGTTTGTAGAGACGTATGCATTGTTTCCATCAAGCCTATTCAACAGTTCATTCATTCTGCTGTAGGTTACAAACGCCTGTCCAATCGTGGTTTTAAATGACCACTGATTAGAATAATTTATCAGAGATGTGCATGTGCGACTTCTTGCGCCATATTTGCAAGCGTTTTTGCGATATGCTCATCAGCGCCTCGCGCCCAAGATGCTGTAAAAACCAAAGGCGGTAAGGGATCAGCGTAAACACGCAAAAGTTTTAACTGCCCGCTATCAAGTTCACGTTTGAGAAACACGGGGGTGATAACCGCGACACCAATCGCATCAATTGTCATACGAACTGCGACAGACATCGAACCGCACCCATAAAGGCGTGGAGAAACCACATCAGCATGTAAAAACAAATCACGTAAAAATTGGTACGGCTGGCTGGTAGATGGGTAAGTAATAATGGGGTGTTCTGCGAGATCTTGAAGTGTTAATACCCCTTGCGGTAAATTCAGCCTAGGACTACTCAGCCAAGCTTGTTCATATTCACATAACCTTAAGTTTTCGACACCCGCGTACTGAATGGGCCCCATTAAAAATGCAAGATTTAAATGATGCGATATCACTTGTTCGCGCAAAATAGGGCTTGTATCGACATTGAGCTCAATTGAAACGGCCGGGTGCTGAGCGTGCACGCGTTCCATAAATTTGGGTAACCACGTATGAACAATCGTTTCAGAAACCCCAATTCGAATACGACCCTCTAAAGATCGTGAGGTTTGCGCTGCTTGCAGCATACCTTGGCGAATATCTAAAATTCTCTCTGCATATTCTAGTAACTCAACCCCTTTACTCGTTAGGGAAACATTTCTTCGATCGCGCTCAAAAAGCTTAACACCCAAACTTTCTTCAAGCGAAGCAATTCGCTGCGAAATCGACGGTTGTGTTGTATTGAGCTTTTCAGCCGCAGCGCGAAAACTTCGCAAGGTGGCGACCCAGACGAACGTTTCAAGGTTTTTAATATCAATCATATTTGAAGCCTATCAGCCATTGTGTCTTGTAACAACTTCAACATCATAAGGGTTGTCCCGAGCTGTCAATACGTTAACCATCATGATAATTTGAAATGACTCGCGCCTAAACCCAGTTAGAAATATCTAAAGGGAACATCATGCTAGACACAACCCATGAAACGAAGGTTCAACAGATTTTAAACACCTTTAATCGGGCGCTGCCAAAAGCGGAATATCAACAGGTTGCTGATCTTTTTCATGATGATTGTTACTGGCGCGATCTTGTTTCTTTTACTTGGAATATCAAAACCCTTGAAGGTAAAGAGCAGATATTGGTCATGCTTGAGCAGCAAGGCAAGCTCATTGAGGCGACCAACTGGGCACTTGACCCTGCTGAGACAGTTACCGCCGATGACGGTGTATTAACCGCTTGGATCACCTTTGAAACAAAGGTTGCGCGGGGCAGCGGTTTAATGCGGGTTAAAGAGGGAAAAATCTGGACCCTCTTAACAACGATGGTTGAACTCAAAGGTTTTGAAGAAGCAAAAGGTGATAAACGGCCCATGGGTGTCGAACATGGCGCACACACTGGCCGTAAAACCTGGCGCGAAGGACGCGAGGAAGAAATTAAAACACTGGGTTACACGACACAACCCTACGTTGTGATTGTGGGCGGCGGTCAAGCCGGCATTATTCTAGGGGCTCGACTTCGCAAATTAGGTGTTCCAGCGATCATCATTGAAAAAAATGCAAGGGCTGGTGACTCTTGGCGAAATCGCTACAAAAGCTTATGCCTGCATGACCCTGTCTGGTATGACCATCTTCCCTATCTGCCCTTTCCGAGTGACTGGCCTGTTTTTACTCCTAAAGACAAGCTTGGCGATTGGCTCGAAATGTACACCAAGGTGATGGAGCTTAATTATTGGAATTCCACTTCTTGTAAAAAAATTAACTACAACGAGGCACGCCAAGAGTGGGAAATCACAGTCGAACGTGAAGGTCGAGAGCTGACCATAAAGCCCAAAGAACTGGTGATTGCACTGGGCGTTTCAGGCTACCAAAATGTACCTAAAATTAAGGGTCATGAAACCTTTATAGGTGACCAATTTCATTCAAGCAAGTTTGCCAGTGCTGAAAATTACCGTGGAAAAAAAGCAGTCGTATTAGGCTCAAATAATTCTGCACATGATATTTGCGCAGCCATGATTGAAGAAGGTGTTGATGTCACCATGATTCAGCGCTCTTCGACACACATTTCACCTTCTAAAACATTAATGGATGTCGTGCTTGGCGGTCTTTATTCAGAGCAGGCCATCAAAAACGGTATTGATCATCATAAAGCTGATCTGATATTTGCCAGCATTCCATATAAAGTATTGCCCGCTTTTCAAATTCCATTGTTTGAGGAAATGAAAAGGCGCGATGCAGATCTTTTCTCTCGCCTCGAAAAGGCTGGCTTTTTGCTAGATTTTGGGGTGGATGGGTCTGGCTTGTTCATGAAATATCTGCGCCGCGGCTCAGGTTATTACATTGATGTTGGCGCCTCAGAGTTGGTGGCTGATGGTCGTGTCAAACTCAAAAGTGGCGTCAACATTAAAGAAATAAAACCTCACTCGGTGGTGCTTTCTGACGGCACTGAACTTGAGGCTGATGTCATCGTTTACGCTACCGGTTTTGGCTCTATGAACCAGTGGCTTGCTGACTTGATATCACCAGAGGTTGCTCAGCGTCTGGGTAAAGTCTGGGGCTTAGGTTCTGACACACCAAAAGACCCGGGCCCTTGGGAAGGTGAATTAAGAAACATGTGGAAACCTACGCAAGTGCCCCACCTATGGATACAAGGCGGTAACTTACATCAAAATAGGCACTATTCTCAATTCTTAGGGCTACAACTAAAGGCTCGCTATGAGGGTCTTACAACACCTGTTTATGGGGCAGCTGACGTGCATCATGTGGTTTAAATGTATGCTGTTCTCTTTATGAACACGCGACACCTTTTACCTGATTGATCAAATTGATTGATCACTTCATTGTGTAGGGTTACAAATTCAATTGGTCAGGTTTGAAACTGCCAAGATAAAAGTAGGAATTTCAAATTTATGACGCGTTCTACCATTCAGTCTGTCGTTGGGCGGCAAATTCTTGATTCACGCGGTCGACCCACTGTTGAAGTTGACGTTTCACTTGTAGATGGGTCGCTCGGTCGTGCCTCTGTTCCCTCTGGGGCATCGACTGGCTCATTCGAAGCGCATGAATTGCGAGACGGCGATGCCACGCGCTTTGAGGGTTTGGGCGTTCTTAAAGCCGTATCAAACATCAATATTGAAATTGCGCACGCCATATCTGGCATGAATGCGTATGATCAACGTAGCCTAGACGATTTTTTACGCAAACTAGATGGAACCCCTCAACTAAAAAGGCTGGGTGCTAACGCCATTCTTGGTGTCTCAATTGCTGTTTGCCGCGCAGCAGCAAACTCGCTTAATCAACCCCTATATCAACGCATTGCTGAGTTGATTCAAAACCCAAGCCCACAGATGCCAAGACCCATGGTTAACATCTTCAGCGGTGGGCTGCATGCCGGTAGGGGCATGGATGTACAAGATTTTTTAGCCATTCCTGTTCGTGCTCAATCAATTGATGAAGCCATTCACACCATGAGTCGCGTGCGAAATGCCGCTGTTCGTGTTTGTCAACAAATGGGTTTGCCCACATTATTAGCAGATGAGGGCGGTTTAAGCCCCGGTTGCGCGAGCGGAAAAGACGCTTTAATACTGATGTGTAAAGCCATCGAGTTGGCGGGCTTGACCCCTGGTAAAGATGTGGTCATCGCCATAGATGTTGCGGCTGCAGCATTTAAAAACGCCGAAGGTTACTACAACCTGGCGCGTGAGGGAAAGCAACTGTCTTCAGACCAAATGATTGATATGCTTGAATCTTGGGTTAAAGAATTTCCATTAATTTCAATTGAAGATGGCTTAGACGAAGAAGATTGGTCTGGCTGGAAAGCGCTCACCATGCGGTTGGGCAACCAAGTACAGCTTGTGGGTGACGATCTTTTCACGACCAACCCCATAAGATTACAAAAGGGTATTGAAATGGGCGTTGCAAATGGCGTTTTAGTTAAAGTCAATCAAAACGGAACATTAACGGGCACGCTTGATGTCATAACGATGGCTAAAAAGAATGGCTATTCAACGATTATTTCTGCGCGCTCGGGTGAAACTGAAGACCCATTTATTGCTGACTTGGCTGTGGGTAGTTCAGCGGGCCAAATCAAAATCGG
>DITR01000046.1:10157-10384 GCA_002422175.1 Alcaligenaceae bacterium UBA6179
GCCGGTGGTGTATCGTCTGATATTTGGCGTGTTGATCTGCCTGATTCTACTGTGTGCGTTAAATGTGCCCTACCCAAACTTAAGGTCGCACGTGACTGGCGCGCACCGATTTCACGCAATGCTTATGAATGGGCATGGATAAACTTTGCTGCCCAGCATCTTCCAGAGGCTGTGCCTAAACCCCTCGCTCACGACCCAGATATTGGCGCTTTTGCCATGAGTTTTTT
>DITR01000046.1:10419-17481 GCA_002422175.1 Alcaligenaceae bacterium UBA6179
TCAGCACGAGATGAATCTGTTGCGCAAGCGTTTCAAACTGATGATATTTTCTACCCAATTAGGCTTGAACCCTACCTTATTGCTACCGCAGAAATACATCGCGACCTTGCACCTGCTTTAGAAGCATTAACTGAGCAAACCTTAAATACCCATAAGGCCCTTGTTCATGGCGACGTGAGCCCAAAGAATATTTTGGTTGGGCCCACTTCACCTGTGTTACTCGATGCTGAATGCGCTTGGTATGGTGACCCCGCCTTTGACTTGGCATTTTGTTTAAACCATTTGTTACTAAAGTGTTTGCCCCAGCCAGAACATTCGAGCGAGCTACTTGATTGCTTCAAAATTTTTGTCTCGACATACCGTACCCATATCGATTGGGAATCTGCAGACGATTTAGAGTCTCGAGCAGCAAAGTTGCTGCCCGCTTTATTTCTAGGCCGTGTCGATGGAAAATCACCGGTCGAATACATTACACAAGAAAATCAAAAAGACTTGGTCAGACAAGTCGCGCGACCACTTATTGCTAAACCTGTTAATCGATTAGCGCTTGTGGCACACGCTTGGCATGACGCATTGGTAGACTATAAAACAATGCAATCACGCAAACTCGACCCAGAGGCTAGGTGATCAAAACCCTCGTTGATTTGATCTAATGTAAAGGTATTACCCAAAAGTTTATTAACGGGTAATTTTCCTGCTAAATATAGATCAATGTATTTTGCAATATCTTGGGCGGGTACACCAGAGCCTAAGTAGCTGCCGCGAATATCACGCTCTTCGCCCACCATCTGCGCCAACGGTAAGGAAAAGCTGGCTTTTGGGTTGGGCAAACCTGAGGTGATGGTGGTCCCACCGCGACAAGTCAGCTTGTAAGCCAATTCAAATGCAGCCACCGCACCAGCCATATCAAAACCAAAATCAACTGCACCACCCGCGGCCTCAAGTCGTTCAGCATCAGAGGTGACTCGGCTAGGGTTAAATACATGGGTAGCGCCTAGGGTTTTGGCTAACTCAAGCTTTTCATCGCTCAGGTCAACCGCGACCACCCTTCTCGCTCCGGCTGCAACTGCGGCCAATAATGCGCTGAGCCCTACCCCACCTAAACCGATGATGGCGGCTGTTTGGCCCATTTTAAATTGAGCGCGATTAATAACGGCCCCGGCGCCTGTTAATACTGCACAACCAAATAGCGCGGCTTCTCGATGAGAAATGTTACGGGTAATTTTGATGCACGAATATTGCGACACCACAGCGTGGTCAGCAAAACACGACACACCCACGTGGTGGTTGATAGGCTCTTGACCTAAATGTAAACGGCGCTCGCCACCTAATAATGTTCCCTTGCCGTTAGCGAGTGCGCCCGGTTCACAAAGCGCTGGCCGTCCTTGGCTGCAGGGCTGACAATGACCACAGGTGGGTACAAAATCAGTTACAACATGGTCGCCGGGCTTAAGACTGTTAACACCCCTGCCCACAGCAACAACTTCACCTGAAGACTCATGCCCCAACACCATGGGTACTCCGCGTGGTCGGTCACCATTAATGACTGAAAGGTCTGAATGACAAAGACCTGCCACCTTAATTTTGACCAATACCTCACCATCACCTGGCGGATCTAATTCAACTTCAATAATTTTAAGCGGTTGACTTTGCTTATACGGGGCAGGTAACCCCATTTCACGAAGAACGGCGGCACGAATTTTCATATTAGATTCCTGAATGGCAAAGATAATAACGGCGAGCGGTTGATTGGTCTTACTGATTTGATCTAACTGATTTGATGTAACTGATTAAATGATGAATTGATATTCAAAATATAACAAATGATATTCAAAATATTTACCAAATATGTTCCATACTTTCAAAGTACTCAACGCACTCAACTTACTTAACTTACTCAATGTATTCAAGATACCTTTAAAACATCTCTTATTGATGTTGTCGAAAAAATTTAAGGCTTTGCATTATTGCCCCATGCCGCACTGACCCATCGCACCATCGAAATGCATGCACGCAACGAAAGTAGGTTTGTTGCACCATGTTGAAACACAAATACAGTTTTCAAATATAACGCCTCCCCCTTGTCAAGAGTTGGCACGTTCTTTGCTAGCTAGTTATTAGTCAGCTCTTCTTCCAATCGCAACGCAAAGGACCGCACATGAAAAACTCACGACGTTCATTTATAACGGCAGGTGCTGGGCTGGGCTTAACAGCCGCCACACTTGCGGTTCCCTCTGTGGCACAGGCTCAACAAACATTTAACTGGAAAATGACCAGCGCTTACCCTAAAGGCTCTCCCTTCTACATGTCGGGTCCAGGTAGCGCCACGGACTTGGCCCAACGCATTAAAGACATGTCGAATGGTCGCTTAAACATTCAGCTGTTTGGCGCAGGTGAGTTGATTCCCGCCTTTGAAGGTTTTGATGCAGTGCGCGCAGGCACCATTGAAATGAACCATGCGAACAGCTACTTTTGGACAGGCAAAACATTTGCTGCGCAATACTTTACGGCGGTGCCTTTTGGATTGAACTACCAAGGCATGAATGGTTGGCTTTACGACGGTGGTGGGTTAGCACTTTGGAATGAAGTTTACGAACCCTTCGGCATGATTGCTATGCCTTGTGGTAACACGGGCGTACAGATGACAGGGTGGTTTAAAAAAGAGGTCAACACGCTAGATGATTTGAAAGGCCTAAAAATGCGTATACCTGGCTTGGCTGGCAAGGTACTTGCAAACTTAGGTGTTGATGTCAAAGTATTACCGGGCGGTGAAATATTTCCTGCTCTCGAGCGTGGCGTAATCGATGCCGCTGAATTTGTGGGTCCGTATCAAGATCGTCGTTTAGGTCTCTATAAAGCCGCTAAGTATTACTACACCACGGGTTGGCATGAGCCTGCAACCACGTCTGAACTGTTGATTAATAAAGCAGCTTGGCAAACACTACCAAAGGATCTACAAAATATTGTTACGAATGCATCAGCCGCTTGCAACGTCATCGGTGAAGCCTGGTGCCAGCGTGCAAACGCTGAAGCCATGCAAGACTTAGTGACAAACCTGGGCGTTATTGCCAAACCATTACCGGCATCAATCGTGGTTGCATTACGTGAGCAAACCACTCTAGCACTTAACGAAGCAAGCGCTAAAGACGCCATAACAAAGAAAGTACATGACTCTTACTTTGCTTTCAAAAAACAATATGACGCTTGGTCTGGTTACAGTGAGGCGGCATACCACAGCACAGTTAGGTCGAGCTAAATATGACACAACAAGCCAGCCACCCCTTACTTAGGCTCGCTTACAAAATGGATGGACTGATCGACATTGTCGGTCGGTTCTCTTCATGGCTCGCCTTGGTTATCGTCGTGTTAGTGGCGAGTAACGTGATTCTGCGTTACGTCGCAAGCATTGGGTCAGTATGGTCTCAAGAACTCGAATGGCATCTTTTGGCAACACTGATTTTATTTGGTATGAGCTACGCCATGCTTCGGGGTGAGCATATTCGGGTTGATGTCTTCTATGCAAAATACTCGCCAAACATGCAAAGAATAGTCAATTGTGTCGGCGCTCTGCTCACGATCAGTGTGGCACTGATTTTTGTTTGGGTCTCTCTACATTACGTTGAACAGTCATATGTCATTGATGAAACCTCACCTGACCCTGGCGGCATTGCTAGTCGTTGGATTCTTAAAAGCTTTATAACAATTGGTTTTTTTCTACTCGCACTTCAAAGCACCGCCGAACTCATCAAAGCGTTGATTCTTCCACCTAAAAAGCAACTCACCCCTCATGTTTGAACCCCAAATGCTAGCAGTGATGATGTTGGCAAGTTTCTTTTTCTTATTGTTGATTGGTATTCCTGTAGCCATTACGCTTGCCGTAACAGGCTTTGTGTTTGGTTTTATTGGTTTTGGTCACTCACTCTTTAACCTTTTACCTGCCCGCATTTATGGTGTGGTAACAGGGTATCAATGGCTTGCCATTCCCCTTTTTATTTTCATGGGTTTTGCCTTAGAAAAATCAAAGTTGGCAGACGATTTGCTTGATGTGATGGGCCATATAGCCGGTGGACTGCGAGGTGGAATGGGAATTGGTATTATTTTATTCGGTGCGTTGATGGGCGCCACCACAGGTATTGTCGGTGCCACAGTGATCACGCTAGGTATGTTGACCTTGCCCAATTTACTCAAGCGCGGTTATAAAAAAAGCATTGCCTGTGGAACGATTTGTGCGTCAGGTACGCTGGGCCAAATCATGCCACCGAGTTTGATACTGATTTTATTGTCAGACATCATGCAAACCTCAGTCGGCACCCTCTTTGCGGCTGCTGTTATACCTGCAATGTTATTGGCTACTATCTACATTATTTATCTTTTAGTGTTGGGTATGATCCAACCAGAAACGATGCCTGCAGTACCCGTTGAAGAACGCAACTTAGTCAGCTCACGTCAATTATGGGTGCGCTTTTTGAAGGTTGTCGTGCCCCCTATTCTCTTGGTCGTAGCAGTTTTAGGTTCAATCGTCGGCGGCATTGCTGCACCCACTGAGGCCGCTTCAATGGGTGCCTTAGGCGCTATTTTGATCACCGTGTTGGCGGGGCGTTTTACTTGGAAGGGGTTGCGTGAGGTGAGCTTCGATACTGCCAAAATTACGGCCATGATGATGTTTATTTTGATGATGGCGCAAGTTTTTGCCTTGTCATTTAGAGGTCTGCATGGCGAAGTGCTGATCGAAAATATGTTTGAATGGCTACCCGGTGGGCTTTACAGTGACATCTGGTTTATGCTGTTTATGATTTTTGTGCTGGGTTTTTTTATTGAATGGATAGAAATCAGTTACATCGCTGTGCCATTATTTTTACCTGTACTGTTGGTACAAGGTGCTGACCCAGTATGGATAGCAATTCTCGTCACGGTTTGCCTGCAGTCATCATTTTTAACTCCACCGTTTGGATGGGCCTTGTTTTACCTTAAAGGCGTTGCCCCGCCTGAGGTGTCTATTTCAGATATTTACAAAGGCGTTGTGCCCTATATTGTGATGCAAGGTATCGCCCTTGCACTCATCGTATATTTTCCTCAACTCGCACTTTGGCTACCCAAAGCAATCGGTTGGTAATAAACAGGAACTATTTATAAATGGCAAATTCAGCATTCGGAACCCGCGGTATTGCGGTTGCACCCCATAGTTTAGCGGCGCAATCAGCACTCGACGTTTTACGTGAAGGTGGCAACGCAATTGAGGCGATGATCGCCGCCGCGGCCGCGATTGCCGTGGTTTACCCACATATGAACTCAATTGGTGGCGACGGCTTTTGGGTTATTCATAAACCGGGTTTTGCACCGGGGGCAATTGATGGCAGTGGCCGCAGTGCGCAACTTTCAAGTATTGATTGGTATGCCACACAAGGCGTTCATGACAGCATTCCGTTTCGTGGGCCTATGGCGGCACTAACCGTTGCTGGCACGGTCTCGGGTTGGGGGGCTGCGCACAAACTATCTAAAGAAATCGGTGGCCGCATGTCTTTAAAGCGTTTACTTTCTGACGCGATTTATTTTGCTGACCAAGGCGTTCCGATTACGGCTAGTCAAGCTCGCACAACACAAGCCAAACTTTCAGAACTCAAAGACCAACCCGGCTTTGCAAAAACCTTCTTGACTAAAGGGCAAGTACCCACAATGGGCAGTCGCTTTAAACAACCGACCCTCGCTCATACCCTATCTCGCATTGCTCAGGACGGCACCGACTCTTTTTATAGAGGCTCTCTTGCAGACGACATTGTTGCTGATTTACAAAAATTGGGGTCTCCTTTAAGACTGAGTGATTTACAAAACCATCATGCTAAGTTTGTTAACCCCCTAGAATTAAAACTGGGTAGGACACGCTTATTGAATATGACGCCACCTACGCAGGGTGTTGTGTCACTGATGATTTTAGGCATTATGGATGCCCTGAAAGGCTGGCAAGACAACCCTGAAGGGCCTGATTTTGTGCACGCACAAGTCGAAGCGACAAAGCTTGCGTTCAAGCTACGTAACCAGCATGTCACCGACCCTGAATGGATGAGCCTGCAAGCCTCGACATTATTAAACAAATCACTATTGAAAAATTTAGCTGCTCAAATTGATCTTAATAACGCTGCCCCTTGGGGGCAAAGAACTGACCCAGGTGACACGATTTGGATGGGTGTAATTGATGATTCAGGCTTATGTGTTTCCTTTATTCAAAGTATTTATCATGAGTTTGGCTCAGGTTTAGTCTTGCCGCAAACAGGTATCAATTGGCAAAATCGTGGGTGTGCATTTTCTTTAGATGAAATGCATATCAACAGCCTTAGACCAAGCAAAAAAACTTTTCACACGCTTAACCCAGCCATCGCTTTACTTGCCGATGGTCGCAGCATGGTTTATGGCACGATGGGTGGTGAAGGCCAACCGCAAACGCAAGCCACACTCTTTCAACGGGTTCAAGCGTTTGGTGATCGACCGCAACAAGCGATTGAACGACCCCGCTGGTTGTTGGGTCGAACTTGGGGTCAAAGTAGTGAGTCACTCAAATTAGAAAGTCGTTTTTCACAAGCCACCTTTGATGCACTTAAATTTAAAGGGCATGATGTTGAATGGCTCGCCCCATGGGACGAAGCCGTTGGTCATGCAGGCATACTGATCAAACAGACCAATGGTTTATTGGTTGGTGGCTTTGACCCACGATCTGATGGTGGCGTTGCAGCATACTAATTAAATGGCTTAATATTTATTTATGTGAAACACTTCACCTTAAACTCAGTACAAAAAAAAGGGCCTTTCGGCCCTTTTTCTTTAGTGACTAAATCTTCTTACACATCAAACCGATCAGCGTTCATCACTTTGACCCAAGCGCTAATAAAGTCTTGAANNCGAATTTCTCTTTGTTGTCGTCTTGTGCATAAACCTCTGCATAAGAACGCAATATTGAGTTTGATCCAAATACTAAATCAACACGTGTAGCGGTCCATTTAACATTGCCAGACTTGCGATCAACGATGCTGTATGAGTTCTTACCAGTAGGCTTCCAGGTGTAGGCCATGT
>DITR01000169.1 GCA_002422175.1 Alcaligenaceae bacterium UBA6179
TGGGGGCAAGCACCACCGTAGGTGTCGACAATAATTTTACGACCGGTTAAACCACAATCGCCCTGCGGCCCGCCGATTACAAAACGACCCGTCGGATTAACCAAAAATTTAGTCCGTGGGGTTAACAAACCATCTGGGAAACTGGGACGAATAATGTCTTCTATGACAGCTTCACGAATCGCTGTTTGAGAAATTTCTGGCGCATGCTGGGTCGACAGCACCACTGTATCGACTTCAACGGGCTTGCCATTCACGTAGCGAAAGGTCACCTGTGATTTAGCGTCTGGGCGCAACCAAGGCAGGCGGCCGTCTTTGCGCAACTCGCTTTGACGTTGCACTAAACGGTGCGAATACCAGATGGGGGCAGGCATTAAGTCGGGTGTTTCATCGCATGCAAAACCAAACATTAAACCTTGATCACCCGCGCCTTGATTCAAAAACTCTTCAGANNCGTATTCGGTATTGTCGTAACCAATACGCTTGATGGTGTCACGCGCCACTTGAATGTAATCAACATTTGCGGTGGTGGTAATTTCGCCTGCTAAAACCACGAGCCCTGTATTGCAAAGGGTCTCAGCCGCTACGCGTGCAGTGGGGTCTTGCGCCAAAATTGCATCAAGAATTGAATCAGATATTTGGTCTGAGACCTTATCTGGGTGACCTTCAGAAACAGATTCTGAGGTAAAAAGAAAATCATTTGATTTAGCTGACATCGCAAAACACCTTTTGGCAGAGCCAAGTAAGTTAATAAGGGTGCGCTGCACCCCTTAACCGACCCGAAAAAAAGATGTTGGATATGGGCGCGACGCTTTAGCGGAAAAAATATTTTTAGCTGCCCCGCAAGTTGTCGAGTAACTCAGCAGCTTTTAGTAGTTTAAGCCAAAATACCAACCATGTTGGTAACTTTTTTTCATTTTATGGGTATTGGCCAATCATGATGTCAATCAACTGTTGCTATCTGCTCTAATATGAAATGATTCAAAACCAAGTGACCGACGACATCGCACCCGATCGTCTAACCGCTCAAACCATCTCAGAACTCAAACAGCGTTCAATTAAAAGCTGGCTGTTAGTCAGCATATTTCAGTTGCTGGCTATTGCACCACACCCTGTCAGGCAGGGGTTGGGGCGTTTTTTAGGCTTTATCAGTCGCGTTTTTATTAGACGTCGACGAAAAATCGTAGAGCAGAATTTAGCGCTTTGTTTTCCTGAAAAATCAGTTTCGCAGCGTCAGCATTTATTGGTCTTACACTTTAGAGCCTTGGCGCAAAGCGTTGTTGATCGGGGCGTTTTATGGTTTGGCACCCCCACACAAATTCGAGCTTTGGTCCATGTGAAAGGTCGTCATCACGCAGATGAAGCGCTGAGTCAAAACGGCCGACTCATGTTGTTAGCACCCCATTTTGTCGGGCTTGATGCAGCCGCCTCGCGCTTAACCTTAGATGGCCCAAGAGGGGCAACCCTCTATTCTGCACAATCTGACCCAGACGTTGACGCGCTGGTGCGTTTAGGTCGCGGTCGCTTTAATGAGGTCAACTTGATTCATCGTCGCGGTGGTGTGCGCACCTTGCTACGCGAAATCGAACAAGGCACCCCTATTTACTATTTACCCGACATGGATTTTGGAATGCGGGGGGCCGTGTTTGCTCCATTTTTTGGCATCATGGCGGCCACACAAACGGCACCCGCGCAATTGGCACAACAATTCAACATGACCGTCTTACCCGTGCTGTGTTTCTGGAACCCCAAGACGGGGTATTACAACGCTGAATTTCTACCTCCATTAGTTGATTTTCCTGGGCAAGACGACATCGCCACCGCCACCACCCGCCTGAATGCGCTACTTGAACATTGGGTCAGACTGCACCCCGAACAGTATTACTGGGTACACCGTCGTTTTAAAACACGCCCCAAAGGCGAGAAAAGCCCTTACACCCCTTAAATTTGCGATAATGAGCAACATGATCTGGTCTTTCACAAAAATGCACGGCGCTGGCAACGACTTTGTTGTGCTTGATGGCATGCGNNTTATGGGTCGCCCCGCCCAGCCACCCTGAGGCTGACTTTCGTTATCGCGTTTTTAATAGCGATGGCAGTGAAGTTGAACATTGCGGCAATGGTGCGCGTTGTTTTGTGCGGTTTGTGCACGAACAAGGGCTGTCATCACGCAACCCCTTACGCGCAGAAATCAGCACAGGCCTCATCACGCTTGAGTCGCTTGCCAATGGCGATGTGCGGGTTGAAATGGGTCAAGTTAAAACCCAAGCACTAGATGCCGGGTTTGATGTCGTTGGGTTGCCCAGCTTCATTCAAGGCGAACAAACACTTTACAACCTTGAACTCAAACTGGCTGACAACACCTCAGTGATGGTTGAGCTCGCACCACTTGCCATTTCAAACCCACACGCGGTTCAAGTGGTTGACAGCGTTGATCAAGCAAACGTGGCGCTCATTGGCGCAGCCATTGAATCACACCCGCGCTTTTTACAGCGCGTGAATGCTGGTTTTATGGAAATAATCGACTCACACACCATTAAGCTTCGTGTCTACGAGCGGGGTGCGGGTGAAACTTTAGCTTGTGGCACGGGTGCATGTGCCGCAGTCATTACCGGTATTAGACGGGGTCTTTTGATTTCACCCGTTCGCGTTCAAACACGGGGTGGATGGCTTACTATTGAGTGGTTAAATAACCATGTTTTCATGACAGGCCCTGCCATCACAACGTTCAGCGGCACCTTTGATATTGATAAACTGGTTGCATCGATTCCTACTTTTTGAGCTCACTTATGACTGACGCGCCAAGCGCCTTAACGGTTGCCCGATTTTTACAAGACAACCCTGATTTTTTTTCTGAGCATGCCGAATTGTTTGCCGGACTATCTGTCCCGCACCCAAATCAACCGCGTGCCATTTCACTGGGCGAACGTCAAATCATGACGTTGCGAGAGCGTGTCAAAGAGTTTGAACAACGTTTAGCTGACTTAAGTCGCAATGCGAGCGCCAATCAAAATATTGCTGAAAAACTCAACGCATGGTGCCAAAGCATGCTGAGCGAAGCCAACAGCCAACACCTACCCGGCCGCATCATTGCGGGTCTTGCAGAACACTTTGGCATCAAAGATGTTGCCATGCGTCTGTGGGGTCTTGACATGCCAAATGAGGGTGTGGGCGAAGAGGTCAGCGCAGAGGTTAAGTCTTTTGCAAGTAGTTTACCCAACCCCTACTGTGGGCCCAACAAACAATTTGAAGCGGCAAAATGGCTCTTACATGCACCCGCATCGTTATCAATGATTCCGTTACGTCACGATGCTGATTCACCCGCTTTCGGCTTATTGATCTTAGGCTCTGGTGACCCACAACGTTTTAGTTTTGATATGGGCACTGATTTCCTAGTCACAATTGGGCATCTGGCTAGCGCTGCACTAGGTCGTATTCCACATGTCGGTCAACCCCACAACGCCGCCTAATTACGTTGCGCAATGGTTAGCCTTTTTGGCTCACCAACGCCGCTATTCGCGTCACACCATATTGGCGTATCAACGCGATATGCAGCATCTGATAGCGTTAATGAACAACCCACCCAAAGGGTCAACCATAACGAGTATTGAAAAAGTAGGTGTGCAACATATTCGCCAGTGTTTAGCCAAGCTTCATGCGCAAGGGCAAAAACCCAGAAGTTTGGCCCGCATGCTGGCAGCATGGCGAGGCTTTTTTGAGTGGTTGGGCCCACAAATCAATTTGCCCGCCAACCCTGCCGCTGATGTTAAGCCACCTAAGGTTGCGCGAAGTTTACCGAGGGCTTTATCAGTCGACCAAACGCAGGGCTTGCTAGATCAAACGACCCCCAATACACCCGCCTACATACGTGATCGTGCTATGTTCGAATTGCTTTATTCAAGTGGTTTGCGCTTAAGCGAGTTGGTATCACTTGATATGCATTACGTTAAACAACCTGAACACACCAGCCTAAGCTGGGTTGATTTGCCCAGTGCCGATGTGCATGTGATGGGCAAGGGCAATAAGCCTCGCACTGTTCCCATTGGTGCACAAGCACTTAAAGCGATACAAGCCTGGTTAGCGATTCGACCAAGCGAGGCTCGTGACAAAACAAATGCCCCCGATCATTTTGCGTTGTTTATCGGTCAACGTGGCAAACGCATACACCCACGGGTCGTGCAGCAACGCCTGCACGACTGGTCAGTTTTAGCCGGTTCACATACGCCTGTGCACCCACACGTTTTAAGACACAGCTTTGCCAGCCACGTTTTACAGTCGGCGCATGATTTACGCGCCGTTCAAGACATGTTGGGTCACGCGAGCATTTCAACAACGCAGGTCTATACCCAACTTGACTTTCAACACTTAGCTAAAGTTTATGACACCGCGCACCCTAGGGCTACGCGCAAAACATGATGCGACATGGCTACTGAAGTGCTTTTACAATCGTATCAACGTTGGCAGCAAACATTTTTAAATATGTATCAGCAACCGTACCTGGTGGCGTTAAGGCGTCAACATAAAGCGTACCGCCTATGTGTGTACCGGTTTCGTTTGCAATGCTTTGAATCAATCTTGAGTCGGCTAGATGTTCAACGAACAATGCTCGTATTTGGTCTTGCCGAATTTGTCGAATGAGTTGCCCTACTTGCGCAGCCGATGGCTCTCGATCGGTAGACCAGCCTTGTATAGATAAAAATTCAACCTGATAGCTTTTTTCAAAATAGCCAAAGGCATCATGCGTTGTCATGATGCGGCGATTTGCGGCGGGTATTTGACTCAAGGTTTGACGCGTAGCTTGATTAAGCTGATCAATACTTAATTGATATTCACTCGCACGTTGATCAATTGCCTCCTTTGAATCAGGCAATAATTTAAC
>DITR01000047.1:0-2419 GCA_002422175.1 Alcaligenaceae bacterium UBA6179
GCCAAGCTTATGCCGTGTCGCAAACTGACCCTGAATTTATGGCTGAGTTTCATAGCGAACTCAAACACTTTGTCGGTCGCCCAACGCCGGTTTACCATGCCCGCCGGTGGTCAGAAATGTTGGGTGGGGCACAAATCTGGTTTAAGCGAGAAGACCTCAACCATACCGGTGCTCACAAAATAAATAACAGTTTAGGGCAGGCCATGCTTGCTCGGCGCATGGGTAAGAAACGCATTATCGCTGAAACGGGTGCGGGTCAACATGGTGTAGCCACGGCTACAGTCTGTGCACGCTACGGTATGGAATGTGTCATCTATATGGGTAGCGAAGACATTAAACGTCAAGCACCCAATGTCTTTCGCATGAAACTCTTGGGCGCAACAGTGGTGCCTGTTGAGTCGGGTTCAAAAACATTAAAAGATGCTTTAAATGAGGCGTTACGTGATTGGGTGACTAACGTTGACGATACGTTCTATATTATCGGCACGGTTGCGGGGCCACATCCTTACCCCATGATGGTGCGAGATTTTCATAGCGTGATTGGTGAAGAGTCAATCGAACAAATGCCCTTATACGCTGGGCGTCAGCCTGATTATGTTTTGGCCTGCGTGGGCGGTGGTTCAAATGCAATGGGTATTTTTCACCCCTACTTAAGGTTTGATGATGTCAAACTTGTTGGTGTTGAAGCAGGTGGTGATGGCATTGAAACGGGTCGTCACGCGGCATCTTTGACCGGTGGTAAAGTCGGCGTATTGCATGGCAACCGCACTTACGTTATACAAAATGAAGATGGCCAAGTTCAAGAAACGCATTCGGTTTCGGCGGGTCTTGATTACCCTGGTGTAGGCCCTGAACACGCCTGGTTAAAAGACATGGGTCGCGCAACCTACACTAGCGTTACTGATGAAGAAGCACTTAAATCATTTCATGACTGTTGTTTAATCGAGGGCATCATTCCAGCTCTCGAAACGGCACATGCCTTGGCTCATGCGGCGCGTTTAGCGCCTACGCTTGGTAAAGACCGCATTATCTTAATTAACCTCTCAGGGCGGGGTGATAAAGACATTAATACCGTTGCTCGAATCTCAGGTTTAACTCTTTAAGGCTACATGTATGTCTCAAAATAGTCGTATTGATGTAGCATTTAAGCAGCTTAAAAGCGTGGGTCGTGCTGCGCTCATCCCTTATATTTCTGCGGCTAACCCACTTGCTTCGTCAACTGTGCCCATCATGCATGCGTTGGTTAAAGCGGGTGCCGATATCATTGAACTGGGGGTGCCTTTTTCAGACCCGATGGCCGATGGTCCCGTCATTCAGAAAGCGGCTGAACACGCTATTTCGCAAGGGGTAGGTTTAAGTAAAGTGCTTGATATGGTGACTGAGTTTCGCCAAAATGATCAGACAACCCCCGTTGTGCTGATGGGTTACGCCAACCCCATCGAGCGCATGGGTCAAGCAGCATTCGTTAAAAGGGCAGCCCAAGCAGGCGTCGATGGCGTTTTGGTTGTTGATTACCCACCAGAAGAAGTTGAAATCTTTTCAACACTGCTTGAAGAACACGGCATCGACCTCATTTTCTTGTTAGCCCCCACTTCAACTAAAGCCCGTATCATGTCCGTCGCAAACGTTGCACGCGGCTATATTTATTATGTTTCATTAAATGGCATAACTGGTGCAGGTCACCTTGATACTAACCAAGTCGCTGAAAAGTTAGAGCTCATTCGCCAGTACGTTAACATTCCAGTCGGAGTCGGTTTTGGCATACGTGATGTGCAAAGTGCTCAGCGTATTGCGGGTATGGCTGATGCAGTAGTGATTGGCACAAAATTGATTGAAATAATGAATCAAGCCTCTTGCGACTTACCTATGGAACAACAAACAGACGCTGCCGTAGCGGCAGGTGCACAGTGGTTATCAACCATTCATCAAGGGCTTGTCTTGACTGCAAAGCAGCATGATATTGGGCAAACAACATGAGTTGGTTAGAAAAAATAGGCTTGCCTCGAATTAATAAAGCCTCTGACTCAAGCGCTCGTCGTGTGCCTGAAGGCTTATGGGTTAAATGCCCCTCGTGCGAGTCGGTTCTGTATAAAGAAGATTTAACTGCAAATTTGCATGTTTGCCCTAAGTGCGATCATCACATGCGTATTGGTGCCCGCGCCCGCATTGATTCTCTGCTTGATCGTGAAGGCCGAGTTGAGCTTGGTGCTGAAACCCGCTCGCTCGACCCCTTAAAATTTCGTGATTCACGTAAATACCCCGAGCGTCTCCAAGAGGCTATTAAAGAAACCGGTGAAACTGATGCCCTAATTAGTGTTCGCGGCACGATTCAAGGTCTATCTTGCGTTGTTTCAGCGTTTGAGTTTCAGTTTATGGGTGGCTCAATGGGTTCAGTGGTGGGCGAGCGTTTTGTACGTGG
>DITR01000047.1:2463-6305 GCA_002422175.1 Alcaligenaceae bacterium UBA6179
TTACCCTTTATCAGTGTCTTAACTGACCCGACAATGGGTGGCGTGTCGGCAAGCTTTGCTTTTGTGGGTGACGTCGTGATTGCTGAGCCTAAAGCTTTAATTGGTTTTGCAGGTCCCCGAGTGATTGAGCAAACCGTTCGCGAAAAATTACCTGTAGGGTTTCAGCGCGCCGAGTTTCTGCTCAACACCGGTGCAATTGATATGGTAGTTGATCGCCGCCAACTCAAAGATGAAATTGCACACCTTATTGCTCTACTAACAAATCAATCTGTTGAGGCGTTATCGGCGTAAAAAGTTCTTTAAAATTTTTTTCGTTTTAAATCTGCATTAAAAAACCCCCAGCATACTTTTAAATATGACTGGGGGTTTTTAACGATTGCAGATTAATTGGCTTGGGTTTCAACCTGTTTAAGTTCAACCGTTGACACGGCAGTCGCAGCCTTAGGTTCACGGCCGTAACGCGGAGCACTCTGTGCAGTTTGAGCCGCAGTGTGAGCTGTGATGATGCTGTCAGGGTTACTTTCAACCCACTTTAAACCGACAGCACTGACTACTGAATGCAATGCATCACGATCAAGTGATTGAATCGGTGAACGCTCTACGCCTGGTGAGGATTTGAGCGCTGTCTGAACAGCCGCAGTTGCTGCTGCATCTGGTGCAAACTGTTCATTGACCGTTTGCATCACTACGTCATGGTCAATGGTTGCAAGCGTTGCAGTTGATGTTGTGGGAACCGGTGGTTGAGGGGTCACTGGTTCTTGAATGATTACTGGCGAAGGTATTTGCAAAGGTAACTGTGTTGCGACTTGAGTATGAACCTGGTCCGTCACTTGTGTACTCTCTTGTGTCGGTGCAATGACATTGTTAACCGTTTCGGGTGTGGCTAATGGTGCTTGATGAAAAGGCTCAACAGATGTTGTGGCGAGCGTAACGGGCACATTTTCATGGCCTTCAGCACTCAGTTCAACGCTCAAATCTTCAGCTTGATCACTAGCTTGTGAGTTAACAGCATCACCTGTTCTACGACCGCGGCGACCGCGACGACCACGACGGCGTGGGCGATCTGAATCTGGTGTATCGGTGCCCTCAACAGTTTCTCCTGTCAAGAGTGGGGCTGCGTTGTCGTCACCTTGTAATACAGGTTCCAGCACTTCTGGTGAGAGTGTGGTTTGATCTATCTGGCTGATTTGATCAACCTGATCAGTTGGGTTTTCGTCTTTACGTGTACGACTACGACCACGACGGTTACGGCTGTTTCGTGATTGCGTTTCTTCAGTAGATGACGTAGGTGACGTTTCAACAACAGTCGTTAATACAGGGCTAGCCTTAGGCTGAACAACTTCTTCGTTTTTAGTCGTTTGGCCCGACGTTGAGCGTTGATCAGTCGGGTTGTCGCGACGATTGCGATTGTTGTTGTTACGACCATTACGCTGGTTGTTTGTGCGATCGTTGCGATTTGAAGCATTGCTTTGACGGGCTGGACGACTTTCAGGCGTCGCGATAGCGGGTTTGATTTCAGGTGTTGTGCTGAACAACCAACCGAACAAACGTTTGAACAAGCTAGGTGGAGTGGTTAAGGCTGCTTGCTGTCTTGATTGGGTTGAAGGGGGTGCAGGTTGTTCAGGATTGACACCCTTAACAAGTGCTTCAGGTTTGACCCGCAACACTTCTTCTTTAGGTGCCCATGCCATGTCAGTTGAGGGCGCTTCGACCCGATCAAAGCTTGATTTAATATCTTCAAGTCGAGGGTCATCATGCTTAAGCCGTTCGATCACATGATGAGGTGTTTCAAGGTACTTATTAGGAATTAAAATCAAGTTAACTTTAAGGCGTGTTTCAATTTTGGTGATGTCAGCGCGTTTTTCATTTAACAAGAATGTGGCCACTTCGACAGGCACTTGAGCATGCACAGCGGCAGTATTCTCTTTCATAGCTTCTTCTTGCAATAAACGTAAAACGTTTAGCGCACTTGATTCCGCATCGCGTACCACGCCTGTGCCGTTACATCGAGGGCACGTAATGTGTGAACCTTCGTTTAGGGCAGGGCGCAAGCGCTGGCGCGATAATTCCATTAGACCAAAGCGAGATATTTTGCCCATTTGTACGCGAGCACGGTCGACATGCAGCGCGTCGCGTAAACGGTTTTCAACCGCACGCTGATTTTTGCTGTCTTCCATGTCGATAAAATCGATCACAATGAGACCACCCAAATCACGCAAACGCAATTGACGTGCTGCTTCTTCAGCTGCTTCCAGGTTAGTGCGTGTCGCAGTTTCTTCAATATCAGCGCCGCGGGTTGAGCGCGCAGAGTTGACGTCTATGGCGACTAGGGCTTCAGTATGATCAATGACGATTGAACCACCTGATGGTAGGTGCACATGACGAGAATAGGCCGTCTCAATTTGATGTTCAATTTGAAAACGAGAAAATAATGGCACATCATCACTGTAACGTTTGACACGTTGAACATTGTCAGGCATCACCACACTCATGAACGCAGAGGCTTGATCAGCAATGTCATCGGTATCAATTAAGATTTCACCAATATCAGGTGAAAAATAATCACGAATAGCGCGAATCACTAAACTTGATTCAAGGTAAATCAATATGGGTGCTTTGTTTTCTTTGGCCGCGCCATCAATAGCGAGCCAAAGTTGCATTAAATATGAGAGATCCCATTGTAGTTCTTCAGTGTTGCGACCAATGCCCGCAGTTCGAGCAATAATGCTCATGCCTTGAGGTATATTAAGTTGGTCCATTGCCTCGCGTAACTCTTGACGGTCTTCACCTTCAATTCGACGTGAAACGCCGCCACCACGTGGGTTGTTTGGCATCAAAACTAGGTATCGGCCGGCTAAAGAAATAAACGTGGTGAGGGCAGCCCCTTTATTACCACGTTCCTCTTTTTCGACCTGAATAACGAGCTCTTGACCTTCATGTAATGCGTCTTGAATGCGAGCGGTGCGCACGTCAACACCTTCTTTAAAGTAGGTGCGAGCCACTTCTTTAAAAGGTAGGAAACCGTGGCGGTCTTCACCATAATTGACAAAACATGCTTCAAGACCCGGCTCAATGCGAGTGATGACTGCTTTGTAGATGTTGCCTTTGCGCTGTTCGCGGCCGGCTGTTTCAATATCAAGGTCAACGAGTTTTTGCCCGTCAACGATAGCCACACGCAATTCTTCTTGGTGCGTGGCGTTAAATAACATGCGCTTCATTCGTGCATTCTCCGTAAGGGTGGTGCGACAACATGTCGCACAGCCTTGGGAACTGAAGGCATCATAAGTAAAGCGAACGCATACAGTCGTTGGTCAGAAACCAACCACTTAAAAAATTCAGGCCAGCACAGCGCGCTTGAAAGCGCGTTTTTTGTTCAGCAAGTAGGTCATAAATACATTAAAAGTGACAAGTTAAAGCTGAAAACAACAGGCGGAAAGTTTCAACGCCTGGTGCGGAAAATGAAATTGTTATTCGTTTACGTACTCTGCTAAGACCCATAAAAGTCTGCTATCAGTTACCCTGAGCTTGAGGTGCGGGCGCTACAATGCGTATCTTAATTGACGGAGACTGCCCAATTTGGCACAGCTCAACGTCAAACGCTACTCAAGCTTTTGAGGCTAAAACCATTATATGCCTGTTTTGTCTATACGCAAAGAACCTAATACGCAAACCTTCGCCGTCAGGCTTATTAACATCACCGAAGCCAATGAAGAGCAACGCCTTGATAATTTTTTAATTGGTTTGTGTAAGGGTGTTCCAAAAAGCCGTTTATATAAGGCTGTTAGGTCGGGTGAGGTGAGGGTTAACCGCTCACGGGCTCAGGTCGACCAACGTCTGCAGAT
>DITR01000134.1:0-13213 GCA_002422175.1 Alcaligenaceae bacterium UBA6179
GTCATGGCCAGCCAAACTTCAGCAAGTAAACGCGCATCAAGCAACGCACCATGAAGCGTTCGGTGTGCATTTGAAACGCCATAACGATCACAAAGTGAATCAAGGGAGTTACGTTTACCTGGGTGCAAGGAACGGGCATGCAACAATGAATCTGTCACCCCGCTACAAAACTCAATAATAGGTGGCCGCCCTAAACGCGAAAGCTCTGCGTTGAGAAATTTCAAATCAAAAGGGGCATTATGAATAATGAGTTCGGCACCATCGACAAAGGCCAACAGTTCATCAACCTTACTTTCAAATCGTGGTTTATCAGATAAGAATTCGCTTGATAAACCATGCACATTGAGCGCCCCCAAATCACTTTCACGATCAGGATTTAAATAGGTATGAAAATCTTTACCTGTGACTAAACGATTGACGACCTCTATGGCACCAATTTCAATCACGCGGTGACCCTGACTTGGATCAAGGCCGGTTGTTTCTGTATCAAGAATGACCCAACGCACGAGCAATTTTCCCTTTTAGAATTTAATTTAGTTTTGATGAGCAGGCTTGTGATGCTCACCTTTTTTTGGCTCGCCTTTTTCTTTACCTCGAATACTTCGATCTGCAATTAAAGTATAGGCTACAGGCACCACAAACAGCGTTAAAAAAGTACCTAAGGTCAAACCACCTACTAGCACCCAACCAATTTGTTCACGCGACTCAGCCCCAGCGCCAGTGGCTAGAGCCAGTGGCAGCACACCGAGCACCATTGCACCCGTCGTCATTAAAATGGGGCGCAACCTTAAGACGCTAGCTTGAATCACCGAGTCAAACATATCATGACCCTCTTCACGCAACTGAGTTGCAAACTCAACGATCAAAATGCCATGTTTGGTAATCAAACCTACTAAAGTCACTAAACCGATTTGACTATATATTGATAGCGTGCCCCCAGATAGCCAGAGTGCAAGCATCGCGCCTGTCATAGAAAGCGGTACTGTAAGCATAATAATAAAAGGGTTGCGCCAGCTTTCAAATTGTGCAGCCAGCACCAAATAAATAAAAATCAAAGCTAAACCAAACACCACATAAATGCTGCCTGAGGAATCACGAAACTCGCGTGACTGACCATCTAAGTCTAACTGCACTGTAGGCGGAAACTCTTGCCTCGCCAGCTTAGTCATTTCATCAAGTACTTCACCCATCGCGTAACCCGGGTTAATGGTTGCCAACACTTTAACGGCACGCAAACGATTAAAGTGATTAAGGGATTGTGGCGAAACACTTTCTTCTACTTTAACCACATTATCAAGCTGAACCATTGCACCTGATTTACCTCTCACGTACATATCAGAAATATCACGCGGGTCTGATCGGTCTCGCGGTGCAACCTGCACAACCACGTTATATTGCTCGCCCTCTTCTTTGTAGCGCGTCACCTGACGCCCGCCTAACATCGACTCAAGTGTTCGGCCAACTGTACTGACATCGACACCCACATCAGCCAGTTTTTCTCGATCGATTTTGACTCTGAGCTCTGGCGTATTCATACGCAAATCCATCTCGATATTAGCTAGGCCCGGGTATGGTCTTAACTTATTAATGTAAGCCTCTACCATGCGGTATAACTCAGGATATGAGGCTTGACTCATCACCACAAACTCAATCGGTCTAGAATTAGCACGCAAACCAAAAGATGGGGGGTTGAGGGGGAAAGCGCGCACACCCGGCAACTGTGTAAACTGGGGCATCAGTGACTGCGTAATCTCTTGTTGCTTACGTTCGCGCTCTTCCCAAGGTTTTAAACGCAAAATTGCGAAACCTTCTGTAACTGTTGGGAAGCCAACAATCAGTTGACGAGCAACTGCCTCAGGTACGGTCTCATAAATCGTTTCAATACGTTTTGCATTTTCAAGTGTATAACTCAGGGTTGCACCTTCAGGTGCTGTGAGCACACCAAAAATAACACCCCGATCTTCAACTGGGGCCAGCTCGCTTTTTACGATAGAAAACAAGAAAATACTCGACAACGCAACAACGCCACCAACGATCAATACTGACAAACGATGAGACAGTGCCCAGCGCAAACCGCTTTCATAACGTCTAGTTAAGGCATTGAGCCAGCCTTCAACCATAATGTAGAGTTTGCCATGCGACTTATTTTGACTCAACATACGAGAGCACATCATCGGTGTCAGTGTGAGTGCCACAAAACCTGAAACCAACACAGCGCCGGCAAGCGTTAAGGCAAACTCAATAAATAACCGACCTGTTCGACCGGTAGCAAAAGCAAGTGGCGCATAAACGGTAACCAGCGTCAATGTCATGGCTACAACAGCAAAACCAATTTCTTTCGACCCTTTTATAGCCGCTTGAACAGGTTCCATACCGTCTTCAATATGCCGGTAAATATTTTCAAGCACCACAATAGCGTCATCAACTACCAGACCAATGGCCAAAACCATGGCTAATAACGTTAATGTATTGATTGAAAAACCAAACAAATACATGATGCCGCAGGCACCAATTAACGATACTGGAATGGTCACAATCGGAATTAAACTGGCGCGCACATTACGCAAGAAAAAGAAAATCACCAACACGACTAAGACGACTGCTTCACCGATGGTTTTGTAAACTGATTCAATAGATTTTTCAATGAAAACTGAGGTGTCATATGACACAATCAATTCCATACCTTTAGGTAAGTTTTTATTGATTTCTGCAACCTCTTGTCTCACTGCTTGTGACAGGTAAAGGGGGTTGGCTGTTGCTTGTTTGATCACACCAATATTGAGGGCGTTAGAACCGTTATAACGGGCAGAGATGCGTTCAGTTAAAGGTGCGATTTCAACTTTAGCAAGATCTTTGATACGAACGGGGTAGCCTTGCACATTTGCCACAATAACGTTTTCAAACTGCTTAACATTTTGTAAGTCGGTTGACGATACGACTGAAAATTCTCTTGTGCTTGACTCAATGCGACCAGCAGGAATTTCAACGTTTTGTGCTCTCAGTGCATTTTCAATATCTTGTACGGTTAGGTTGTAAGCCGCAAGTTTTTCACGGTCAACAAAAATACGCATAGACGGTGCACGTTCGCCAAAAACACGCACTTCAGCCGCACCGGGTAAAACAGACAGACGCGTTTTAATGTATCGATTAATGTAGTCTGACACATACATGGTTGATAAATCAGCTGCTTGAACGGCAATATAAATGATCGGTCGAGAGTCAGCCTCAACTTTTGAGACGATAGGTTCGTCAATATCATCTGGTAACAAGCGACGCGCTCTAGACACTTTATCTCGCACCTCAGCTGCCGCCGCATCGGGGTTGCGAGATAAATCAAATTTGACATCGATTTGGCTGCGCTCAGAACGGCTGCGCGAAGTCATCACCGAAACACCTTCAATGCCTGATATTTGATCTTCTAAGGGTTTGGTAACTTGTGACTCGACCACTTCAGGCGACGCGCCTTTGTAGGTGGTGTCAACCGACACAACCGGTTCATCAATATTTGGGTACTCTCTCACACTCAGTCGAGAGTAAGACATCAAACCTATTAATACGACAGCAAGTGACAACACTGATGCAAAAACAGGCCTGCGTACGCAAATCTCTGAGATTTTCATGGCGTTTTTAAGTTATTGGGCGAACTTTGAACAGGTTGGCCTGAAACAGCCGGTACATTTTGATCTGCTTTGGCTTTTTGCGCGAGGTCTTGAGCAACTACAGAAGCTAAGGGTATGTCGCCTATTACTTTAACAAGCGCTTTGTCGCGAAGACGCTGTATGCCCGCGATAACAACGACATCGTCAGGTTTTAAGCCCGTGCGTATTTCAACTAAACCACTGTGCCGCTCACCTGTCGTCACCTCAACTTGTTCAGCACGATCATTTATGACGCGATATATGTATTGATTTTGACCCGAGGGCGATAAAGCAGATTCAGGCACCACAAGGGCTGGCGCATCTTGCGTTAAAAGTTGAACCCTGGCAAACATGCCCGGGCGAAGCTGCCCCGCTTGATTATCAACTGCTGCCCGAACCAAAACTGAACGCCCCCCCGCTTCTACAAGTGGGCTAATTGCAAAGACATCACCCCGAAACCGTTGATTAGGTAGAGCGTCAACCCTGATCTCAAGCTGTTGACCTGTTTTAACCTGTGCCACATACAGCTCTGGCAAACGAAAATCAACCTTAAGTTTTTGAATCGACTCGAGTGGGGCCAAATCAAGACCTGGGCTGACGTATTCGCCAATTGATACAGAACGCAAACCAATCACCCCATCAAATGGTGCATTGATGCGCATTTTTTCAAGTTTAGCTTGTGCTAAATCAACAGCAGCTTGCTGAACTTTAAGACTATTTGATGCGTCGTCTCTGGCCTCTTTGCTAACAAAACCTTCAGAAAAAAGCTGTTTGGCGCGGTTTTGTCTGCCTTGTGCAATCGCTAAACTGGCACGCGCTTGTTCAAGTTCGGCGCGCGCAACGGCATCATCGAGTTTAAATAACAACTGATCTTTGACGACAGGCTGGCCTTCTTTGAAATTAATTTCAGCAATACGCCCAGTTTGCTCAGCACGCAACATAACAGACTCATCAGACTTTAAAGACCCCACAGCCGTTAAACCTTTCGCAAAAGGTATCAGCTCAGCCTGTGCGACTTCAACGGGTGTTGCTCGCGTTACAGGTGGGGTTACTGTCGCACTTTTTGCGGGTACGGCACTCGGTGTTGATGACATCAATAATTTAGGGCCAAACCAACCAACCCCAATACCGACAATCAATATCGCTATAGGCAAGGCCCAGCGTATATATTTTTTCATGTTGATTGCAATGCTTTAAGAACACCTTGATTAGCCAATTGATCGGCACGTTCGTTACCGACATCACCTGCGTGACCTCTCACCCATCGCCACTGAACTTGACGCTCACTCACTAATACATCAAGAGCCTGCCAAAGATCTGCATTTTTAACGGGTTTACGATCCGCTGTTTTCCATTGACGGCGCTTCCAGTTCGGTAACCACTCGGTCATACCTTTATGAACATACTGTGAATCAGTATGCAAAATAATGCGTGTGTCAGGTTTAACTGCCTCAAGCGCTTTTAAAACAGCCATCATTTCCATACGATTATTGGTGGTGTGCGCTTCACCACCACAAAACGTTTGCTCTTTACCTTCTATATTTAACAACACACCCCAGCCACCTACCCCAGGGTTGCCTTTGCAAGCCCCATCTGTCCACGCGTTGACGTGTTGGTCTGTGGTGGGTACAGTTGTGATGGGCAAATCAATTAATTCGAGTTGGGTTGGTGTTGTGTAATTCATGAACCTTTTTGCTCAGACAGCGTTTCTGTGATTGATTGGGTCATATTACGAGATTTTTGATACGTTGCACCGACTGTTTGGCGCGAATGACGTCGTTTTTTTTGTCGCTGCCAATTTGGGGTAATTAAATGCATACTCGCAACTTTTTTAACAGCTGACACCACATATACTGCGCCAAATATTGGCCACCAACGATCACCGGCAGGTTCCATAAACGTAAACCGATTGAGCCATTTTTGTGATTTCAACGCTGGGGCGTAGCACCCAAAATGACCCCGATCAATTTCGAATGAAAGCAACCTAAGCCAATCTTTAATTTTATTGGGGGCAACATCATCTTCTAAGCAAGCGGGTAGCCAGGGTTTTAAAAAGGGTAAATGATGACGAAACCCCCACAAACTTAAGGGGTTGAAACCTGAAATAACCACGCGCCCCTCTGGCACCAAGACGCGGTGTGCTTCTCTTAGCACGGCATGTTGATCTTGAGAGCACTCAAGCGCGTGAGGCAAAATCAATAAGTCGATACTGTTACTATCAAAAGGTAAATACTCTGGCTCTGCAACAACACTTGCCTGCCAAGTACTTGCAATAGACGGCTCGATTAACGTTTGACCCACATAAGCTTTGAAGGGCATGCGATTTTGACGTAATAAGTTAACTTGAGGTAGACCAACCTGTATCGCTCTATAGCCAAACACATCTGCCACAAGGGCATCAATTTTTAATTGCTCCCATTTCAACGCATATTGACCCATATCGGTGTCAAACCAGCTTTGCAGTTCTACAATCGGTTGTTGGGAATTTGGAACCATGGCATTTAAAACCTATGACAATCAATCAAACTTCAAACTCATCTCTTCATTCGTCTTATCGAATTCGCCCCATCGCGGCTTTTAACGACAATTACATTTGGCTTATTGATGACGGACATTTTGCCTGCGTGGTTGACCCGGGCGACGCTACACCTGTCATACAAGCCATTAATCAAGACAACCTTAAATTAACCCATATTTTACTCACCCACCACCATCATGACCATGTGGGCGGCGTCAATACTCTAGTAAAAGCCTTTGGCGCTCAAGTCTGGGGGCCCGCAGGCGAGGTGTTACCGCATTGCGATCACGCGCTTGTTGAGAACGATCAGGTTTTCTTAGATCAACCTGATTTGACTTTCAAAGTGCTCGACATTCCGGGTCATACAGCAGGGCATATTGCGTTTACGGGTTTAATTAACGAACAACCTGTCGTCTTTTGTGGTGACACGCTTTTCGCAGGTGGCTGCGGCCGCATATTTGAAGGCACTCCGGCCCAAATGTTTGAGTCTCTTAACAAACTGGCACAGCTTTCAGGCGAAACAAGGGTATATTGTGCCCATGAATACACGCTGGCAAATCTCAAGTTTGCACTGGCTGTCGAGCCTCATAATGCGCAATTAATGGCCCGTTATGAAGATACGCAAACACTGCGTCGCGATCGGTTGCCCACCGTGCCCTCTACCATTGCCATTGAACGGGCAACCAACCCTTTTTTACGGGTGCAGGAACCCACGGTTTATCAATCTGCACAACATCATCAAGCTCATGCTGAGCACCAACCCGTTGAAACATTTACGATTTTAAGAAATTGGAAAAATAATTTTTAGTTTTTTTATTGTGAATTATCAAGCACTTGATATGAACTTGAAAATGAATTTAAGATGAATACTTGAGATGAATTTAAATATATTTAATATGAAATTATTGAATGCCTACCGCATACTTATTGTGCTCTGTTTTGCAGGTCTGACAGGTTGCGCCAATTTACATGACAAAGCGCAAACATCAAGCGGTGGTGAAATAACGAGCCGCACGGTCGATCTCACCAACCCCCCTGTTGATGTATGGGAACGTATTCGACGTGGCTATGCCATTCCCAATTTAAATTCACCCCTTGTTGATAAATGGACGCAATATTACGCCTCACACCCTGAAGCCATGCAACGTATGGCTGATCGAGCTGGGGTTTACTTGTACTACATTGTTGATGAAATCAATCGCCGTAAAATGCCAACCGAGTTAGCTCTTTTGCCGTTTGTTGAAAGCGCATATAACCCTTCAGCTTATTCAAGGGCTCGCGCTGCTGGTTTATGGCAATTTATACCCAGTACAGGTACACAATTTAAACTTAAACAAGACTGGTGGCGTGACGAGCGACGCAACCCCGTTGCATCAACCAATGCGGCACTTGATTATCTTGAGTATTTATTTGAACTTCAAGGCAGTTGGTATTTGGCACTAGCCTCTTACAACTGGGGTGAAGGGTCTGTGTCTAGAGCTGTAAACAAAAATTTACAAGCGGGTAAACCGACTGACTATATGTCTCTCAAAATGCCGGCAGAAACAGAAAATTATGTACCGAAGTTGCAGGCAATTAAAAATATTGTGGCCGACCCTGAGCGCTATGCTGTCATATTACCTATCGTCAGCAACGAGCCCTACTTTGTGGCCATCAAAAAAAATGCAAATATCGATACGGTCGTTGCCGCGCGTTTAGCTGAAATGCCATTGGCTGAGTTTGAAGCCCTTAACCCGAGTTTTAATCAGGGTGTCATTTTGGCAGATATGCAACAAGAAATTATCTTGCCTCGCGACAAACTCAAGATTTACACCGATAACTTTATGACTTTCGAAGGCGAGCTCACAAGCTGGAAAACTTACCCTGCTAAAGAAGGGCAAGCAATATCAAGTATTGCTAAAGAATTTAATGTGTCTGAGGCTAACTTAAGGCGCGCCAACGGTTTAGGCACTCAAATACGACGCTTGCCAAGCGATCTAGCTATGATCATTCCCGCACCCGGCACCATCGATACACAAGCAACCATTACGGCACCCCAATCTGTGCAAGCGCAAGCTTCAATGAGCAAAAAAGCATCTGGTAAAGCGGCTTCACATCGCGTAAAAAAGGGCGATACATTGTCTAACATTGCGAAACAATACAACACAACTGTACCCACACTTTTAGCGGCCAACAACCTCAGGTCGCCCAATATTAAAACCGGACAAACACTACGTATCCCAAATTAAAGCAGTCATTGTTTCTCAATTATTTAATGACTTATTATAAAAAAATTATCAATATAATCGTTACCTGACCACAAGGACTTCTCTCATGGCTTTTCTAAAAGGCAAACAAATTCTAATCACTGGCGTGATCTCAAATCGCTCCATTGCTTACGGCATTGCCAAACAGTGTCAAGAACAAGGGGCTGAATTGGCCTTCACCTATGTGGGTGATCGGTTCAAAGATCGTGTGACTGAGTTAGCAGCAGATTTTGGTTGCAAGCTGGTGTTGCCATGTGACGTCGCTCATGATGATTCTATTCAAGCGTTGTTTGATTCACTGAGTCAGTCCTGGCAAGGGCTAGATGGTTTAGTTCATTCCATTGGTTTCGCCCCACGCGAAGCGATTGCAGGTACATTTTTAGAAGGCCTGTCGCGCGAAGGTTTTCGTATTGCCCATGACATTTCTGCATATAGCTTTCCAGCCATGGCCAAAGCAGCATTGCCTATGATGAAAGACCGTCAAGGCGCTTTATTAACCCTTAGTTATTTAGGGGCTGAACGCGTCGTCTCAAATTACAACACCATGGGTTTAGCCAAAGCGTCACTTGAAGCTAGCGTACGTTATCTGGCAACCGATTTGGGCCCACTCGGCATTCGAGTTAATGGAATTTCTGCAGGCCCAATTAAAACGTTAGCAGCCAGTGGCATAAAAGACTTTAGTAGCATTCTAAAGTTTGTTGAAAATAACGCGCCACTACGCCGCAACGTGACGATTGAAAATGTCGGCAACGTCGCTGCCTTTTTGTTGTCAGACTTAGCAGCTGGTATGACTGGTGAAATTACACACGTTGATTCAGGTTTCTCAACAGTTGTATCGGGTATGTCAGAATAAAAGGAAACCCCGCCATGCCTTGGCGGGGTTTTATATTAAAGCCTGATTAATAAGCCTTCGCTTTTAATGGTAGCCGAGTGCCTTAAACCCAGCGCCTACACCACCTGCAACTAAAATCACATAAACAGGGTTGATGCGTGTTCGTAAAATAATACCAAAGGTAACCACCGCTAAACCAATGCTTAAAGGTCCCGATAACGCTGCACGGGCAACCGCATAAACACCCGAACACATTAAACCAATTGAAATTGGTTCAAGCGCATTTTGCACCGCGCGCCGCCAAGGGGTGTCGCCGATTCGGTTCCATAAACGGCCTATCGCAAAACACAAAATACTTGAAGGTAAGAAAAATGCAACGCCCGTAATGAGTGCACCCATGGCACCCATAATTTGATAACCAAAAATAAGAACCATGGTCATATTAGGACCGGGTGCTAATTGGCCAACGCTGTATACATGCACAAACATTTCGGAGGTAATTTGATATCGTGCCTGCAAAACTTCTTGCATTTCATGAAGTACGGCGGTACCCCCACCCACTGCCAACAACGACAGCATGCCAAATGTTAAAGCCAAGTGAATTAAAATAGTCATGATTTTGGCTCACCCTTTTGAACTTTGGGGCGATACAAAAATATTGCGATCGGTGCCATGATCAATAAAACATAAGGTAGAGACAAATTGACTAGGCTCATCAACACAAATGTTGCAATCAAAATCATGAGCGGCTTTAAATTAGTAAATTGTCGAACGCCAATTTTTGCGGTGATCGCAGCTAACAAGCCTGTTGCACCCGCCCCAACACCCGCCAAAATCAAATCAGCCATGTTGTGGTCTTTGCCTGCTAAATAAGCAAGCCCCACAACCATAACAAATGCGGCACCGGGCAAAATAAGCCCTATCACGGCGAATATTGAGCCCCATGCGCCACGCAAACGATCGCCAGCCAAAACGGCTAAATTCACAGAATTCAAACCAGGCATAGTTTGGCTTATAGCCAATGAAGCCATAAACTCATCATCGTTTAACCATCGTTTTTTTTCTGTGAGCAGAATTTTTTCGTAGGCAATAATACCGCCACCAAAACTCACTGCCCCAATAATAAGAAATTCTATGAAGAGTTCCCATAGGGTTGCTGTCGGTTTGGTGGGCGTCTGAATCACTCTGGTTTTCCGTATATCAAAGCAGTTTTAGTTGAACCGATTTGTATCCAGTCGAGAATAGCCAACTGCAACTGAGCAAAAAACTTGTCGGCACGTAAATGGGCTTTAGTTGCGTCTCGATTATCTTCGTTAACGCGGTAAGCAAAAGCAAGTTCGCCCACAATAGGGTCGCCGACACTTCGCATCCAAATTGCGACATCGCAATGCGCTTGAACGTTGTCACCAAAGACAAGGTTACCAATGGGTAAGCAAGCCTCGAGAATTTTATTAGTGCGTCCACCTACCTGACGAAAAGGTATTTTAGGAGCAAGATTCAATCTTTGAAGGTCAGGGAAGAATTTAGTTACGCTCTCAAAATCGCGCTCAAAAATAGAGTCAACTGGCATTGAATCAATAATTGAATTGTTTGAATAAATCAAACGTGTTGTACCTGCTTTATCACCCCGCAAAATTTCTTCTTTTAAGCGATGACGAAAATGGTGCTCAGTTTGTGGCGAAGGGTTGTACGCCAAAGACTCTTTTAGTGAACCGGCACGGCACTTTAACGTTAACTCACACCAATCATCAACCCACACATTTTGTCGCGATTCACGCACACGCAAAATTAAATTATTCCGTCGCAAATCTTCACCCGGTGTGTCGTAAAAATAGACGCTTCGCAAACCGGTGCTCGCATTATCAAGGTGAAACAAGTCAACCTTGCTACGCTCACAAAAGGCTGTAAACAAGCTAACGAGTTGATTAATACGACTTCGACGGTCTAATCCCTCGGGTTTAAGTAGTAATTTAAATTCACGGTTTGTTACTTTTTTATTAATTTTCATATGCTTAGGCAGTGTTTTGTCTTCATTTATATTTATAAAGCCCATTACATGATGCAATGGTTTATTATTTTGATCGATTTAATACTATTAATCACTTTTTTTCAAATCTAAATTTTATTAATTGATCAATATTTTCAAAATTATTGTTTTCACCTAGATTTTGCAAAATACCAAACTGCGTTAATTTTATTAACACTTTGGGGCGAGCACCCACTAATATGACTCGAACTGAACGTTTTTTTAACGTCTCAATTAACTCATGAAGGCATTGCAACGCAGTCACGTCAATAATTAAACTATGTGATAAATCTAGCACCCATGTATGAGTTTCTGGTGGCAATTCGTTTATTACGCTGTCAAGCGCCACAACAGATGCAAAAAATAGAGGTCCATCGACTTCGTACAACGCCCAACCTTGGGGTAGTGATACATCAGTTTTGATTTTGACCGAAACAGTTTTAGACATGCGATGCAAAAAATGCAGTATCGCCAAAATGACACCGACATTGACAGCAACCACAAGATCAACAAAGACCGTCAATAAAAAGGTGACCACCAATACAAGCCGTTCAGCTCTGGGTGCAGTTAAAAGTATGGCTTTAAAGCGATGTAATTCACTCATATTCCAGGCGACAACAAATAAAATCGCTGACAAACTAGCTAGGGGTATATGTGTTGCTAAGGGCGCCAACACGACCAAAATACCAATGAGCGTCAGTGCATGCACAATACCCGCAAGCGGGCTCGTGCCGCCATTTTTAATATTGGTTACCGTGCGCGCAATCGCTCCGGTTGCAGCGAACCCACCAAAAAATGGCACAACAATATTGGCAATACCTTGCCCGATAAGTTCTTGATTTGAATGATGGCGTGTTTGCGCCATGCGATCAGCCACCACAGCCGATAACAATGATTCAATTGAACCTAACATCGCAATAGTGAATGCCGGACCGATCAGAAGCAAGGCTTGATTTAAGGTTACCTCAGGCCATGAAAAACTGGGTAGTCCGTTCGGAATTCCCCCGAATGCTGTGCCGATTGTTGCCACACTACTAAACTGAAAAACTGCCTGTACAAGGGTTGCACCGATCAGGGCAACCAGGGTAGCGGGAATGCGGGCCGTACCTTTGAGTTTTGGCAAGATAATCAACACGGCCAAACTGGCCAACGCCATAGTCACCGTGGGTAGATTAATTAAATGAAGTAACCCAAATATTTCAACTAACTTGTCTGTAAATGACAGGCTCTTTAAAGCAGGTAAACCTAAAAAATAGGGCCATTGCCCCACGAAAATAATGACACCGATACCTGTTGTAAAACCAATAATGACGGGTGCTGGTATAAAGCGCACGAGGTTTCCCATACGAAAGATACCCATCAATACCAACATCACACCTGCCATAAGGGTTGCGAACTGCAAGCCTTCAATGCCGTAAGTTGCTGTAATACCCACTAAAACGGCAATAAATGCCCCAGTTGGGCCCGCAATTTGTAATCGACTGCCACCAAATATCGATACACATAACCCTGCAACAATAGCGGTATAAATGCCCTGCTCGGGTCGAGCGCCTGAAGCAATAGCAAACGCCATAGATAAAGGTAGTGCAACTACCCCCACAATCATGCCAGCTACTATATTTGGTAGCCATTGATGTTTGTTAAATAACCCGGCACGGTAAGCCTCGATTACTGCAATCATGTCTTCATTTTTATTTTTTTATTGTTTATCGTTTATTTACTCAATTTCATCTGATATATAAAATTCAAAGCCAAAATGACTCAGCACAAAACAAACTCGAGCTTCTTTTTTGATCATGATGCCATTAATTACATTTTTTAACAAAAGTTATTGTGTATATTGTGCGCAAAAAACATATTTGATGATTTTGTATAAATGAGTATTGTTCTTATTAATACAAAATCAGGGGTGACCTTATTTTGCTTTTTACTCACACCATACTTTTCCACTAA
>DITR01000134.1:13297-46523 GCA_002422175.1 Alcaligenaceae bacterium UBA6179
TAGTCACTTCATCAACTAGCTTTGCTTTTTTTCCTTTAATAACTGACGATACCGGTACGCAAGGTACGGGCGGCAATCAGCTTGAATTTGATTATTTATTTCAACGCGAAACAAATGGTAGTCTTGAAATTGGGGGTGTTTCGCTTGATGAAGAAAACACTACGGGTAATTTTTTGCTTTCGACTTATACCCGTGGCTTAACCGAAAACTTAGATATTTTCTTCGGCGCTTCAAGACAATTGTCGCAAATTAACGGCTGGAATAATACCGAAATTGGTCTAAAGTGGGTTTTTGCGGGTGATCAGTCTGAAGGTTGGAGCTTTGCTGCAGAACCTCGCATTATTTTGCCCGTTACAAAAAATATGCAAAATACAGGCTTGGGTTCTGCTCAAACGAATGGTGGTTTAACGCTCATTAGCTCTTACCTAACCGACGGTGCTGAATTGCACTTTAATGCGAGCTATCTGAGCAACAGCACGTCTAATTCGAATGATAGTGACTCACAACGCACCCACCTATGGTCAATGTCTGCAGCACCTTTATGGGTCGTTAATAATCAATGGAAACTTGCACTTGATTTAGGCTTGCAAACAAACCCTGATAAAAACAGCCAATATATCGTCACAGCTGAAGTTGCAGCGGTTTACGCACCGACTAAAGATATTCAATTAGGGCTAGGTGTGATTTCCTTACCGGCTATTAACGGGCAACGTTGGAATAACAGTTTAATCGTTACAACGGGTGTGGCTTGGCAGTTTTAATTGTTATTCATATTGGTTAATCATAGTTGTAAGGTGGGTCAAAACCATCAGGGGTACGTTGCGGCAAAGGGTCGTACGCACAGCCACTGAGCGAAATACCAGACAATAAAAGCAAAGTCACACAAAAACGCTTTAATAATAAAAACATCATTTAACCTTTAGAAGGTGTCGCAACAGGCTTAGATTGTCGCATCATTTTCTTAAAAGCTATGCACGGATCAGGCCTGTCAAAAGCAGGTAAGACAATGACCTCATCGTACGCTTGAAAATCAATACCATTTGGTTCAACAAAACCCATCACTGTCACATTAGGTAGCAATTCAGACGGCAACCAACGGTAAACACCCACATCTCTTTGTACGTGACCATTGCCTGCAATCAGAACAACGCCCTGAGATGCATACTGAACGATCAAATGGGCTAACCAAGCATCGCGTGCCCTTTGAGCTTGCACCATAGGCGCCACCATCGCCTGAGGTAAAACACCACAATGACCCTCAACGATTGACAGTGTTTGCTGTGCCGTCATACTGTCAGGCCAGCTCCGCAACAACCCAAGCTGCTTTTGCGTGTCTGCATCAAACACTGCGTCATAACTGCCCCGCATTATTTTAGACGCGTCTTGTCGTGATACGTTACCGGCAACAAGCGGCAATCGGTACTGCAAAGCTAAATTAATCAACGGTTCATATAAAGACCAATTCCAACCCTCACGGCCGGCTTTTTTAATCACACAAGCTGCATCGGGGCAAGTTTGCCATGCACTTGTTAAATCTTCTTGGCGCTCTCGATCAAACTGTTCCATGATGATGGCAGGTCGCCACCCGGCCCCAATATCTTGCTTTAACCGTGCTAAACGCGCTTCATGAATAGCAAGATTGTCGTGCACCTCACCCATTAAATAAATCGATGGTTGTGTGCGCTGAATAGGCTGCATGGCCTGCACAGCTAAACTTGAACTCAATAAAGTTAGAACGCTAGTCACAAATATACTGAATAAATTTTTCGAAGGGGCCTTACTATTTTTTACATCAGTACGATAACGATGCATATTCAAAGTAACCCCCAAATTATAAAAATATTCAATCTAACTTAAGCTTTTATCTTGTGACAATTTTCTGAGCAAACTGCCAACCCATTTCAGCTAAGGGTTCAGCTTTAGATGCCATATCGATCGCATCGGCTGAAGCGGCATTCCCTTGGCGCACACGTTGGCCAATACCATGCAAAATAGCTGAAATTCTAAAAAAGTTGTACGCCATATAAAAATTCCAATGGGTTTTAACATCTTTAAAACCTGTTCGCTGAACATACAAATCTACGTATTCAGCTTCAGTGGGTATACCCAACGCTTTAAGATCAAGCCCACCAATACCACGCCATAAGCGGGGGGGTATGTGCCAACTCATACAGTGATAAGCAAAATCAGCCACAGGATGCCCAAGTGTTGATAATTCCCAATCTAAAACGCCAATAACCCGAGGCAAATTAGGGTCAAGCATCAGGTTATCTAAACGAAAATCGCCGTGCACAATACTGTGCAATTCACCCGGTGGAATATGTTGTGGCAGTATTTCAATCAGTGACTCTAGTGCAGGGATACGTTGACCTGGGTCAGCCAGGTATTGTCTTGACCAGCGTGCAATTTGCCGTTCAAAATAATTACCAGGGCGACCGTAGTCACCCAAACCAATTGACTCAGCGTCGACGCTGTGAAGTGTTGCAATCACCCGATTCATGTCGTTGTATAGCGAAGTACGATCGGCTACTGTAAAGTCAGGTAATGTTTGGTCGTATCTTATACGACCCTCTAAAAAAGCCATCACATAAAAAGGTGTACCCAAAATATCATTTTTTTCATACAAAAAACTCATTTCAGGAACAGGTACATTTGTTTTTTTCAGCGCTTGCATGACTCGGTATTCGCGTTCAATGGCATGGGCTGAAGGCATTAATGGGCCATCAGGTTTCTTTCGCAATATAAATTGATGCTCACCCGCCACAATTTTATAGGTGGGGTTAGACTGACCACCCGACAACGCTTGAATTTCAATTGAGTCGCTATGTATTAAACGATGCGCCAGCATGAGCGCTGCAATACGGTCTGTCGTGGTTTGATCAAATGCTAAGCTTGGTTTCATAGGCTGCTCACCAAATGGCTACGATCAACTTCCAAGGTTGAACCTGACATCGCAGAGCCAGCCTCTGATGCCAGCAGCAAGAAAGGGCCTGACAAGTCTTGTAGCTCGCCAAACTGCCGACTGGGAATTTTTTGTTGTAACTTAAGACCTAATGGGCTGCCCAAAAATTCACTGTTTAACTCGGTGCGAACGTAACCGGGCAACAAGGCATTGACGCGAATACCATAGCGCGCCCACTCAAGTGCCATCACTTTTGTGGCCTGTATGACACCTGCTTTGGAAATGGCGTACGGGCCCACACTGGCTGCCACACGCTCGCCTAATATCGATGCAATATTAATGATGCAACCTGACTTTTGGGCGGCGATTAAACGTCTTGCCGCCTCGGTTGCAACCAACCAACAACCTTTTAAATTGGTGTCAATCACTTGATTCCAATCTTGAACAGTTTGATCTATGGCGGCCTTTGTGACCGTCACACCCGCATTGTTCACCACAATATTTGGAACACCAAACGCCTGTGCTGCTTGCTCAAAACACTCGGCAATACTGTGTTCATCTGTGACATCAATTGGCACTGCGACAGCGTGCTGACCTTTTGCTTTAATATTTTCAACCAGTTGATTAATACGATCGTTGCGTCGAGCCGTGACAACAACGCGTGCACCCGCCTCGGCTAAAACCGTTGCAAAGTGCATGCCTAAGCCACTTGATGCACCGGTTACCAACGCGACTTGGCCTTCAAGGCTGAAACAATCAATCAGTTTCTTTTGATTCATTTTGCGACCTGAGGCGCGGCCGCTTTAAGCAGTTTGCGGGCCATGCTCCAGCGGTGAACTTCGCTGGGGCCATCGTAAACTCTGAAAGATCGCATATCCATAAAAATACGCATGACTTCGGTTTCACCCGTTACGCCTTGACCACCGAGTATCTGTGCACAACGATCAACCACGCGCCATTCGGCTTCAGAACACACTACTTTGGCACGGCTTGACTCAAAATTGCAGGTTTGCCCCTGATCAAGCAACCATGCGGTATGCCAAATATGTAAACGCGCCGTTTGCATATCAATTTCGTTATCAGCCAACATAAACCCAACACCTTCATGTTGGCCCAGTGTTTGACCAAAGGCTTGCCGTGTTGCGGCATAGGCTGTGGCCACATCATTTGCACGTCGGGCTTGCCCTAACCAGCGCATGCAATGCGTTAACCGTGCGGGGGCGAGACGAATCTGAGCATATTTAAAACCCTTACCGACTTCACCCAAAACTTGATCGGCTGTCACCCGCAATTGATTGAAACGCATCACGGCGTGCCCACCTGTGAAGCAGGTGTCCATCGAATCCATATGGCGGACCAATTCTATGCCAGGCGCTGACATGTCAGATAAAAACATGGTGGCGGTGCCATCTTCCATTGCAGCCATGATGATGACATAAGTGGCGCCGTAGGCGCCTGTAATAAACCATTTCTCACCGGTAATAACATAGTCATTGCCATCACGCACAGCGAGCGTCTTGAGCATTGATGGATCAGCGCCGGCACCGGGTGCAGGCTCTGTCATGGCAAAACAAGAACGTGTTAAACCTTGCACTTGTGGCACGAGCCAACGGGCCTTTTGGGCGGCATTAGCCACCACTTCCATCAAATGAATATTCCCCTCATCTGGCGCATGTATATTGAGCGCAGTTGGGCCGAGTCTTGAGTAGCCCGCCTCTTCGAACACAATCGCTTTATCGACATGACTCAAACCTAAACCACCCAGTTCTTTAGAGGCGTGAGGAGTCAGTAGACCCGCCTCGCGTGCCAAACCAACAAGGTGTTGACGTAACGACTCTTCAGGACCATGGGGGCCTAATCGCGGGTCGTTTTCAAGAGGAATGACATGTTCAGCAATAAATGCACGCGTGCGCGCTTGAAGCGTTTGCTGAGTGGGGGTGAGTTCAAAGTTCATTGATTATCTTTCCTGTTCATGGCCTAAACGATATCAGACCAAGCAAGCGGGGTTAGCTAAAAGGTGCCTGCAAACCCCATGATTTATTAATCTTTAGGTTGCTCTTTAAAAACTTGTTGTGCAATTTTAAATGCTTCAAGTGCTGCGGGTGCGCCACAATAAACCCCACATTGCAAAAAAATCTCGCACATTTCTTCTTGGGTTACGCCGTTATTTATGGCGCCCTGAATGTGTAGTTTCAATTCATGTGGGCGGTTAATCGCTGCCAACATGGCTAAGTTCAACATGCTACGCGTTTTAAGGGTCAACCCCTCACGCACCCAAACCGCCCCCCAAGCATGTTCAGCTAAAAACTGCTGTAGTGGCCGCATAAAATCGTCGGCGTTTTCAATAGATTTATTGACATACTCTTCGCCCATAACTTTTTTACGTACAGCTAAACCGGCAAGGTAAGCTGGGTTTTCGTCCATTTTACTAGCACCTGATTTACTCATTTTTAAACCCCTAAGTATTTAATCAATATACTGCAAGCTACACTAACCATTAGGCCTTACCAACTACTTATGTTAGCGTAACGCTCATAATATCTTTACGATAAATGACCCAGCATACAAAGGTAAGCTGATTCCGCAACACTCTTTTTAAAGCCAAACCGCCATGGCGCTTCGTGCCACCATTTACAAAGTCGAATTAAACGTCGCTGACATGAATCGTCACCACTATGCCACCTACCCGCTCACTGTGGCGCGCCATCCCTCTGAAACCGATGAACGCATGATGGTTCGGGTTTTAGCCTTTGCTCTGAATGCTCATGAAGATTTAAACTTTACAAAGGGTATTAGTGATGCTGAAGAGCCTGATTTATGGCAAAAAGATCTCACCGGAGCAATTAAGTGCTGGGTTGAGGTGGGTCAACCTGAAGATAAACGCTTACTTAAAGGTTCGGGTAAGTCTGACCAAGTTAAAGTGTATTGCTTCGGCGGCGCAGCTAGTCGTATATGGTGGGAAGGTATGCGATCAACGCTAGCTCGGTCAAACAAGTTTGAAGTTTTTAGTTTCGACCCCGTTCAAACCAAAAGTTTAGCCAAAGTCGTGAACCGAAATATGGTTGTGCACGTCACAATTGAAGACTCAACCCTGACTGTCATTGCTGACGATCAAACTTTTACAATAGGTGTCGAACCATGGACATTAAAAAATTGACGGTAAAGCCGCTTACATTTAAGTCGTTGACAATCGATTCACTGACATGTCAATTTGATAGGTTATCTTCCTCACTCAATCTCACTTTTCGTCACGTCGGTTTCTTTTGCATGCTGTTTTGCTTAAGCCTCGGTGCTTCAATAAGCCATGCTCAGTTATCGCAACCCAGCACCCCTATTGTGTTTGTAGCCAAAATAGACGGTACCATTGACTTAGGTTTGGCCCCTTATGTTGAGCGTGTTTTAAAAGAAGCCCAAGCCGCACAGGCCAGTGCTGTTATTTTACAAATCAACACCTTTGGCGGCCGTGTTGATGCGGCCGTTGTTATTCGTGACGCGATACTCAAGAGCCCCTTAAAAACAATAGCCTTTGTCGACTCGCGCGCCATTTCTGCTGGTGCATTAATTAGCTTAGCTGCCACTCAAATCGCCATGACACCGGGTGCAACAATCGGTGCAGCCACACCGGTTCAAATGAGTTCAGCAGGGCAAAGCACCCAACCTGTTTCTGAAAAAACAGTTTCATATATTCGTAAAGAGTTTGCTGCGACAGCGCAAGCCCGTGGCAAACCGTCTATCATCGCCGAAGCGATGGTTGATACCGATGTTGAAATTAAAGGGTTATCTGAAAAAGGCAAACTTTTAACACTCACCACACAAGAAGCCTTGCAAGTCGGGATTGCCAATTACGAAGCCCCATCAATCAATGCTTTATTAGGTTTGCTGAACCTAACCAACGCACAAATTCAACAACCGAGTGTTAATTGGGCCGAAGAAATTGTTCGCTTTTTAACAAACCCCATAGTTAGCTCCTTACTCGTCTCGTTAGCGATGCTCGGCATCATTCTTGAAATACGCACCCCTGGGTTTGGCATACCGGGGGCTGTAGGGTTGTCGTGCTTGGGTCTCTTTTTGTATGGGCATAGTATTGTAGATCTGGTTGGGCTTGAGGAAATTTTACTTGTACTCACGGGTGTTATTCTTTTAGTGATTGAACTGTTTGTCATTCCAGGCTTTGGTCTCTTCGGTTTGTTAGGCATTGCCACATTAGGTGCTGCGCTGGTTATGAGCGTTGTTGGTTCTGGCGCCACTGTTGAGACGATTTTGTTTGCTGTGGCTCAAATGGGCTTTTCACTTGCTCTTGCCATATTGGTTAGTTTCTTGTTTTTTAAGTTCTTGCCCAGAATGCCATTTGGCCGTGCATTTGTTCTCGACACACAACTTGGTGGTCAATCTGGGTTTTTAACGGAACCTTCTAACGATCACATACTCTTAAATAAGATAGGTGTGGCTCACTCAGTGCTCAGACCTGCGGGTATTGCTGAAATAGAGGGTCATCGTGTTGATGTTATTTCTGAGGGCGATTTTATTGAAGCAGGCGCCCCTATTAAAGTTGTACGCGTTGACGGCAACCGTGTTGTTGTTGACATTATTCATTCATAAAAAGGAATCTTAATAAATGATCGAATCTATTGTTGCCCTGATTGGTGCGTTTGGCATTTTGATTCCCATTCTTATCGCAATTGTCATCATTTTGTATCTAGTCCCCATTCCACTATGGGTTGCAGCATGGGCTTCAGGTGCTTATGTCGGTTTAACCACCCTCATTGCCATGCGTTTACGTCGTGTGCCGCCGCATACAATCGTTACAGCACGTATTAGTGCCGCAAAAGCAGGTTTGCACATCACCCTCAACGAACTTGAAGCACACTTTCTGGCTGGTGGTAATGTTGTGCGGGTGGTCAACGCTATGATTTCTGCTGACAAAGCCAATATTCCTCTCGATTTTAAGCGCGCCTCGGCGATCGACTTAGCTGGGCGTGACGTACTTGAAGCCGTTCAAATGTCTGTGTTGCCTAAAGTAATTACCACCCCACGTATTGTTGCTGTGGCCAAAGATGGTATTCAATTAGTTTGTGTTTCACGCGTAACCGTTCGCACCAATATTGACCGTTTGGTCGGTGGTGCAGGTGAAGAAACCATCATCGCCCGTGTGGGTGAAGGTATGGTGAGCACGATTGGTTCTGCTGCCAATCATAAAAGTGTGCTTGAAAACCCTGATCACATTTCAAAGCATATTTTAAGTAAAGGCTTAGATGCCGGTACAGCCTATGAAATCTTATCAATTGATATTGCTGACGTTGATGTCGGTGAAAATATTGGTGCAAAACTGCAAATTGACCAAGCCAATGCTGACAAACAAATTGCACAAGCCAAAGCAGAAGAACGCCGCGCTATGGCCGTTGCACTCGAGCAAGAAATGCGGGCACGGGTGGTAGAAGCAGAAGCAGAAGTGCCACGCGCGATGGCTGATGCCTTTAGACAAGGCAACTTAGGCATTATGGACTACTACCGCATGCAAAATATGAAGTCAGATACCGACATGCGTGAAACCATTGCAGGCAAAACGTCAGCGCCTAATGATGGCAAGCCTGCCGCATGATGTGGCCCAAATCTTTGAATAAAAGCCAATCTTTAGGGGCGACTGGGGCGGTCGCCAAAAAGAAAGGTTTGTCTTTTTCGCCATTAATGGTCGTGGCGCTGGCTGCGTTTATTCATTTGTTTCTTGGCTTTTCATTGGTGGTTTCAGTGATTTTGGCGGTGATCATTTCTATGGGAATGATCGTACGCAATGCCATGAAACAACAGTCAAACTTACCGCCTCTACCGCCCAAAGAAGGGGGTGAAGCGGCGTTTGAACCAATCGCCGGCTTACCTGCACCTAATCATAGTGGTCAACCTCAATCGATTCAAAGAACCCAAAGGGCCGGCGAAGGCTTGCCTGATTTACTTGAGTCGAATGATTGGGGTCGCGATGCGCCCGAGCCAATCGAGGCCAAACAAAACGATCTACCCCCAAAGTATGACCGAAGACCTATTGAGCGCTTAAGCCAGTCTATGCCTAAGCGAAATACACCTAGACCGAGCCTCGTTTTACATGCACTTACGCCTAACTATGGTCGTAAAACGATTGAGATCCCCAACTTACAAAACCCACAAACCTTAAATCAGTCGATTATCGCAATGACAATTTTAGGTCCTTGTAAAGCAAATGAAAAAAACAGTTCTTGAGTTCTTGATTACTGACTAAAGCGCCCAAAAATCATATCAGGTGCGCTGAGGTTATGACGCGAGGCACTGTTACGGCCCGCCCACAACTCCGTTACATTTGCGCCTTTAAAATTCATGATGGGGGTTTCTAGCCAACCCGGTTGATTTAACTCAAGCCAAGCCACATCAGCCACATCAGCATTTGAACGGGTGACGTACATTGAGCGGAACGAAGCAAATGGCAACTGTTTGGGTGTATTTTTTAAAGTCACATCAAGTACCTGACGATCGCGATCAATCGTTTTGATCGTTACACTGCCAGTACCCCCTTGCTTAAAACTTAAATCAAAGCGTTTAGTCTCTGGGTCAAACGTTATATCGTTTAAAACCACGACAGGCCGACCCAGTGTTTCAATCGGGCCGACTAAAAACGATGAGCCGTAGGCTGTCCATCGCATGTCGCGATACGCTAATGGTCGGGCTCGCCAATACCCATCAGGCGGGTACAGCACCAAAACTTCTTCCGCTCTTTCTTGATGGCGCACCCAAACTTGCAACATATGCAAGCCTTCAAATTTTTTACCACCGATTTTTACAGGCACTGTATTAGGGCGCCAGAATGAATTAAAAGTAAAGCCCACAATCCATAAATCATCACTTTCAAATATCGTTATGCGCTTAGGGTGGTCTGCCCCAAAAACAGGGTCTGCAGTCATGTCGCAAGATGTGAAATCAGGCGCATCTTGGTCGTAGGTAATTAAGCCAATATAGGGTGGGTGAGTGGCCTGCACCTGAAATGATTGAACTTGGGGTGAATTAAACGTCAGGGCTACATTATCTTTTTCAGCACACAAAACCGATTCGCTATCGTTTGTTACCTGAACGGCGAGTTTTTGTGCAGGTGCAGCAAGAACAACTGGGGCCCACCCAGAAAAACATAACCCCATTACCAAAACAGTGCGGGTAAGCCCGCGGTATAAACAACCATTTTTCATCTGAAAACCTGTCAATTTATTAAGCATCATGGGGTTAAGGTAAAGCCTGAATGTTAAAAATTGAATTTTATAACCATCTCGCGATTTGGTTTGGTGAAGTTTTGGTTTGGTGAAGTTTTTTTCTGACTAAAACTTCTTCAACAAAGCCCAGAAGTCAAGTCACTAAAAAAATAACCTGACTTGGCAAAAGCTTTATAAATAGCCCTACTAATTGAAGTCAATGAATCGAAGTCATTGAATTATTGCCATTTGTACTCTAGTATTGAGAAAACAAGAACGATATTGCGATTAACAGGAGACCTGCATGAAAACCGAACTTTCGGTCAACGGTAAGACTGTAACCATTGATGCCGCTGACAACACATTACTTTCAACCGCTATTAGAGAACACCTACATTTAACAGGCACACACATTGGCTGTGATACGGCTCAATGTGGCGCCTGTACCGTCATGATTGATGGTAACTCGATTAAGTCTTGCAACATACTTTTGGCGCAAGCTGCGGGCACCTCAGTCACCACCATTGAAGGCATTGCTGCGCCCGACGGTACCATGCACCCGATGCAACAAGCATTCAAAGACTGTCACGGCCTTCAGTGCGGTTTTTGTACACCTGGCATGGTAATGAGTGCCTTAGACCTTTGCGCCAAACACCCAGAGGCCTCTGAAACAGAAATCAGAGAGCTACTTGAGGGCAATATTTGCCGCTGCACTGGTTATCAAAATATTGTCAAAGCTGTGCAGCAAGGTGCTGCGCACATGAACACTTAAAGGGGTACATCATGGGTTCAAATGATTTCGCAAAACTACCCTACATTGGTGAGTCTATTCTTCGTAAAGAAGACGAACGCTTCCTAACGGGTGCAGGAGAATACACCGACGACGTTCAACTGAATAATCTAACTTACACCGTCTTTGTGCGTTCGCCCCATGCGCATGCCATCATTAAGTCGATTGATACAAAAACCGCGATGGCTGCACCCGGTGTCTTGGCCATTTATATTGGCGAAGATGTTGCACATGACAAAATCAATGGTTTGCCTTGCGGTTGGTTAATTACCAACACCGATGGCACCCCCATGAACGAACCCCCTCACCCCATATTGGCTCAAGGTAAAGTGCGCTATGTCGGTGACCACGTCGCGATGGTGATTGCCGAATCTCTCGAAGAAGCGCGTAACGCATCTGAATTAGTTGAAGTCGATTACGACGTTTTGCCCGCTGTGGCAGATGTGCGCGATACGATGAAAGAAGGGGCACCCTTAATTCACGATCAAGCCCCAAAAAATCATTGCTATAAGTGGGCAATCGGTGACAAGGCAGCTGTTGATGAAGCGTTTAAATCTGCCGCGCATATCACTAAAATTGATCTTGTCAATAATCGACTCATTCCTAACGCAATGGAACCACGCGCTGCAATTGGCTGCTACAGCCGCGCATCAGACGAATATACACTCTACGTTTCAAATCAAAACCCGCATGTTGAACGCTTGTTATTGACCGCATTTGTCATGGGACTACCTGAACACAAAGTGCGTGTTATTGCTCCCGATGTAGGGGGTGGCTTTGGTTCAAAAATCTATCTTTATGCAGAAGATGTCTGTGTGACCTGGGCCGCCAAAAAACTTAACCGTAATATTAAATGGGTTGCCGACCGTAACGAGTCGTTCTTATCAGATGCTCACGGTCGTGATCATGTCACACACGCTGAGATGGCACTCGATAAAGACGGTAAATTTTTAGCCTTAAAAGTGAATACTGATGCAAATTTAGGTGCTTATTTATCAACTTTTTCTACGGCAATTCCCACTATTTTGTACGCCACCTTATTAGCTGGCCAATATGAAACACCGCAGGTTTACGTTGAGGTTGATGCTTGGTTTACCAACACAGCGCCAGTTGATGCATACCGCGGTGCAGGTCGCCCCGAAGCCACTTATTTACTTGAACGCATTGTGTCTCGCGCGGGTTGGGAACTGGGTCTAACGCAAGACGACATTCGTAAACGTAACTTTATTAAGACCTTCCCCTACCAAACGCCAGTCGCCTTGCAATACGACACGGGTAATTTTGTTCAATTAATGGATAAATCACAAGAGCTCGCTGATGTTAATGGCTTTGCTGCACGCCGAGTTGAAAGTGAAAAGAAAGGTCTGCTGCGTGGCATGGGTTATTCAAGCTATATCGAGGCATGTGGTCTAGCACCCAGCAATTTAGCGGGTGCTTTAGGGGCGCGTGCAGGTCTATTTGAATGTGGTGAAGTGCGTGTTCACCCTACGGGCAGTGTGACCGTATTCACAGGCTCACATAGCCATGGTCAAGGCCACGAAACGACTTTCGCCCAAGTGGTTGCGGCACGCCTTGGTATTTCGGTTGAAAACGTTGATATTGTTCACGGCGATACCGGTCGCGTTCCCTTTGGTATGGGCACCTATGGGTCACGATCGATTTCAGTTGGTGGCGCAGCCATTATGAAAGCCATCGATAAAATCGAAGCGAAGGCCAAGAAGATTGCCGCCCATTTAATGGAAGCCAGTGACACCGATATTGATTTTGAAAATGGTGAATTTACTGTGCGAGGAACTGATAAAAAAGTACCTTTCGCACAAATTGCGCTGACCGCTTATGTTCCCCATAACTACCCACTTGATAAGCTCGAACCGGGTCTAAATGAAACAGCTTTTTACGACCCCACCAACTTTACCTTTCCATCTGGCACATATATTTGTGAAGTTGAAATCAACCCCAAAACCGGTGAAACAAGAGTAGACCGCTTTACAGCTGTTGACGACTTTGGCACCATCATTAACCCGATGATTGTTGAGGGTCAAGTGCATGGTGGTATTGCCCAAGGTATTGGCCAAGCCTTAATGGAAAACTGCGTTTATGATCGTGAAACGGGCCAACTATTAACCGGTTCATTTATGGACTACACCATGCCCCGTGCCGATGATTTACCCAACTTTACACTGGGTTATGCCTGCACTCCTTGCACCACCAACCCGCTAGGCACCAAGGGCTGTGGTGAAGCGGGCGCGATCGGTTCGCCTCCAGCCGTAATTAATGCTGTACTTGATGCACTGGCACCCTTAGGTGTAAAAGACTTTGATATGCCTGCCACCCCACTTCGTGTGTGGGAAGCCATTCAATCAGCGCGCGTTTAAATTTAAAGGAACCACGATGTACGACTTCAAATACGAGCGGGCTGAGTCAGTTGATCATGCGGTGAAAATGGTTCAAGCCGGAGGCCAACTGCTAGCAGGGGGGCAAACCTTATTAGCCTCAATGAAACAACGTCTAACGCAACCTGAGGCTTTAATTGACCTAGGTCGCATGAACGAGCTTGTGGGCATTAAACAGGAAGGTTCAAACTTTATTATTGGTGCCATGACACGGCATCAAGATGTCGCTCAACATCCAGGTATTAAACAACACATACCCGGCTTAGCTCACTTGGCAGGTGGCATTGGCGACAAACAAGTGAGAGCCATGGGTACCATTGGTGGTTCGTTAGCAAATAACGATCCCGCTGCCTGTTACCCCAGCGCTGTCATGGCATTAGATGCAACCCTTCATACCAATATGCGAACCATTAAAGCTGATGATTATTTTCTAGGTATGTACAGCACCGCACTTGAACCTGATGAAGTCATCACAGCAGTCAGCTTTCCCATTCCTAAAAAATCAGCATATGCCAAGTTTAAACAACCGGCTTCTCGCTACGCTTTAGTGGGTGTGTTTGTGGCTCAAACAGATCAAGGCGTCAGAGTTGCCATCACCGGCGCAGGCAACGGTGTGTTTAGACATGAAGGGCTTGAGAACGCATTGCAAGCTTCTTTTACTGCAGCTGCTGTAGACAGCGTCAAAATTGATGACAGTGAGCTAAGTGGTGATTTGCATGCATCTGCTGCTTATCGTGCCAGTTTGATTATTACTCAAACTCAGCGCGCAGTTGATGCGGCATTGGCTAAATGATTGCTTCACAAAAGGTTTTAGCATTATTGTGAATACATCAATTGATCAGCTCATCAAGTCGTTTGAGTCGATCGGGTATTTTCCTGATCGACGCTTAGCGACTGCGGTATATTTGGCTCAAGCCTTAAATCGACCTTTATTGCTAGAAGGCGAACCGGGTGTGGGTAAAACTGAGCTGGCAAAAGTATTGGCTCATATTACCGGTCGATCACTGATTCGTTTGCAATGTTATGACGGCTTAGAGCAACGTGAAGCATTATATGAGTGGAATTATGCCGCCCAACTTATTCATATGCGCGCAGCCCAAACCGAACGTAACGCTGAACAAATTGAACAGGAAGTGTATCAATCAAAATATTTGATTCGTCGCCCATTATTACGTGCACTTGAAACACCAGCGCCTGGGGCGGTTTTACTCATAGATGAAATAGATCGTGCAGACGAACCCTTTGAGGCGTTTTTACTTGAATATCTGGGCGAGTATCAAGTCAGCATTCCCGAATTGGGTACAGTTCGGGCGCAACACCAACCCATCACTATTTTGACTAGCAATCGTACACGCGATTTAAGCGATGCAATTAAACGCAGGTGTTTGTATCACTGGGTTGATTACCCTGAACGCGAGCGCGAGCTCGCCATTGTGCAACATCGGGTGCCTGACCTGTCGGCTAAGCTGAGTGAACAAGTGACGCAATTTATTGAGCGACTACGCCTGCAGCCCACGGCAAACGCTTTTTCTCGAAGCCCAGGTATTGCAGAAAGTATTGAATGGGCCAAAGCATTAGTGGCACTCAATACGCTTGAGCTAGACCCTGAAATTGTGCAAAGTACAGCCGGTGTTATCTTTAAGCAGCGCGATGACGTGTCAGCCCTAGAGCCACTCATCGAAGCGCTGCTTGCCCCTGCTGATGAAACCTAACGATTGGTTGAATTAACAGCATGCAACTCGGCGATGCACGAAAGGGTAAGCTAGCCCATAACTTAATTGGGTTTGGTCGAGCGCTTAGGCGTGCAGGCATGCCAATCGATAGCTCGCGCATCGCCTTAGCACAACAAAGTTGTGCGCTGGTGGGGTTTGATCAACGTCAAGATCTTAAAGCAGCCCTTGAGGCAGTTTTCGTTAGTCGCCATACCGATCGCAGCGTATTTAGTGAATTATTTGAAGCTTTTTTTCGTAATCCCGAAATTGCCAAACAACTGATGGCACAGTTGCTGCCTCAAACTAAGGCTGCAACAGAACCTAAACGAAGCCCACGTGCACAAGAAGCCTTAAGCACCCCGCCCCCCATTCAGAAGCAAACAAAGCAAGCACCGCCCAAAGAAGAAGAAATAAAGCTTGATGCAGCCATGTCAGCCAGTGCACAACATCGGCTTCGGCATGCCGATTTTGATCAGTTAAGTGCGAGCGAATTTAAACTGGTTGAACGACTTGCGCGTGAAATACCCTTACCCTTACCTCAATTTAAAGCGCGCCGTTCTGTGCAATCAACTCGAGGTGACCGCATACATTGGGGTCGACTGCTCAACGATGCCGGCCGCTTCGACGGTGAAGTACTGTCGTTACCTAAACAGCGCAGGCGTTTGCAACCACTACCCCTTTTAATATTGGTTGATGTATCAGGCTCAATGGAACGCTACGCACGTCTCATGTTGGCATTTTTACATCAAGCTACCCGCCACCTGAAGCGCTCAGTTTATGCGTTTGGTACGCAACTTACTCCCTTGTCAGCCGCCTTTAACGAAGACGATACAGATCAGATGTTGCTTCAAACCAATGCAATGATTAACGACTTTGGTGGCGGCACTCAAATTGGTGAATCACTCGCTACGTTTCATAACCATTTTCGACATGAAATGGTGGGACGACGTACCCTCGTTTTGTTAATTAGTGACGGGCTAGATACCGGTGACCTCACTCAACTTGATCAACACCTGAATTGGCTCGCTAAACAATCAAGTCAGTTAGTGTGGTTAAACCCTTTATTGCGTTACGATGGTTATGCCCCGTTAGCAGGTGGGGCACAGTTCATCACAAAGCACGCACACCAAATGCTTGCCATACACAATTTAGACAGCTTAGAAAAATTAGCCCGTTCACTGGCCCAAGTCACCTCAGAACGCTCGCGCCCCCCTTTTAAGCCACGACCTTCATAATCGTCTTACACTTTATGCTTGTTCTCAAATAACTAGGGAAGTCTATTATGCAAATGCAAGGTACTCGCCAACTGGCCGCCACTGCTGAACAAGCATGGCTTGCGCTCAACGACCCCAACATTTTGAAACAATGTATTCCCGGTTGCCAAAGTTTTGAACTCAAATCACCTGATGTCTACGGGGTTGCAGCCGCCATTAAAGTGGGGCCTGTTTCAGCAAAGTTCTCGGGCACTGTCACCCTCTCAGACATCAAGCCTCCGCATTCTTATACTTTGTCGTTTGAGGTTCAGGGTGGTGTTGCAGGTCATGGAAAAGGGGTGTCACACGTTGAGCTGGTGCCCAATGCTGAGGGTGTTTTACTAAACTACACCGTTGAGTCTCAAATTGGTGGCAAGCTTGCTCAATTGGGTCAACGCTTAATTGACGGCGCGGCCAAGTCAATGGCCAATGATTTTTTTAAACGTTTTGAAGCGGTTCTTGAAGAACAAACCAGTGGGGCCGCAAATAGCAGCGTGACAGATTTCAATACAGATAAATCACCCATTACGCAAAATAATCAAAGCTCAGGCTCTATTCCGCGCTGGTTAATCATCGCTGCCGCTACTGCTGCCGCAGTTGTCTTTTACTCAATGTATCAATGAAGCAAGGGTGAGTTGAGATGGAAAATCAAGATGTCATTGTTTTAAAACGATTGCTTGAATGGCGAGAAAAACAAGAAAAAGCTGTTTTAGTCACGGTCACACAAACGTGGGGTTCTTCACCCCGGCCAGTCGGTTCAATTATGGCCTTGTGCGAATCGGGTGCGGTTGTCGGTTCCGTATCGGGCGGCTGCATTGAAGACGATCTGATTGCGCAGTATGCTCGAACCAGCATAGATGCAGATCATGTACCTCGCCCTATTCATGACGCTGCACCTGAGCGCGTCAAGTATGGCATTACGGCTGAAGAAGCGAATCGTTTTGGCTTGCCATGCGGGGGTACGCTTGAATTATTACTTGAATTTAACCCCGACACTCAAACACTTAGGGTTCTGATTGAAGCGCTTGAAAAAGGCGAGTTGATGCAACGCATCACCAACCTTAAAACGGGTGTCGTGACCTTACAAGCGACGCAAAGCGTGTCCGCTTTGAAGATTAACGATACACAATTAATCAATACCTTTGGGCCACAATATCGCATGCTATTAATTGGTGCGGGTCAGCTTGGTGAGTACATCGCTACCATGGCGCTTTTTTGCGGATTTAGTGTCACCATTTGTGACCCCCGTGAGTCATATGCATCAGGTTGGCGTACACAAGGGGTGAGTCACATGAGTGACTGGCCCGACGATGCAGTCAAACGCTTTGCCCCAGATCGTCGCACCTGCATACTGGCACTTACCCATGACCCAAAACTTGATGATTTGGCACTTTTAGAAGCCATTGAAACCGAAGCATTTTATGTTGGAGCCATTGGTTCGCGTAAAAATAACCAAGCTCGAAAACAACGCATGATTGAACATTTTGAGCAAACTGACGCCACGCTCGCTAAATTAAAGGGCCCAATTGGCGTCTATATTGGTAGCAAAACACCCGCTGAAATTGCAGTAAGCATCATGGCTGAAGTGTTGGCTGTTAAGAATGGAGTCAATGTACCTGATCAAATGCATGTTGCTCAAGCAAAAGCGATACAAGAACAGATAAGCAAAGAAAGTATTTAAAATACCCTAAAAATGCTCAACTACCGTCAAAATATAATCAATTAATGACCTAGTCAGGTTAATGTTAAAAAAATTACCACGATATGCAATAATTTGTTAGACTAGTACTCGTCTTAATAAGCTTTCAAGCTAAAAGTTTTTCCTCCTTTACCTGTTTGCCAGGTCACCATAGCCCTGTTTTTATTGGGTTCAAACGCTCTTTCAGAGCATTCGCCGCCCCAAATTATCTTTGGGGTATGCCAAGCACTCAACGAGTGCCTCACCGGACTCGCTTCGCAAAACTGCGTTGCGGCAACGATTGGTTAACGAGCACTAAGCCAAACTTTGTCCATCGGTCACTTTTGACCCGAACGAACGGAGAAATCTATGAAATTAAGCTCTCGCTTTAATCGCCCAATACTATCGCTATTGGCCGCAACGGCAATCACCGCATTAACAGGTGGGGTTGCTCAAGCAGCCTGCGGCACCGTAACCATTGCCGAAATGAACTGGGCCAGCGCACAAGCTGCTGCCCGAGTTGATGAATTTATTCTTAAAAATGGGTATGGTTGCCAAGCCGAAACGGTACCTGGCGACACCATGCCAACCGCAACGTCCATGACTGAAAAAGGGCGCCCTGATATTGCCCCCGAAATGTGGTTGAACTCTGTCAAAGAACCGATCGAAAAAGCAGTAAAAGAAAAACGTCTTGTGATTGTCGGCGATGTGCTTGAAGATCCCGCTAAAAATGCAGGTGAAGGTTGGTGGGTACCCCGCTACATGCTCGAGAAAAACCCTGAACTGACTACGATTGCAGGTGTGAAAAAAAATGTAGCCCTTTTTAAAGACCCTGAAGACCCTAGCCGTGGTCGATTAGTCGGTTGCCCAGCCGGTTGGGCTTGCCAAATTTCTACAGAAAACTTATTTAAAGCTTTTGAAATGAAAGAGGCCGGTTTTAACTTGGTTGACCCCGGTTCAGGTGCTGCCTTATCAGGTGCAATCAACAAAGCTTATAACCGTAAGCAACCTATTTTGGCTTATTACTGGGGACCCACTGCTTTGTTATCAAAACTTGATATGCAACGCGTTGATTTAGGCCCTTACGATCAAAAATCGTTTGAGAACTGCATTGCCTTGAAGTCGTGTGTTGACCCCAAACCAAATAGCTTTGCTGTGTCTGAAATTCAAACTGTTGTGTCGAGCAATTTTGCCAATAGTCAGCCTGAGGCCATGGCTTATTTGAAAGCACGCGTTTGGCCCATGAAAGACTTTGGTGCAGTCTTGCAATACATGCAAGAACAGCAGGCCAATGGTCAAGATGCTGCGATATATTTTTTGAAAACCTACCCAGAAACCTGGAAAAAATGGGTGTCTGTAGACGCTGCTGCAAAGATTCAAGCCGCGCTTTAATGCCCATCTAACAATCGTTTAGAACATGGTTGGCCGCATTAGCTCATGAGGCTTTTGTGGTCACCATCAGTCATTTTTTAAAATAATAAGAGGCATTATGTTCTGGTCATCTACATTTCCACAACTCAGCACTGAAACGCTACGCACCATATCTCGAGCAATTGATCAGGGTTACCTGAGCTTTTCACGCGAAATGGGCCCTGGCATTGAAGCATTCTTTAACCCCTTGCTTCACTTTTTAGTCTGGTTTGAATATATATTGCTCGATTCGCCCTGGTGGCTCATCTTGACAGCAGTCAGCGGCACAGCCTACTTAGCATCTAAACGCTGGAAACTGGCACTCGGCGTCTTGCTTTCATTAGCCGCAATTGGCTACTTAGGTATGTGGGACAACACCATGCGTACCATGGCGATGATTTTAGTTTCCACCCTACTATCAATTCTTGTTGGTATACCTATTGGTATTTTTATGTCGCGATCAAAGCGCGGACAAAATGTCATTTTGCCCATACTAGATGTCATGCAAACCATGCCTAGTTTTGTATACCTCATACCGGTTGTGATGTTGCTAGGCATCGGTAAAGTACCCGGCTTAATTGCTGTGGTGATATATGCCATTTCGCCTGTCATTCGCTTGACCAACTTAGGCATTCGACTGGTAGATAAAGAAGCACTTGAAGCCGCAGATGCATTTGGCGCAAGCCGATTTCAAAAGTTGATGCGGGTACAGCTACCCTTAGCTCTGCCCACCATTATGGCCGGCATCAACCAAACCATCATGATGGCATTAGCCATGGTTGTGATTGCTTCAATGATTGGTGTTAAGGGCCTAGGCCAACCTGTTTTACAAGCCGTGACCAATCAATACTTTGCCCTAGGGCTTTTTAATGGTGCAGCTGTTGTTGTGCTGGCCATTATTTTTGATCGCATCACCCAAAGTTTTGGCATGCGCTTACAGCGCCATCGCTAAGGAGACTGAAAATGAGTGACTATATTATTTCTATTAAAAATCTTTATAAGGTTTTCGGCAAAGACCCCAAAAAAGCCATGCAACGGGTACACCATGGCATGGGAAAAGACGAGCTACTTGAAAAGACTAAGCACGTCATTGGGTTAAACAACGTTAACCTTGATATGGAAAGGCATCGCATTCAAGTGGTAATGGGTCTTTCAGGCTCAGGCAAATCAACTTTAATTCGTCATATCAACCGTTTGATCGCCCCCACAGAAGGTGAAATTTGGGTCGACGGCCAAGATGTTTTAAAACTTAGCCCTGAAGCACTTCGTGAATTTAGACGTTTTAAAGTGTCGATGGTGTTTCAAAAATTTGCTCTATTTCCTCACCGCACGATTAAAGAAAATGTGGGTTATGGCCTTGAAAATCAAGGTGCCAATGCCAGCAAACTTAAAACCACCTGCGAGCACTGGATCAACCGCGTTGGCCTAAGTGGTTTTGAAAACTATTACCCCAACCAATTGTCTGGGGGTATGCAACAACGTGTGGGCTTGGCTAGAGCCTTAGCCACTGACGCTGAAATATTGTTAATGGACGAAGCCTTTTCAGCGCTTGATCCACTGATTCGTACAGAGATGCAAGATGTCTTGCTTGATCTTCAAAATGAACTCGAAAAAACCATCGTCTTTATTACACATGATCTTGATGAAGCACTACGTATTGGAGACAACATTGCCATTTTGCGTGACGGTGAAATTGTTCAAACTGATGACCCACAAAATATCTTGATGAACCCTGCTAATTCTTATGTATCAGAGTTCATGAAAGATATCAATCGTGCACGTGTATTGCGTGTACGTGCCATCATGAAACCCCTTGAAGAAGGCGACAAGGGACCTATCGTTAAGGGCAGCACCACCATCGAAACGGCTCTACAACTATTGGCTGAAAGTACCAGTGATAGACTTATTATCACTGACCGCCGTGGTCAACAAGTTGGGCGTTTAACGATTGAAGATTTAATACGTGGCATGCGTCGGCCAACTTCGGCAGAAATACAAGCTGATGCACAGGCTGAAGCGCAAGCTGATGTTCAAACGCAAACTGAGTCTACTGTTCATTAAATAAGTGGTAATGCAGGCACATTAAAGCACCACTATAATTTCTTAGTTGCAGCCGCTCTTTACTGGGTTGCAAAAGCGAAACCACCCTATTAAACATAAGGTTTAAAATGATCTTTTAAACCCCGGTTTTGATTATATGCAACGCATTAAATTTGTATGGTGGTTTGTTTTTATTGGGGTTTCACTCACCTACTGGTTGAGCATCAATGCGATTGATCAAACCTTAACGTTATGGGCGTTAAGTAAATCAACGCTTTATTACACCGGCATTATGGCAACTGCCATGATGTCTTTAGGTGTGGTGCTCGCTTTACGCCTGCCTTTTATTGAAAATTTAATCGGTGGTCTAGACCTGCACTACCGACTCCATAAATGGGTTGGTATCTCTACCGCCCTTTTTGCGTTATCTCATTGGCTGATAAAACTAGGGCCTAAATGGCTTGTAAAAAATGGTTTTGCTGACGCCATATCGTTTAAAACGCCCTCTGATGTCGTCGGCTTTTTCGCTGAAAGCAACCCCCTTACACCTGCGCGAAGTTTTGCCAAAGATTTAGGTGAATGGGCTATTTATGCCATGTTGGTGTTGGTTGTCTTAGCGCTATGGAAACGTTTTCCGTACCGCGCTTTTTTCAAAACACACCGGCTGATGGCTATCATCTATATTGCGTTAGTTTTTCATAGCGTTGTATTGTTTGGTGAAGTGGGTTGGGTAACCCCAGTTGGTATCTTCATGGCTGTTTTGATGGCAATAGGTTGCGTAGGCGCTGGCATTTCCCTTATGGGTAAAGTCGGTGCACAGCACCGCAGCACCGGCCGTGTCACAGCCATTACGAAACACGCTCAAGATCGGGTTTTAGAGGTACATATTGATTTAGGTAATGGTTGGCACGGCCATGAGGCCGGTCAGTTTGCTTTTGTGACCTTTGATCCAAAAGAAGGCGCGCACCCATTCAGCATTTCATCGCCGTGGCGCAATGACGGCGAAGTGGTGTTTCACATTAAGGCACTGGGCGACTACACTTCAAAATTACCCGCAAATATTTATATCGGCCAAAGCGTTACCGTTGAGGGGCCTTATGGCCGTTTTAAGTTTGACCCTTACCCTGCTTTGCAACAAGGTGAACTTGATGCACCCCATCAAGTTTGGATAGCCGGTGGCATTGGCATCACACCATTTTTATCCCGACTGCACATGATCTGTGAGTCTTCAAAATTAAACGAACTCTCACAAACACCCATCACTTTACCCATCACACTTTACTATTGCACACGTATTCATGATTCAAGCTTTGTGAATGATTTATATCGGCTCAGTGAAAAAGCCCACATCACGTTGCATATTATTGCTTCAGGCCGAGATCAGCCGCTTACAGCCGATCGACTCAAACAAGATATTCCAGCTTGGTTGTCAGCTCATTTTTGGTTCTGTGGGCCTGCTGGCCTAGGGCAATCACTGCGTGACGACTTGGTCGCACAAGGCTTAAAAAATAGTGATTTTCATCAAGAACTTTTTGAGATGCGCTAGCAAAGCGTAGCAAAGCCCTTTCTTTTTAAAAATTTATCGATATATACTTGAGTACATATCGATAAATGAACATTTTAATTATGGAAGTTGTGATGAAGCGTCTTTTTGTATGGATCGTTTTAGCCATAAGTATGGTGGGGGCTCAAGCGCAAACCCTCGTTGTGTCGGCTGCGACCAGCTTAACGAACGCATTTACCGAAGTGGGCGCTCTATTTGAAACCCAAAACCCAGGCATTGCCATTCGTTTTAATTTTGCAGCCTCTGGCACGCTGCTACAGCAAATTAGCCAAGGTGCACCAGCCGATGTGTTGGCAACAGCCGACGCCAACTCAATGAATCGTGCGCAAAATGCCAAATTAATTGAAGTGACGACACGAATCAATTTTGTTGAAAATCAGCTGGTCTTAATTACCCCAGCTCGTTCAAACCTACATCTCACTTCGTTAGATGACTTAAACAAATCACATATCAACCGCATTGCCCTAGGCAACCCAAACAACGTACCGGCTGGTTTGTATGCTAAAAAAATACTCGAATCATCACAATTGTGGCAACGCTTAGCTCCCAAACTCATTATGGCTCAAAACGTTCGGCAAGCCACGTTGTATGTTTCACAAAATGAAGTTGATGCGGGGTTTGTGTTTTTAACCGATGCCAATGCAGCGGGCAAAGCCGTTAAGGTTGCATTCGTTGTCAATACGCCCGATACCATTGCTTACCCTGTAGCCAGGGTGACTGGCAGCACTCAGCCTGAAATCGCTCAAAATTTTATAGATTTTCTAAAAAGTGACGCAGCACAAAGCATTTTCACTCGCCATGGTTTTAGATCGGTGACCCAATGAGCACTTCTGAATTTGAATCAGCACTGATCGCTTTGGGTTTAACACTCAAAATATCACTCTGGGCAACCGCCATTAATTTAGTGTTAGCGGTTGGTTTAGCTTATTATTTTGCGACACGCCGCTTTGCGTTACGTCATACGTTTGATGCGATACTGACGCTACCCATGGTGTTGCCCCCTACGGTTTTGGGGTATTACCTTTTAGTCTTAATTGGTCGAGAAGGCCCAATCGGTGAATTTTTAGAGCACTTTTTTGGTATTCGTTTGATCTTTACGTGGCAAGGTGCTGTCATCGCTGCGGCAATCACCTCTTTTCCACTGGTTTTTAAGTCGGCCCGTGCCGCGTTTGAATCAGTCAGCCCACAGTTTAGGTATGCTGCGAGTAGCCTAGGGGTTCATCATTTCTTCATATTCTTTCGTATCACGCTACCGCTTGCATGGCGCGGCATAATGGCTGGTACGCTGTTGGGTTTTGCGCGATCAATGGGCGAGTTTGGTGCCACCTTAATGGTGGCGGGTAGTATTCCTGGTCAAACACAAACCCTTTCAATCACTGTTTACGAAGCCGTACAAGCTGGGCAAGACCAATTGGCTAACTTCTTAGTCATGCTCATTTCTATTGTGGGTTTTTTAATTTTAATCACTTCAAATTATTTGACGCCGCGCGGCGTGAAGCAGGCACATGTCTAACTCTAATGATCATTCGAGGGGGACGAGTGAAATAAGTTGGGTTAGAGCGCATCATAACAACTCAAACCAGCCCGCCCTGCTTTGGCAAGTCAGTCTGAAGCACACATTGGGTCAAGGCCAGGAAAAATTTAATTTAAATGTGCAATTTCACAGTGTGGCTCAGCGCATTGCGCTGATAGGTCCTTCGGGGGCAGGAAAAAGTCAAACCCTCATGATGCTTGCAGGGCTCGTTAAACCAAAAGAAGGTTTGATTTGTTTTAAAGATCAGGTTTTACAAGATAGCTCAAAAAACATTTGCCTGACCCCACAACAGCGGCGCGTATCTTATATGTTTCAAGACTATGCGCTATTTGATCATTTGAATGTTGCACAAAACATCGGGTTCGCACTGAGTCGAGGCTTATTTAACCCCAGTAGCAAACGTATTGACGACAAAGTCATGGTTTGGTTGAATCGACTTCATATGCCTGACTCAGCTTTGAAATACCCACATCAATTATCAGGCGGTCAAAAACAACGCGTCGCGCTCGCTCGTTCACTGATACATCAACCCGATGCGCTATTGCTTGATGAACCCTTTACTGCACTTGACCGTGAGATACGTGGCGAACTTCGCAGCCTATTGATTGATATTCAGAGTGAGTTAAATTTACCGATGATTTTAATTACTCACGATGCCGAAGACGCACACGCTTTTGCACAAGAAACGATTCAAATTAATACTGGCAAAATTGTTGGGGAATGAAACCTATTATGACTCTTCCGTCAAAAGAGAAATCGAGCCTTGTCAAGACAAATGCAAATGACTCAAAACCTAAGCATTCAGATGCAAAGCCATTAAAGACAGTTTCAACCATCATCCACTTATCCGCTTCAACTGCACTACAACAAGGTCAGATGTCGCCAGGCCGATCCAAGCAGTGGGCTTTAATCAAAGCTGTTGACAGCACCGGCTCTATTACCCAAGCCGCTAAATCAGTCGGTATGAGCTACAAAGCCGCGTGGGACAATATTGAAAAAATGAACATGCAATCAGTACAACCGCTTTTAACTCGGTCAAAAGGCGGTAAAGGTGGAGGTTCAACACACCTGACCCCATATGGCACCAAGTTACTCAAACGCTACGAAGACCTCAACCATTATGTAAATCGGTACCTTGATTTATTGAATCAGTACTCAACCAACCTTGAAACCGATATTGATTTAATTCACCTCTTAAATATGAAAACCAGCGCCAGCAATCAATTTTCAGGCAAAATCACACTCATTAAAACGGGTAAAGTTAATGATGAAATAACGGTTGCTATTAGCTCAAATACGAGCATAGTGGCATCTGTTAGCAGCCACAGTAGGCTAGATATGCAGTTGGCCTTGGGTGATATTGTGTTTGTACTCATACAGGCCTCAGCGATCATTTTGATTACTGACATCAAAAAAAGTCAATTATCGGCTCGCAATCAAATGGCCGGCATCATCTCGGTTCTTAAACCAGGCGCCGTAAATGTAGAGGTGGTTATAGATTGTGGTGATGGGCAAACGTTAGTCACCATGGTGACTGATCAAAGCGTGGCAGATATGAAACTTAAAAAAGGGGTGCCTGTCGTTGCCGCCTTCAAAGCTGGCCACGTGATGCTAGGGAAATTAGCCTAGCAATAACCCTAAGCAAACTTAAATTTGTTGCTTTACACCCTCTTTTTAAGCATTGTTTTTTTTAACGCGGGTAATTCTGAGGGGGCTTTAGTCCTCGATCGCTGTAAGATACGAGCATTAAAAAAGATGTGCAAACCCTATCAAAAGGTCAACCCCATGAAATCAAGCCGGATGACGCGTTACATACTTATTGCGATGGTGCTAGGTATTCTTATGGGTCATGTTGCTTATTTATGGGGGCATGATAACGGTTTTGCCAAGTCGTATGCTGAATACATCTCAATTTTTACAGACATATTTTTGCGTATGATCAAAATGATCATCGCACCTTTGGTGTTTGCAACATTAGCGTGCGGTATCGCCAAGATGGGCGATGGCAAAGCGATTGGCCGTGTCGGTTTGAAGGCATTTGGTTGGTTTTTAATGATGTCAATTATTTCTTTATTGCTTGGTTTGGTGCTTGTGCATATCTTTCAACCTGGCAGCGGCCTTCATATGCCCATACCCGAAGCGACTGCCGCAACAGGTCTTGCGCACGAAGGTAAAGGCCTCGTTAATTTCATTCACCATATTTTCCCGACTAGCATTTTTGATGCCATGGCCAAAAATGAGATTTTACAAATTGTCGTTTTTGCACTCTTTTTTGGTGTAGCGGGCGCGTCCATGGGTCAAAAGGCAGAACCCTTTTTTAAAGCACTTGATATTTTGGGTCACATCATGCTCAAGATAACCACGGCCGTGATGAACTTCGCGCCTGTGGCTGTATTTGCCGCGGTGTCATCTGTTATTGCTCTTGATGGCTTGGGTGTACTGATGACTTATGGCAAATTTTTGCTTAGTTTCTATATTGCTATTTTAATTCTGTGGGGCGTCATATTTTTAGCGGGTTACTTTATGTTGGGCCGCTCTGTCATCACATTATTTAAAATGATGCGTGAACCCGCACTGCTTGCTTTCACAACCGCAAGCTCTGAAGCCGCTTACCCTAAAACGCTTGAGCAAGTTGAGCGCTTTGGGTGTAGTAACCGTATTGCATCATTTGTATTACCCATGGGCTACTCGTTTAACCTAGATGGTTCAATGATGTACTGTACATTTGCAGCATTGTTCATTGCTCAAATTTACGGCATTGACATGACCTGGACACAACAACTGATGTTGTTGCTAATGCTTTTAATTACCTCTAAAGGTATAGCAGGTGTGCCGCGTGCTTCGTTAGTTGTCATCGCAGCAGTCTTGCCACAGTTTGATATTCCTGAGGCAGGTATTTTGCTTATTTTAGGCGTTGATCACTTCTTAGATATGGCACGCTCAGCCACCAACGTTTTTGGCAATGGTGTGGCTACAGCAGTCATTTCTAAAGCTGAAGGTGAGCTTAAGCGGCATGATATTGGAGAGCCGAATCGCCCGCCCGCAACCACCCCAGCAACTTAAAAAACAAGATCAAATCAAAAGCACGATTTGTTTATCATGTAAAGTTATTTAGAGATTGAATAAATATTGGTTAAAGTTATAAAAACTTAACCTGTAATATTAATCAGAAACACGACAACACTGGAATTTCCCCCATGAAAATTGAAACACTCGCTGTTCACGCGGGCTACTCGCCCGACCCCACCACTAAATCGGTGGCTACCCCCATTTACCAAACGGTCGCCTATTCTTTTGATAGCGCACAGCATGGCGCCGACCTGTTTGACCTTAAGGTGGCAGGCAATATCTACACCCGCATTATGAACCCCACCAACGACGTGCTTGAAAAACGCGTGGCGGCTCTTGAGGGTGGTCTTGCTGCGCTGGCTGTTGCCTCGGGCATGGCAGCCATAACGTATGCCATTCAAACCATTGCCGAGGCGGGTGACAACATTGTGTCAGCCAGCACACTGTATGGTGGCACCTACAATTTATTTGCGCACACCTTTCCACAACAAGGCATTACCGTTCGATTTGCTGATTCGCGCGATCCAGCAAGTTTTGCACAACATATTGATGAGCGTACCAAGGCGATTTATTGCGAATCAGTTGGCAACCCGTTGGGTAACGTGACCGATATCGCCGCATTGGCTAAAGTGGCTCACGATCACGGTATACCGTTAATCGTTGACAACACCGTACCCAGCCCATACCTGACGCGCCCCATTGAGCATGGGGCTGACATTGTTGTGCACTCTCTCACCAAGTATTTAGGTGGGCATGGTAACAGCGTAGGTGGTGCAATTGTTGATAGTGGAAAGTTTCCCTGGGCAGAACATAAAGCGCGTTTTAAACGCTTAAACGAACCTGATGTGAGCTACCACGGCGTGGTTTATACAGAGGCTTTAGGTGCCGCTGCTTTTATTGGTCGCGCCCGTGTTGTCCCTTTGCGCAACACTGGTGCTGCCTTAGCCCCTATTAATGCCTTTTTAATTTTGCAAGGCATCGAGACCTTACCTTTACGCATGGATCGTATTTGTGAAAACACGCTAGCCATCGCACATTATTTGCAGTCGCATCCTAAAGTCGAATGGGTTCGTTACGCAGGTTTGCCAGATCACCCTGATCACGCCTTGGTTCAAAAACAAATGAGTGGTAAGGCTTCAGGCATTCTGTCGTTTGGCCTTAAAACTAAAGAGGCAGACCCTCGCGCGGCAGGCGCTCGTTTTCTAGATGGCTTGAAATTATTTATTCGGTTGGTCAATATTGGCGATGCCAAATCAACAGCGACCCACCCGGCCTCAACGACGCACCGCCAACTTGACCCTGCAGAACTTGAAAAAGCAGGTGTCAGCGAAGGTATGGTGCGGTTGTCGGTTGGTATTGAACATATTAGTGATTTACAAGCTGACTTAGAACAGGCACTTGCCCAAGTATAAATGCTTCCTTGGCGTCAACAACTTAGGCGGCTCGACCAATTACGCCGTGACAACACACAAAGCTTATCGAATGCTTTGTTTCGTGTTTTGGGTAAGAGTCGCCATTTACTGACGCGTCAGTTATCACCAGCTGAGGTCAAACGTATTTTGGTGGTACGAAATAACAAACGTATTGGAAACATGTATTTTATGTTGCCCTTTATACGTGAACTTAAACGCGCCTACCCCGATGCTCAAATTGACCTCATGCTGTTAACGACCGAGCAAGGTCGAGTATTTGACCATATTGGTTTAAATCAAATTGTGGTGTCACATTTTTCTTTTGACACCGCCTTAGATTTTTTAAAATCAATTTTCAAACTGCGTCGCACTGTTTATGATTTACTCATCATGCCCCACAGCTCAGCCAGCGACACAGCAATATGTGCCTTGTTGAACGCACGCAATAAAGTTTCGTTTTATGGGCCACGCAATCAATACGTATTTCCACAATCATTTGATTTACGTCATCACAACCCACACGCCGCGCTATCTGCTTTGGCTCTTCTCGAAGCTTTAGGTCACTCGGTTCAGGGTCACGATCACACCATGGTTTTTTCTGCAGCTGAAGAAGCGGGTGGCAAAGCAGTTGCCGACGGCCTCAAATCAAACTCACCGCTTTGTATTGCCTACTTCAGGGGTGCGCGCGGTAATAAAGTGATTGAAGACTCAACATGGCTTCGCATACGACAAGATTTTGATGCCGCCCGCCCCCATGCCATCAAATGGGTTGAGATATTAAGCCCCGATATTCGCTCGAGCCTTATACCCGGCACCGCTACATTTGAGTCTGCTGACCTTAGGCACTTAGCTGCAGTGCTAAAACATGTTGATGCGTTTATCTGCGCAGATACGGGCCCATTGCATTTGGCAGATGCTGCCGGTGCAGCCTGCATTGGCTTATTTACAACGACCAACATTGAGCACTACGGCTGCCTGAACGATCGAAGTATGAATATTACTGATGTTGCTAACTTTTCTGCTGATGCGGCGTTACTAAAACTTAATTTATAACGTCAAATTATTTATAACGTCACGAGTGCAACTTATCTTGTATTCGATAACTTGTATTAGGTAACTTGTATTTAGCTTGTATGCACTTAGGTTGGCTTAGATCTGCGCTCAGCTCAACCCAAGCTTGGCTTGACCTTGCAAAAGGGTTAACTAAAGCGATGGCACCTTATCTTTTTTTATCATCATCACAACAACCCCAATAATCGTGGCTGGCATCACAAAAGACAACATGACGCTTGAGTAGGTTTGCAACATATCGCTTTTTTGGGCATCTAGAACCAAATAGCAAACGTATGCGACATAATAAAAAAGAAACACAGCGCCACGCCAGCGGCCAATTTCATTTCCAACAATAAAGATAGGTATACATGCCAAAAACGTTGCGATCATGACCCATATGTCAAAATTTAGTATGGCCTCTGGTAAAACTAAACCAGTAGAGCCTGCAGCCAACCCGCTTAAACCCACAACACCCAGTAGGTTGAATGTGGAACTGCCGATAACGTTGCCCACAGCGATATCACGCTCACCTTTAAGTGCTGCGGCGATCGATGCAGCCACCTCAGGCAAAGACGTGCCGGCTGCGACGATTGTCAAACCAATGATTAAATCGCTGACTCCGAATGCTTTGGCAAAGGCGACTGCTGAATCAACTAACCAATCTGAACCCAACACTAAGAGACCTAGGCCCGCAATAATCAAAATGAGTTGAATATACCAACGACTGTCCCAAGCGCCTGAAGGGCTGGGTGTCAATTCTTTGTCAAATTCGTTACTGGCTGTTTCTTTGCGTGACTGCCAGACCAAAAACCCCGTATAAATAAAAAGTAAAAGTAATAGGGTGCCCGCATCAAGCATCGAAATGTTTTTATCAAGCCCCATAACCAATAACAAAAGCCCAGCACCCATCATAATGGGTAGTTCTTGACGAATAATTTGGATATGAACAAACAACGGGGTAATCAGTGCACTGATACCTAAAATAAACAGTAAGTTAAAAATGTTACTGCCGACAACGTTGCCTACAGCGAGATCAACTTGACCCGCTGAGACCGCGTCAACCGAGACAGCCATTTCAGGCGCACTGGTGCCAAACGCTACGATGGTTAAACCCACAACAAGAGGCGAAAGCCCCATCGACAAAGCAAATTTAGATGCCCCCTGAACCAGAGCCTGGGCACCAACAACAAGCGCGACAATACCTAAACCAAAAAAGACGACGTTTGTAAGCATTTTAAGTGACCAGAAGCGGTTATTTCGGAATGCATTGAATTTTAAAATGCATTGAATATGGTGCGATGCAGTAAATTTTACATGCCAATATGTCATTGCGGGGATGTATTGGTCATAACAAATACATATGAGCTAATCGCAAACCCTAATTGAGTTTAGTTGTTTTATCTACCATCATATCAAAGTGTTTGTTTTAATAGATGTACCCTAAAATCATCTAGGGAACCCTTTACATTCCGGAGACTCTAAATATGAGCCAGACCAAGACAATAGACGAATCAAAAGTCAAATCACGTCGTAAATTTTTCAGCACCGCTGGTGCTGCAGCTGTAGCCGTACCTTTGGCCGGCTTTCCTATGATTTCTGTTGCTCAATCACCTATCGTATTGAAAATGCAAGGCGGGTGGGGCGCAACTGACATTTTTAACGATATGGCCAAAGAATATGTGGCTCGCGTGAATGAAATGTCGGGTGGGCGCTTGCGTATTGACTACCTTAACTCCGGATCAGTTGTTAAACCGTTTGAAATGATGGATGCTGTGAGTAATGGCGTTCTTGACGCGGGTCACCAAGTATCGGCCTACTGGTACGGCAAGAGCAAAGTCGCTTCACTTTTTGGTTCTGGCCCAGTCACGGGCGCCAACTCATCACAGTTGCTTGGTTGGATTCATCGCGGTGGTGGTCTAGCACTGTACGATGAATTGCTTAAGAATCTTAAGCTCAATGTCACAACGTTTTTTGCTTTCCCCATGCCACCACAGCCACTGGGTTGGTTTAAAGGCACCCCACCAAAAACTGCTGCAGAACTCAAGGGTTACAAATATCGTACCGTGGGTTTAGCAGCAGATTTAATGCAATCAATGGGTATGAGTGTTACCCAGCTTCCAGGTGGCGAAATTATGCCTGCTATGGAACGCGGTGTGATTGACGCATTTGAATTCAATAACCCAACCTCAGATCGCGCATTTGGTGCCCAAGACGTTGCCAAAAACTATTCAATGGGTTCATTTCACCAAGCACAAGAGTTTTTTGAAATTACATTCAACAAAACCAAATACGACTCTTTGCCCAAAGATTTGCAAGCTATTCTTAAATATGCTGCTGAAGCGGCTTCTTCGTCTAACGAATGGACAGCTCAAGACAGCTACTCACGTGACTTACAAAAACTTATCGTTGATGACAAAGTTCGTGTGACCAAGACACCTCAAGCCGTGTTTGATGCTCAAATGAACGCATGGGACACTCTGACTGCTGCACTTGCAGCTGAAGACCCATTCTTCAAGAAAGTAGTTGATTCACAGATGGCTTGGTCTAAGCGTGTTGCATATTATGGCTTTTTGGCAGATGCTAATTACAAAAGCGCATATGAACACGTCTTCAAAACCAAGTTACCATTCTAATTTATTGCTAGCAATCGCCTAGACCGTGTCTAGGCGATTAACAGGTTCACAAAAAGGCCGTTGTTTGTCGACGGTTTTTTTTAATTGCGGAGAAAGAAAATGGTCGGGTATATCAGATGGGTTGACAGCCTGTCCAAAGCGCTTGGACACTCATTTGGCTGGTGTATTGTGATGTTGACGCTGGGAACGAGTTTAGAGGTGTTCATGCGTTACATTCTCAATGACCCGACCTCTTGGTCTTATGATATGAGCTATACGTTTTACGGTGCACTATTCATGATGTCTGGGGCTTACGCCTTATCTAAAAACTCTCATGTTCGAGGCGATTTTCTTTACCGCAAATGGAAACCTCGCAATCAAGCCAAAGTTGAACTGGCTCTTTATTTTATATTTTACCTACCCGGTATTTTGGCTCTAGTCATAACGGGGTTTTTCTACGCCCTGCAATCATTCACAATATTAGAAGTCAGTGTTAACAGCCCCGCGGGTGTTCCCGTTTGGCCTTTAAAAATAGTTCTTGTATTGGCAGGCCTCAGTATGTTGATAGCCGGAACAGCCGAAATGTGCCGTTGTGTTTTATG
>DITR01000080.1:0-2029 GCA_002422175.1 Alcaligenaceae bacterium UBA6179
GACACGTGCACGATACCGTTGGCATCAATATCAAAAGTCACCTCAATTTGTGGCGTACCGCGGGTTGAAGGTGGAATACCCTCAAGATTAAACTCGCCTAACAACTTATTGCCACTGGCAATTTCGCGCTCGCCTTGAAACACTTTAATGGTGACAGCAGGTTGATTGTCATCAGCTGTTGAAAACACTTGTGAGAAGCGCGTTGGAATAGTTGTGTTCTTGGTAATCATCTTGGTCATCACACCACCCAAGGTTTCAATACCCAGTGACAACGGACTCACGTCAAGCAAAAGTACGTCTTTACGGTCACCAGACAAGACTGAACCTTGAATGGCTGCACCGGCCGCAACGGCTTCGTCAGGGTTGACGTCTTTACGTGGCTCGCGCCCGAAAAACTCTTTGACCATTTCTTGCACTTTTGGCATGCGTGACATACCACCAACCAAAATAACGTCATCAATATCACTTACCTTGACGCCCGCATCTTTAATAGCAGTACGGCAAGGGGCAATGGTGCGCTCAATCAGGTCTTCAACCAAAGACTCGAGCTTGGCACGGGTAATTTTTAAGTTCAAATGCTTGGGGCCTGAAGCATCAGCCGTAATGTAGGGCAAATTCAAATCAGTTTGCTGGGTTGATGACAGCTCGATTTTGGCTTTTTCAGCGGCTTCTTTTAAGCGCTGTAGTGCCAAAACGTCTTTTGATAAATCAACGCCCTGCTCTTTCTTGAATTCAGCAATCACATAATCAATGATGCGTTGGTCAAAGTCTTCGCCACCTAAAAAGGTATCACCGTTCGTTGACAACACTTCAAATTGCTTTTCACCATCAACATCAGCTATTTCAATGATTGATACGTCAAACGTACCGCCACCCAAGTCATATACGGCGATTTTACGGTCGCCTTTTTCTGATTTGTCCATACCGAACGCCAAAGCGGCTGCGGTAGGCTCGTTGATAATGCGCTTCACATCTAAACCGGCAATGCGGCCCGCATCTTTTGTGGCTTGACGCTGGCTATCATTGAAGTAAGCGGGTACGGTAATGACAGCTTCAGTGACTTCCTCACCGAGGTAGTCTTCAGCTGTTTTTTTCATTTTGCGCAAAATGTCTGCTGACACCTGAGCAGGTGCCATCTTTTTGTCTTGCGCGCTGACCCAAGCATCACCATTTTCTGCTTTGATAATGGCGTAAGGCATCAGTTTGATATCTTTTTGCACAGCCTCTTCGCTAAATTTGCGGCCAATCAAACGCTTGACTGCATAGAGCGTATTGGTTGGGTTGGTAACGGCCTGGCGCTTAGCTGGCGTACCCACTAAGACTTCACCATCTGCAAGGTATGCCACGATGGAAGGTGTCGTGCGATTGCCTTCTGCATTTTCAATAATTTTGACTTTGCCGCCCTCAATCACTGAAACGCAACTGTTGGTGGTACCTAAGTCAATGCCAATAATCTTGCCCATTTTGTGTAACCCTCTGTTAATTAGGTAAATATTAAATTTTGTTAAATAGATAATGGGGGCTAAATTGTGGTTTTCAAGGTCTTTTAATCAGCTTCTGCAATTAAATAAGCCCTTTTCGCGCAACAAAACTACACTGGGTAGCTGGGTAGAAAACCAAACTTAAAACACCCGTTTTAAGACTTAGGCGCTGTAACCGTGACCAAAGCCGGACGTAAAACTCGGTCAGCAATTAAATAGCCCGGTTGCAACATTGCAACAACGGTATTGGGCTCTTGTTGAGCTGGCACGGTAGCAATCGCTTGATGGTGATGAGGGTCAAATTTGTCGCCCACAGCCGGTGCAATTTCTTTCAAATGGTTACGTTCAAATGCCCCCGATAACTGCCGCATGGTGCTTTCAATACCTGCATGCATGTCTTCTGTGGTTTGTTCAGTCAAGGCCAGCGCAGCTTGCAGGCTATCCATAACCGGTACTAAACTTTCCGCAAATGATTCAATACCAAATTTGCGTGCTTTTGCGACATCTTCTTGTGAGCGACGACGAATGTTTTCCATTTCAGCACGCGC
>DITR01000080.1:2056-3655 GCA_002422175.1 Alcaligenaceae bacterium UBA6179
GCCTCTGGTTCATGTGTTGAATCGAATTCGTCAGCATGCGCTGCCTGAGGGTCTAATTCGTCATGGGCAGATTGTTGGTCTGCAACATTATGATTTAGATCTGATTCAGCTTGATCAGAATGTGGTTTTTGTGAGCCTGTGTGCGGGGTGTCTTGATGAGGTTTGGTCATGCCTAAATCTCCAAATTGGGAACATTTTTATTTATGTGGGGGCAGTTTTGACTTTTTCAAGAAAGAAAAATGCATGATGTATGTATTCGGAAGCGTTGTCCGTCACGCCCTTCAGAACTGGTAGACATATGAACAACCAGAAGCTCTTCACGCAAAATATCTAACAGGGGGGTGCCCCACCCTGCTAAAAAAGTGATTCCTCAAGCTTTAATGGGCCAACCTTGAAGTTGCTCTAAAGTCAGGTCAGTCAAGCCCTCAACCCATGCTTGGCTATCATTTAAACAGGGTATGTATCGAAACTGCTCGCCCCCGGCTGCCATGAAGGTATCACGGCACTCGATGCTGATTTCTTCAAGGGTTTCAAGGCAATCGGCCAAAAAACCAGGGCACACGACATCAATTCGCTTGATACCACTTTTAGCCATCAGCTCAAGAGTGGGTTCAGTGTAGGGCTGCAACCAAGCTGCTGGGCCAAAACGACTTTGGAAGGTAACCTGCACCTGATCATCAGACAAATTAAGACGTTGCGCTAGCGCGCGGGCAGTTTCATAACTGTCTCGACAATAGGGGTCGCCCATATCGGTACACTGCTTGGGTAAACCATGAAAACTCATCACCAGCTTGTCTGGGCGACCATTGACCTGCCAATAGGCTTGAATTTGATCTGCCAAGGGGTTGATATAAGCCGGATGCACATGAAAACGCTTAATATGCCGCAAAGCAGGTTGATCGCGCAAGTGTGACGCCACCCGATTCACTTCATCAACCACAGTTGCCGTGGTGCTTGACGCATACTGCGGATAAAGTGGAATCGTCAAAATATGATCACACCCTTGATCTCGTAGCGACAACATGCCTTGGGCAATTGAAGGCTGACCATAACGCATACCAGCCACCACAGGGATGTCGTAGCCCCGATCATTCAGTGTTTTTTGCAACCCTTCTGCTTGTTTGAGGGTATAAACCATGAGAGGTGAACCGCCAGACATCCAGATGCTGGCATAGCGATGCACCAATTTACGCGGTCGTATTGCTAATATTGGACCATTGAGAATGAACCACCAGATAAATTTAGGAATCTCAATGACACGTGGGTCTGATAAAAATTCTCGTAAATAACGTCGAATGGCCGGTGCAGTGGGGGCATCAGGCGTACCCAGATTTACCAATAAAACACCTACTTTGCCGCGGTGAAAGGGCTCAGGCCAAACTTTAAGACGCGTGGGTTTGGCCTCTGGCCAAAAACGGCCGCGCATGCGACGAGAATCTTGATGTGATGACAAAGCAAACCTCAATTGTTAGGTTCTGGTACATTTTTATGGCTCAAACTCTGAGACCCACCAGCATGACTCAACGCATTAGAAAGTAGCCGGGACGTGATATCAACGATGGGAATAACCCGTTCATAGGCCATTCTAGTTGGCCCAAT
>DITR01000080.1:3696-9123 GCA_002422175.1 Alcaligenaceae bacterium UBA6179
GAAAACGTTCGGCGCAGGCGATCAAGGTCTGATGCTAAATCGGTGACATCAAGCAGTCGCCTTTCTCCCGAAATCACAACGTTATCAAAATCGTCTGCTTGCTGATCGCCCGCATCAATTGCAGCTTGCATCAAGTGCGACATATCAGTTCTTAGGCGATCAAGCTCGTTGGTGAGCGCTAAGCGAACGTCTGCAAACGGCAAACCTGAATAATGGTAATTGAAAAAATTTCCAGCTTCGATTAACTCAGTTGATTGATAATCACGCGGTGGTGTCAAAATTCGGTTTTGCACATCNNACGACCCCTGCAAACTGAGTTAAATTTGACAATAACGACGCAGCGGCGCTGACTGCGCGCGTGGGATCGGTATTAGGCAAAACATGTTGAACTTGCCCTTCTGGCAACAACTCAAACGACTGTGAAGCCAAAATACGATCAACAAATAAACGGTACCCTTTAGGGGTGGGTACTCGACCAGCCGAGGTATGGGGGCTGTGAATCAGGCCGCTGTCTTCAAGATCGGCCATGACATTTCGTATGGTGGCAGGTGACAACTCAAAGACTTTTGACAAGGTGCGCGAACCCACCGGTTGGCCATCAGCAATATACCGTTCTATTAGGGCTTTTAAAAGCGCATGCGCACGATCATCCATCATGTATTAAGTTTACCCTGTCATCAGACATAATTCAGGCACTACACCTATATAATCAGGTCAATCTGTTTGGGGCCGTCAGCCATGTCTTTTTCTGTTGTTGCATTGATCGGTCGATACCAAGACTCACAACTGGGTGCGCATTTACGCGCACTGGGCGACTTTTTACGTCAAGAAAAATGCCAAGTACTGATTGAGGCTGATACCGCAGAGCACTGTCAAATCACTGAATATGAAAAAGCCAGTTTTACTGAAATTGGTCAAAAAGCCGACTTAGCGATTGTGCTGGGCGGCGACGGCACCATGCTTGGCGCCGCCCGTAACCTTGCCCCCTGGGGCGTTCCGGTAGCTGGAATTAACCATGGCCGCTTAGGCTTCATTACTGATATACCTTTACAAAATGCCCATGCAGCTGTTAAAGACTTACTAGCAGGTCGCTTTGAAACTGAATCACGTATTTTGCTACATGGCGAGGTGACCCGGGGTGATCAAAGCATGTTTGCTGCGACCGCCTTAAATGACGTGGTCATTAATCGCGCTGGCCGTGGTGGCATGATTGAAGTAAGGGTTGATATTGATGACAGCTATATGTTTACGCTGCGGGCTGATGGCTTAATTGTTGCCACCCCAACGGGCTCAACGGCCTACGCCTTATCAGCGATGGGGCCTATTTTGCACCCAAGCCTAAACGCGATGCTGTTGGTTCCGGTTGCTCCGCAAACCTTATCAAATCGCCCAATTGTCATACCAGACCAAGGCGTGATCACGCTAACGGTATTAAGCATGGCACGAAGCGAAGGCGGGGCAAGTGTACATTTTGACATGCAAACTTGGTCAGATTTACAAACGGGCGACCGCATCACTATAGCGCGGGCAGCCGATACAGCCCAGTTTGTTCACCCCACAGGCTTCAGTTTCTTTTCCACCTTACGAAAAAAACTTGACTGGAATCGTATGCCAGCCACAGGCGAAAACGAGTCTTAAAAAATGCTCAGAGAATTATTCATCCGTGACTACATTATTGTTGAGTCACTCGAATTGTCTCTTGAATCGGGCTTTACCGTATTCACTGGCGAAACCGGTGCGGGCAAATCAATCTTAATTGACGCCTTGGGTTTAGTGTTGGGCGAGCGCGCTGAAACGGATGTGGTGCGCACGGGCGCGACACGTGCTGAAATCAGCGCCACCTTTGACGCACCCGAATTCAGCCATGACTGGTTGCAAGAACAAGGGTTTGACTGCAATAGCGAGGGTTTAGTTTTGCGTCGCGTACTTGACTCACAAGGGCGCAATAAAGCGTATATAAACGGCTCACCGGCTACCTTGGCGCAGCTGCGCGAGTTGGGAGAGTCGCTAATCGATATTCACGGTCAACACGCCCATCAAAGCCTATTAAAAGAAGACTTTCAACGCGATATGCTTGATGCGCAGGGTAATTTATTGCCTTTGCGGCAAACGGTAAAACAGGCTTGGCAGCACTGGCAAACAGCACAGCGTCAGCTTGAGGCAGCCCAAGACGGCGCGGCAACACAAGCCAGTCAAATTGAACAGTTGCAATGGCAGGTTGACGAACTCAATCAATTAGCCGTCAAACCAGGCGAATGGGAAACCGTGTCGCAAGAGCACACCCGTTTATCTCATGGCCAATCTTTGATTGAGGGAGCCAGCGAGATTTTAAATACGCTTGAAGATGATCAAATCGGTATTATGCGCATTGTTGACCGCGCTTCACATCATTTAAGCGGGCTAGCCAAACATGATGCGGCCCTGCAAAACCCCGTTGCTTCGCTTGAAACCGCTCGTATAGCTTTAGCCGAGGCCCGTTCAGACTTAAATAGTTACCTAATTGACCTCGAACTTGATCCCCATCGTTTAAGCGAAGTTGAACAGCGCATGCGGGCTTTATTTGAAGCGGCAAGAAAGTTTCATTGCGAACCCGAGGGGCTGGTTGCGCTTCATCAAGACTGCCAAGAAAAACTTCAAAGCCTGAGTCATGGGGCAGACCTAGAGGCGTTAACGGCAGCGACACAGACTGCAAAAAAAGCATACAACGATGCTGCGCAAGCGTTGTCAAAGGGTCGACACAACATTGCTCAACAATTAGCTCAAAACGTCACCACATCAATGCAACACTTAGCCATGCAAGGCGGCCGCTTTGACGTTAACGTTCAGGCCAGCAAACCATCTAGCCACGGCATCGATCATGTGACCTTTGAAGTAGCAGGTCATGAAGGCACCGTAACAAAACCGCTGGCTAAAGTGGCATCAGGTGGCGAATTAGCGCGAATCTCACTCGCTTTATCAGTACTGGCCAGCCAAACCGCGCGTGTACCCACATTAATATTTGATGAAGTTGATACCGGCATCGGTGGCGGCGTTGCTGAAAGGGTGGGTCAACTGTTACGTGAGCTGGGTGCGCGCCATCAGGTTCTGTGCGTGACCCACCTGCCCCAAGTCGCTTCACGTGGGCAATTTCATTTTGAAGTCAGTAAAGTTAAAAAGCCCCATGGCGCAGTGTCTGAAGTGCACCAGCTTGATGATGCGGGGCGAGTTGAGTCAGTCGCCCGGATGTTGGGGGGAATAAAAATCACCGCAACCACACGGCAACATGCAAGTGAGATGTTGAAAATTTGATCTTGATCGCATTGACTGCTGCTTCAACCTGAAGGGCGCAGTAAGCTGAGAATCTTGATCAAACCCACGCTTGCCTTTGTTGCTTAAGAAATGGCCGATCAATTTGAGCGCTCAGTTGCGCTAAGTCTTGACCAGTAATGCCCATTTGAATAAAGTGTTTGTGCCAACTATTGACGACAAGACAAACTGATTTAACCTCTTCGTTTGCCTCAATTAGGGTCAATCCAAATTGGTTACATGCAGACAAGGCGTTTTCAAGTGTTGAGTCTGCACCCTGTAGGCCCACTCGCATTTGTTGAAACCCTAATGCCTGACCTGATGGTAGCAAGTCAAAAGCTGGCGATAGCGCAAACTCACCGTGTTGATTCGCTATCAACGCATGATTTTTCTCATGATCATCTGTGTTATCAATCAAAATATTGAATACCATACGCCGAAACAGTTCTTTCATGTGTGTGCGATTCAATGCATCTTTTGATATTCCAAACCGTCTTAACCACTGCGCTAACTCAGGGTAACCCACTGATTGTTCAGCCGCTTTCAATGCGACATTTGCAGAAATCGCGTGCAAGCGCAAACCTTGCTCTCGATCAAAACGTTTAATCAATAATGCATGACCTGCATTGACTTTCACGACTGAGGTTGATGCCACTCGAATATTGGCTTTTGCAGCCAACCTCATCGTGGCATGCTCAATAAGTGACATATCGTTGAACTCACCGGGCTCATTAAACTTTAGAATTGATTGCACACCATTTGCGCTGATTAAGGCTTTAGGTCTGGCACCGCCCAAAGATGAGCCGGGTAAAATTAATCGTCTTTTGTGTTCTTCAATAGACTCACCTGCTAAAACTTTTAAAATAAGTTGCTCAATTTCTCGTGCATTTGCAAGAACAGGTAATACACCCGAATTTCTGCAAACATAAACCGTGGGTGAAAGTGAAACCCCCAATGCCCCAAACCGATCATCACCTGCATAAAACAGATAATCTAATATTGCCAACCTAGACGGTTTATCAACCACCCTAATGACGCGCTCACCCCAACGATCGGGCCGCGCATCATCAATTGCACCCACAGCTGTATTTTTTTCAACCGGTAAAAAAACTTTTTTAACTAACGGCAAATCTTCACTTAAAGCAAAGCCGTCTGCCAACCAAGAGTCGTCATATAGAAGCGATACACCTTTAATTAGCCTAACCAAACCCAACTCACCGATTAAACGCGGGTGCTCTGGGTTACCCAACCACCATAAATAAAGGGTATCGCTGGGTTCGTATTTTTTAATGTCGAAGCCGCTCATTTTTTGACCTGTTGATCGGTTTCAAAAGTGGGGGTTTGAACAGTTGAATCATTATAAATAGACGGTTTTTTACGCGCCCCCCTTGCCAGCGCTTTGCGCACAGACGATTCAAGTGCACCCAAATCATGCTCTGGTGCAGCCAAATCAGGCAAAGCTTGATGACGACCGACCAACCACAGCGCGGTTGAGTAAACACCCATAGAAACAGTCGGGTCGCCGTTTTCCATTCTTTTAAGTGTGGGTTCTGAGACACCGATGCGTTGCGCCCAGACTTTTAGTGACTCACGTCGGCGTTTGCGTGCAATAGTTAGGTTTTCGCCTAGCTCTTGTAACGACTTCAACACCACTGAAGGCATGGTTTCAATTGCATATGACTGTTTAGACATAATATATATGTTAACAAAATAATGTTTAAAACAACATATATATTATATTATATTAAAAAAATGATGCTCATTTTTACTGAACGCCCATACATGCACTGTGGTGTTTAAGCACATACTGTTACATTGACAAGCCAGTCAAAAAATCAAGACTTAAAAATTAAGGTAGCCAAATGAAGTTAATTAATTTGTCAGTTCTTTCTGCATCAATTGTGTTGACTGGCTCAGCCTTTGCCCAAAACGCTTTTGAAGGCTTTTATGGTCAAGTCTCAACAGGCTATGAAAACAACACCGTTGAATCTGTCAACCTGACCGGTACTGACACAGGCCAGTCACCCAACATCAGTACAAGTACAAGCCCAAGTTCCAGTTCTGCCCCCCTTGTATTGGGTTTGGGCTACACCTTTAAGCTTCAAGAGAAATTTACCTTGGGTCTGGGCGTTGATTACTCTG
>DITR01000018.1:0-8920 GCA_002422175.1 Alcaligenaceae bacterium UBA6179
ATTTGGGTGGGTGTGATGGTGGGGGTCAACCTACAAACCAGCTTCTTGACACCACCATTTGGGTTTGCGCTGTTTTACTTAAGGGGGGTGGCACCTAATGTGGTGTCAACAGGCATGATTTATAAAGGGGCCATACCGTTTGTAGCACTGCAGGTGCTGGCCATTGCCACGCTCTTTGTCTTCCCTGAAATTGTGACGTGGTTGCCTAAGATGATTTATTGATGAGGTCTGGTTTTAAGTAGCCACCTCAGCTGTTCCACAATTCAAAAAAAAAGGATTTCAGTTCAAACAATTTTGTATGACTGAAGCCCTTGTAACATTTGCTGTTCGGTTCGATAAAACTTGATGTTGGGTGCAAAGGTACTTAGCTGAGCGCGTTTCAACGTATGCTCAACTGGGCTTTTTAGGCCACACACGTTAAAGGCTATGCCCTTACGGTCAAGCTGCATGGCCAACTTAATCAGCGCGTCAACGCCGGTGGCATCAAGCCGCTCAACTGATTGGGCAAACAAGCAAACCTGCTGCGTATCGGGGTGTTCAGTTAAGTAGCTCGCAACGTTTGCTTCAAAGGTTGGGGTGGTGGCAAAGTCTAAACCCGCATCAATTCTAAATGCATAGGTATGTTGGGCTAAAGCAGGTAAATTCCATTCTTTGCGGTCACGTAAGGTGCCATCGATATGCAAACCTACCTCAATAATACGAGGATTAAGTCGTTGATACATAAAGTACGACAGCGACAGCACCACGCCGGCCAATACACCCCAATATAACTGGGGTGAGGCCACGAGGGTAATCAAAAATGTTGCGCCAGCAATACTGGCTTCTACTTTTGAGATTTGCCATAAACGTACAAAAGTTTGCGGCTTTATTAAGCCAATGACGGCTACTAGCACGATTGATGCAAGAACCGCTTGGGGTACGTGATGCAACACCGGCATAAAGACGAATAAAGCGACAAACACCACCAACACAGCAAAGATACTGGCCCACCCCGTTTTAGCACCTGCATACAAATTAAGCGCTGACCTTGAAAACGATGAACTGGTCGGAAAGGCGCCACTGAAGCCAGAAGCTATTTTGGCGAGACCTTGACCGATCAAGTCTTGGTTTTGATTCCAGCGTTCGCCGCGGTTTTCATTATCGACTTTGGCACTTGAGGCGGTTTCTAAAAAACTCACAAGCGTGATGATTAGCGTGGGTACAAACAATGTTTTAAAGGTTTCCAGGTCAAGCATGGTGGGTAAATAAAACTGCGGTAAGTCGCTGGGCAACACCCCCACAACGCGACCACCGTTGGCCTCAAAGCCAACTAAATAAGAGATGCCAGAGGTGATCAGCACCACCACCAATACAGTCGGTAAGCTCGGGCGCAAGCGTCGTGCGAGCATTAGTATGGCCAAGCTCGCCACGCCAAATAGGGGTGCCTGCCAAAGCCAGTGCGATTGCTGCAACGCTTGNNGTAAAGGCCATCAATACAGGGCTGTTAACTAGGTTCAGCAACCACCCAAACCTCAACATACCCAACCCAACTTGAAGAAGCCCCGACAAAATCGCTAACCAAACAGCTAAATTGATCCATTCTGCGCTACCAGGTGTGGCCAAGCCGGTGAGCGAGGCGCTAATCAGTAGGCACGACAGTGCCGTAGGACCAACCCCCAATCGAGTTGAGGCACTGAAGAGCACCGCGATTAATGCGGGCAGCATCGAGGCGTAAATGCCAGTAATGAGCGGCATGCCTGCCAAGGCTGCGTAGGCCACGCCCTGAGGTATGACCATCAGCCCAACTGTCAACCCAGCCATGGCCTCGCTACGCAACAGCCCTGCAGTAGGTCTCTTCCACGCTAGAAACGGGAAAAGTTTGTGTAGGCGACTGGTTGTGGGCATAGAGTTGGGTGCTGGGAGCTTTTATAGGTAATGCTAGCACTTCAAGCAAGAATATGGCTCATACGATTTAATATAAGGCCGATTCAAGTATGAAATGCAAGCACGATCAGGTAGCCCTACTAAACCAACTTAATTTAATACCATTCCGGGTGAGATCAATCAAATGCTTTGAATGACCCCCTAACGAAATCACTCCACCGTCACACTTTTGGCTAAATTCCTCGGTTTGTCAACGTCTGTTCCCCGAGCGCAAGCGGTGTGATATGCCAGTAGCTGCAAGGGTATGGTGTGCAAGATGGGCGAGAGCATGCCACTGTTGTCAGGCATACGTATGACGTGCATGCCTTCTGCAGCGGCGATGCGGGTGTCGGCGTCGGCAAAGACATAGAGCTCGCCACCGCGGGCTCGCACTTCTTGCATATTTGATTTGAGTTTTTCTAATAAGGCGTCATGCGGTGCAACAATAACTACGGGCATGTGCTCGGTCACAAGCGCTAAGGGGCCGTGTTTGAGCTCACCTGCAGGGTAGGCCTCTGCATGTATATAACTGATTTCTTTAAGTTTTAAAGCGCCCTCTAGAGCAATGGGGTAATGCATGCCACGCCCCAGAAACAAAGCATTTTCTCGTTTTGCAAAATACTGTGACCATGCAATGATTTGTGGCTCTAAGGCCAACACAGCTGAAATGGCTACGGGCAAATGCCGCATGCTTTCAATATAGGTTTGTGCTTGTTGCGAAGTTAAACGGCCTTTGGCTTGGGCTAATGTTAACGCCAACATAAACAAGGCGGTCAACTGGGTGGTGAAGGCTTTGGTTGAGGCCACACCAATTTCAACACCTGCATGAGTAATAAATTTAAGCTTACATTCTCTAACCATGGCGCTGGTTGAGACGTTACAAATAGTGAGGGTTTGGGTCATACCCAACGATTGAGCGTGCTTGAGTGCGGCCAAGGTATCGGCCGTTTCACCTGACTGCGAAATCGTGACCACTAAGGTGCGTGGGTTGGGGACGCTATCGCGGTAACGGTATTCACTGGCGACTTCGACTGCCACGGGTATTTGGGCGATAGATTCCACCCAATATTTAGCCGTCAAACCGGCATAGTAACTGGTACCGCAAGCCAAAATTAATACTTGGTCAATGTCTTTAAAAACTTGCTCGGCACCTTCGCCAAACAAGGTGGGGCTGATCGCTTTAATGTCATCAAGGGTATCGGCCACAGCACGCGGTTGTTCAAAAATCTCTTTTTGCATGTAGTGCCGATAAGGCCCGAGCTCGGCTGCACCGGTGTGTACGTGAACAGTTTGCGTAGGGCGATCAACGGCATGACCTAAAGCATTAACCACGGCCACATAATTAATTTGCAAGTCGGCGACATCGCCATCTTCCAAATACATAATTTGATCAGTGGTACCTGCTAAAGCTAAGGCGTCTGAAGCAAGAAAATTCTCTTGTTCGCCGCGCCCAATCACGAGCGGTGAACCGTGCCGTGCGGCCACCAAACGATGGGGTTCGTCACGACAAAACACGGCAATCGCGTAAGCGCCTTTTAGTTGGCGAGATGCTTTTTGAACGGCTTCAAACAAATCACCTTGATAAAGATGATTGATTAAATGCGCGATCACTTCGGTATCGGTTTGGCTTTCAAACACATAACCGGCTTGAGTCAACATCTCGTGCAGCGCTTCATGGTTTTCTATGATGCCGTTGTGCACTAGAGCAATGCGGGGCTGCTTGGGGTCAAGACCAGAAAAGTGTGGGTGGGCATTATGTGTAACCGGTGCACCATGGGTAGCCCAACGGGTGTGTGCAATACCTGTCAAACCAGTCAAGTGCTCTTTTTGCACTTGATCAATGAGTTCGGCCACGCGGTGGGTACTGCGGGCCCGTTTAAGGGTGGCGTGGCCTGTGNNTCAAGACGACGCAACCCTTCTAATAAAACCGGCACCACGTCACGTTGCGCGACACCACCAACTATTCCACACATTGCTTTAACCCTCAGGGCGTTAAGTTAAATTCTTGATTACTTTAAATATTTTCAAATTTCATTTGATGACTCATCAATCTTTAGCAATGATAACCTTATCAAAGTGATGAGTGATCGCTTGTGCTGGATGTCATTTTGTCTTCGCCGGCCGTTGCCACGTTGATAGGGTGACCTGCTTTGTGCGAGACAGTGTCAAGCTATTGGGCGCTGCATCCTCTGTTAAGGTGGTACCCGCCCCGATGGTGGCGCCCGCCCCGACGCGAACGGGGGCGACAAGCTGGGTGTCTGAGCCAATAAAGGCGTCGTCTTCAATAGTGGTGCGATATTTGTTGACGCCATCATAATTACACGTGATGGTGCCGGCACCAATGTTGACGCGTTGGCCAATATCGGCATCACCCACGTAGGCTAGATGGTTGGCTTTACTGTCTTTACCCAAGTGTGTGTTTTTAATTTCCACAAAATTACCGACGTGACTGCGATCACCTAATACCGAACCGGGTCTAATTCGGGCGTAGGGGCCTATACGTGCGTCTGCACCAACCTGTGCGTTAGAGAGATGGCTGTAAGCCTCAATGCGTGTGCCTGAGCCAATTATGACGTCTTGTAAGACACAATGCGGGCCCACTGACACACCCTCCGCCAACTGCACGTCACCTTCAAATACGCAACCCACATCAATTGATACATCGCGCCCACAGATAAGGGTGCCACGCACGTCAAAGCGACTGGGGTCAATGAGGGTCACGCCTTGTTCTAGCTGGCGGCGTGCTAACTCGTTTTGCCACAGGCGCTCTAAGGTCGCTTGCTGCGCGCGACTGTTGACACCGAGCGTTTCATAATGCGCTTGGGGTTGCACGGTTTGAATGGTGATGCCTTGTGAGACAGCCATGGCGACGATATCAGTTAGGTAATACTCGCCTTGTGCGTTTTGATTGTTGAGTGCCAGTAGCCATTTTTTTAAAAGGGCCGTTTTGGCGACGAGCATGCCCGTGTTGACTTCTTGTATGAGACGTTGAGTGTCAGTGGCGTCTTTTTGTTCAACAATTGCAGTGACATGACCTTGTGCATGACGCACAATACGACCATAACCTGTCGGATCACTTAACGTTTCGGTCAGCAAGGCTAGGCCTTGATTTGCAGCGGCTTGAAGATTGCGTAAGGTGTCGGCTTGCACTAACGGAACGTCGCCATAAAGCACCATGGTTAGGCTATTTTTATCATCATCTAAAAGTTGATCGCTAGTTTGGCCCACAGCGTGGCCCGTGCCGAGTTGCTCGGTTTGCAATACGAAGTTTACAGCCGAGGTGGGCATGCCCTCGTAAGCCTGGCGAATTGTGTCAGCACCGTGACCGATCACAACCATCAGGCGATCTGGCGACAAGCTTTGGGCGGTGCGGAGTAAGTGCGTCAACATCGGTTGGCCCGCAATTTTATGCAACACCTTGGGTAAGGTTGATTGCATACGTTTGCCCATACCTGCGGCCAAAATAACGATATTTAACATGGCGTGATCACGTCGACCAATCGGTCGTCAGATAGATAATCGTTTAGTTTAATCGTTCGTGCTGGGCTTTGCAGGGCTACGACTCGTGGCGCGAGGTGCCGCAGCCGCTTTTGATGCTGGAGGTTTACTGGGTTTAGTTGTTGGCTTAGCTGGAGCCTTGGTGGCCGCTGTGCTGACTACTTTAGACTTTGCTGCAGGCTTAGATTTTGCTGTGGCTTGGGGCTTGGTTGATGCCGCAAGATTAGTTGCAGCCTCTTTAGCAAGCTTAGCACCGGCTTCGTTAGCCGCTTGAGTGGCTTCTTGTGTAGCGGTTGCAATGTGTGAAAATTGTTTTTCAAGCATGTTCCACCAGGCTTGGCCAGCGGGAGGTATGTCTGCTTGCTTAGTTTCCTCTGTTTGCTTAGCTGCTTCTGCTTTTGGTTTTGCAGGCGCTGCAGCTTGGGCGTGTGGCTGCATACCCAAAGCCGCCTCAAGGGGTGACTGGCCATCAATTGGATGGACGCTGTGCGCACTACTGGATGTGCCAGTCGTGGTGTCTGCCGTGTTGGCAGTCGACGCCGCATTAACATGGCCTGCTGTATTGGCTGGGTTCGCACTTTCAGACCAAGCTTTTTGCATGTTTTGTGAGGCTTCGTTAGCTTGCGCTCCCATGGCGGCAAATGATTTCAGCGTTTGTATGGTGGCCAACTGCACCTCAAGGCCTTGTATGGTGCTGGTAAGCATTGAAAGGTTTAATTTCAACCAATTTTCAACCACTTTAAGCTCGCTAATACGGCGCTCAATGTCTTCTGGGTTTAGGGCTTGGGCAAAGTTAAGGCCTGCACCCATGCCACTGCCCGTCGCATCACCCGGCGATTGTGCCGACATACCTGCCATCGCATGGCGCATCATTTCCATACTTGCAATTAAGGGGTTGGTGGCAGAGTCAGACGCACCTTGACCAAAGTTGGGCATCATGAATGGGTTAAAGGCATTGTTTGTCATGTTGGGGGCTCACTTAATTTTTTCAGTTGCGGCTCGGGTTAAAGGTGGTTATTTAAGCTTCAAATTAATTCATCTTTACACACAAGTGTTTAACAAATATTTATTTAAGACCGATCTATGATGAAAATGATTCATTAATATTTCGATCATACGAGATAATCTGCGAAAATAGTCATATGAAAAAAGCGCTACCTGCATCTATACCCTTAAACGACCTCGAATCTGCCATTAATTATTGGCGTGCTAAAAACCCGTCAGTTGGTGAAGAGTGCCGTCTCTGTGCTGAGGCATCGTCATTAGCTACACCTTATGCCTTGATGATTTTAGGGCGCCAACAAGCCGTTGCTGTTGAAAACTTATCTGAAAAAGCCCAAGCGGCTTTTATTGCTTGGCAAGCAGACACTCAGAAAATTTGATTGCTAAACAAGTCTGAAATTTTACAGACAGTCTGATTGTTTCGAACCCATTCACTATCACTTTTTTATTTGCTATTGAATGGTGCGACGCCCGTTTAGTGAGTGGCGCATTGATTAAAGCGAAACAGGCTTTTTAGTTCAATGTTGTTACTTCAACTGAGCGGGTATACACAACGAAAGCCCACATACACAGCATAAAAATCTGCGTCTTTGTATTGCATGCCGTCAGCCTTCATTTTATCGGGCCCATACCACCATGAACCACCTGCTGTTAATCGGTCGTTACCCTTCGCATCTGCCAACCATTCCCAAACGTTAGCGCCCATGTCATACAACCCATTCACGCCTGCTGGCATGCTGCCAACTGGCGCATGTTGAGCCCAACCATCTTGGGTGCCGACCGTATTGGCGCCTTCGCTTTTAGGGCCTGTGGGGTAGGTGTAAGTTTGCCCATTAATAAACGGTGCAGGTGGCGTTTGACGCTGTTCAGTATAGGCAGCTTTTGACCATTGCGCCTGGGTGGGTAGTTCACCCCCCTGATGCTTGCAATAGGCTTGGGCCTCAAACCACGAAATATGCACGGCAGGCTCTTGCATCGATAAAGGCTTTGAGCCAAAAGGGGTACGGAATATCCACCCGGGGCGACGTTCCCAACCAAATCGATACTCAAACCCACCGCCATTCTTCTCTGCTTGTGTGACCAAGCCTGTCTGCTGTGCATATTGCGCAAAAGATTCTATAGTGGCTTCAGTTTGATCAATTAAAAATGCTTCAGTGCCTTGGCCTATGACTGTTTTGACAGACTGTGCATGACCAATCGATACGACTGTGAACAAACCCATTGCTAAGATTACATTCAAAAAAATAGTCATAAAGCACCTATTGTTTGAGGGTACTCGTTGTCTCAAAGCAGCTATTAACGCACAACACTCGTAACCTTGTAGCACTGCTTCTTACATCAATCGTTGCATCTTAAATGGGCTTTGGGTGGTACTTAGTGTTAAGTGTTAAGTGTTTAGCTTTTAACTTTTAATTTAACAACGCCTTAATGTCATGTGCAATTGTGGCAGCGCCTGCTTGGTTGCTGATTAACACTCGGGCTTTACCGTTTTGATCAAGCAGGTAAAAAGAAGTGCTGTGGTCCATCGTGTAGTTGCCATTTGGCAGAGGCGATTTGGCATAGAACGCTTTGAATGAGGAAGCGGTTTTTTTAAGTTGCTCGGGGCTGCCAACTAAGCCTTTAAAGCCGGGGTTAAATGCTGCCATATAGTTGCTCAACACCACGGGGTTGTCGCGCTCGGGGTCTACTGTAACCATCAACACCTGTACATCTTTAGCTTGTGGACCTAAAAGTCGCATGGCTTCGTTGACTTCAGACAACGCAGTGGGGCAAATGTCAGGGCATTGAGTAAATCCAAAAAAAACAAGTTGCACTTGCTTAGGGAAGCTTTTGGCATCGCGCATGACGGCTGAGGTGTCGGGCATGGACCAATCTTGTCCTAAATTGGTACCGGTGATGTCACTGCCCATAAATTTAGTTTGAGCGGGTTCGCAAGCTGATAACAAAACAACAGCCATAAAAACAAAAAAGCCTTTTACACACTGAGTCAATTTCATACCGCAATAAACCAATGATCAATTAACAATGCTGCAAACAATAACGACAAATAAACAATTGAATATTTAAATAGCTGCTTTGACAGCGCATCGCTATAATTTTTGTATAACTTCCACGCTAACCAAACAAACCAGCCACCCAACAACCATGCTGAGGCGAGGTACAGCCAACCGTTCATGCGCATGACAAACGGTAAAGTGGTGGTTGCCAACAAGGCAATACTGTAGAGCAAAATATGCAAGCGTGTGAATTGCTGACCGTGCGTGACAGGCAACATCGGTAAGCCTGATTTCTCGTAATCTTTGTTGCGGTAAAGGGCTAGAGCCCAAAAGTGAGGGGGGGTCCATACAAAAATAATGAGCACTAACAACCATGCTTCAGCAGGCACACTGTCAGCTACGGCAGCCCAACCTAAGGCGGGAGGCATGGCGCCAGACAAACCGCCTATGACAATATTCTGTGAGGTGCGAGGTTTAAGCACCATCGTGTAGATGACGGCATAACCAACAAAAGTGGCAAA
>DITR01000018.1:8944-13210 GCA_002422175.1 Alcaligenaceae bacterium UBA6179
TGTTCAATTAAACAATTCATCGCAAAGGCAGCAGCAGCCAACAACCAAATACCAATTGTGGCAGCTACGACGATTTTGAAGTCAGGTAACCCCGGTGTGGCTAAAAACATACCGATAACCGCGCAAAATACGGCCAACTGTGTCACGCGTGGTTTAGTCAGCACCCAATATTGGTGCCATATACTTTCTGTGGGGGCAAGAGCTGTATTCATGTATTCATTTTAAGCGTACTTAGCTTGGCGTGCTGACTGATTCAGACTATCACCTGAGGCGTTAGGCAATCGAGCAGGCTTTGCAGGCTGAATACCCGCCGTACGCACCATAAGCGTTACGGTAGCAATCACCAAGCCCGCTGCACCTGCATTATGTAACAAGGCAATCAATAATGGCCATTGAAAGAATATGGTTGTGAGCCCTGTGAAAAACTGAGCAGCCAACAAAGCCCAGACTAAGTTTGAAGGGCCGCGCAAGGCAGGATCTTTGCGTAAACGCCACGCCAAAATACCCATGTAAGCCATAATCACAAACGCAAAATTACGATGTACCCAATGTATGGCGGTCAAGGCATTTTGTGAGATGGCTTCACCATTGGGCATTTCACCTAAAGCCCGCACAAGAGAGAAGCCATTTTTGAAGTCCATAGGAGGTACCCAATCACCATGGCAGGTCGGGAAATCCATACAGGCGAGAGCCGCGTAGTTTGTGCTCACCCACCCCCCTAAACCAATTTGCATAAAGAGTAGAAAAACGGCGCCCGCGACCCAACCGACATAGCGTTTACTTTCCTGCTGTATGGGTAGATGGGTTTTCTCACGCGCAGCGAGCCAAGTCATGAGCGAGAGTAGCGTCATACCCCCTAGCAAATGAATCGTGACAATGATCGGCATCAGTTTGAGTGTGACAGTCCATGCGCCAAAAGCGCCCTGTATGCACACCGCAACAAAGGTTAACCAAGCGAGGGTAGGCGTGCGGCCCAAGATGTCGCGCCAACGCCATGCCATAAAGCCAATCGACATAATAAGTAGACCCAGTATTGAACCCACATAGCGGTGAACCATTTCGATCCAAGCTTTAGGTATAGTGACCGGGCCATCTGGTAACACTGCAACAGCTGCTTGAATCTCAGACATGGCACCAATTGGGGTCACTTTGCCGTAACAACCGGGCCAATCAGGGCAACCTAAGCCCGAGTCACTCAAGCGCACAAAGGCACCAAAAATAATTAAATCAAGCGTAATAAACCACGTCAAAAAGACGATCTTACGATAACGTGTGATGCGTTTTTCTTCAATCGTTTGGGGCAAAGTGACTGAGGTTGACACGGTCTTAACCTATTCTAGAAGAGTGCAATAATTTACCAATATCTTTGCGTAACTCAAGGGGGTCAGTTTCACGCGGATACTGCAATATGAGGTTACCCAAGGGGTCGATTATCCACATGTTGTTAGCTAAGCCTTCAGCAGTTTCAAGTTGGCCAAGCGGAACGGGTAAATAGCGAGCTAAGGTGGCCGGGTCGGCTCTTACAATCACGGTGCCCACGTAGGCATCGAGTACTTTTTGTGGAATGGGTTTATCATCGGTAACAAACCAAACGCGACTAATACGGTCAACATTTTTTCCGTTCATTGCATGGGTATTGCGTAAAATAAAAAGCTTTTTAGCGCACTCATCGTCACAGCCACCACTGTCAGCGGTAACCAACAACCACTGACCTTTAAGGCTCTTTATATCAAACGGTTGGCCATCAAGACTTGTAAGTGGTAATTCTTGTGCGGAAGGCATGGGACGTTGCGGCTCAACCAGTTGTCCATAATTTGTATTGCCCTCGGGGCGCCATTCAGGGTTGAAATACACCAACACGGCAGCAACAACTGGTGACAGGCTTAATAGTAAAACCATAATTAACGGTTTTAACGTTCGCTTTTTAATAGGCTGCGTTTGTGTTGATGTTGTTAATGCTTGATCGACTGATTGTGTCATGGCTAGGTCTGGTTGAATGCGTGCTGTTGAAGTTTCTATTGAAGTGTCTATTGATCTTTAAGGCCAGTCTGCTTCAAAAAAGGTCTGATATGTGGGAAGTGGTTTGTTGCAAAACGTTTACATTTTGGCACGCTTTAAGCCTCTCCACGTTAATACGCCTGCTGCAGTCATGGCAATCGCTGCGAAGGCAAACCATTGCATGGCATAACCCATATTGGTATCGGAATCAATTGATGGACCAGCCCACTGCCTGACTAAACCATCTGGTTCAGGTGAGGTTTGTTTTAACACAATAGGCAGCAGTTTTAAGCCCGTCGCTTTCTCCAAAACCTCAAGCTGAAGGTTTTGCACAGTGGGTAATTGCCGAATATCTGCCTCAATCATTTGAGGGGTTAGTTGGTTTGATGTAGTTTGGGGTTTTTCTGTGAAAGCTGACGCTGGAGCCATCTGTAAGATTGGATCTGCTTTTAATTCATAAAGCCGCGGTACGTGGGGCGTCATCTCGCCGACCACCTGCTCGGAGCCAATGGGGGTGCTGATTGATAACTGAGGGACAAGTTGGGCGTTCGTTGTGACCGAAGACATCGGTGCAATTAAGCGGGGCAACCAACCCCGCAACACCAATACAGCGCTACCATCTGAATTAATCAAAGGGGTTGCCACCCAGTAGCCGGGGCGACCGTCTAAGTTGCGGTTATCAAGCAACACGGTAAATTGTGGGGCCCACGTCCCTTGAACTTTGGCTGAACGCCAATCGGTTAAATCAGTTTTAGGGGTGGTCGCATTCAGTTGTATGGGGGGTTGTGCCCGACCCACTTCAATCGACTGAGCGATCGCACGTCGCTCGTCTGCCCGACTTAACTGCCAACGCCCTAACGCTATAAAAACCAACCCCATAATGAGCAACAGCACGACACCCACAACCCGCTTCTTGCTTGAAGATTGCTTATGTTGTGATGGATATGTGCCAATTTGTGTCATGGTTGCGTTATGATTTACCGATCTTTAAGAGGTTTAACATGCGTATTGCCGTCATCATCATTTTTTTGACTATTTTAGGTAGCCTAGGTTCAGCGCTTTTTTACTTAATGCGCGACAAAGGCGCAAGCAACCGCACTGTAAACGCCTTGACTGTGCGTATTGGTTTGTCAGTGGTGCTTTTTTTATGCCTGTTGGCTGCCAATTATTTTGGCTTGATCAGTGCTACAGGGTTTAAGCCCTAAAAAATACTAAGCCGCAATCGCTATCACTCAGTATGGTCATTCAACGGCTCAAAACTAAATTTCACAGTAATTATTTATTAACCATCAAATAACAAGAGCCGGTTGCCCGGCTCTTTTGTATTGGCAACAGGTTTAGTTAGAACCAGTAAACGAACAAATATAAACCAAGCCATACCACGTCAACAAAATGCCAGTACCACGCCGCACCTTCAAAACCAAAGTGATTATCAGCTGTAAAGTGACCCTTCGCAACGCGAATCAAAATCACAGTCAACATGATGGCGCCTAGAATCACGTGAAAGCCGTGAAAACCCGTCAACATGTAGAACAGCGAGCCAAACGCACCAGAATCAAAGCGAAGATTTAACGCAGAGTAAGCATATACGTATTCGTAAGCTTGAACACCCGCGAAAATAAAGCCCAACAAAACGGTCGCAATTAACCATAACACGGTGCTACGGCGGTGATTAGCACGTAGGGCATGGTGAGCAAACGTGAGTGTGACACCTGAAGTTAAAAGCAAAGCTGTGTTAATGGTAGGCAACCAAAATGGGCCCATGACTTCAAAATTTTCAATAATGCCCGCAGGGCCCATATTGGGCCACACTGCACTAAATTCTGGCCAAAGCAACATTTTATGATCAAGGTCACCCAACCAAGGGGTGGTTACGACACGTATGTACCATAGGGCGCCAAAGAAAGCGGCAAAGAACATGACTTCAGAAAAAATAAACCAGCTCATACTCCAGCGGTATGACAAGTCAACGCGCTTACTGTTTAAACCATTTTGTGATTCTCTAATCGCATCAGCAAACCAGAAATACAACACCACTAGCAGGGATATCAAACCGGCATATACGGCCCACTTACCCGTTGAATAGTCGTTTACCCAAGCCGTTGCGCCCAGCATCATGACCAGCAGTGAAACGCTAGCCCTTACTGGGTGGGCTGAATCAGCGGGCACATAATAATAAGGTGCCTCTTTTGTAATGGAGTGGCCTGCAGCACTCATGTAGATCTCCTGGTACTGATATTAATTTATATGTAATCTTACGAACAATAC
>DITR01000112.1 GCA_002422175.1 Alcaligenaceae bacterium UBA6179
GACGAGGCGCACCGCTTTGCCATCACAGGTATGCGAGCAAAACGCGCTCGCGCACGTCAAGTTTCTAGACTCGAAGATATAGAGGGCATTGGCCCCAAGCGCAGGCAACGACTTTTAGCGCGATTTGGTGGCTTGAGCGGTGTGACTGCTGCTTCGGTAGATCAGTTGGCAACCGTCGAGGGTATTTCATTAGACCTTGCCAAGCACCTATATGATGCCTTGCATCAGGTTTAATGTCTGAGGCTTTGCCCGAAACACTCTAACGACCTGACGACTTTTCCTGGCTTTAGGGTTATGGGGGGCTTTAGCTCTGAGAAGAACTCAAAAGTCGGTTAGCATAAGGCATTATGCCTTTTAACTTACCCATCGCCCTCACTTGGTTTCGCATCGCGACCATTCCGTTTTTTGTTGCGCTTTTTTATGTGCCTGAGGCCGTGTTGCCTATCACATTGCGAGATGGCATTGCGGCATGGGTTTTCATTTTTGCCGCAATCACAGACTGGTTAGATGGTTGGCTTGCTCGCCGCTGGAATCAAACATCAGCTTTTGGCGCGTTCTTAGACCCCGTCGCTGACAAGCTTATGGTTACCGCCGCATTGCTTGTATTGATTAATCTTGACCGCGTGGGTAGTTTAATTGCGCTTGTCATTATTGGCCGTGAAATCACTATTTCAGCCCTACGTGAATGGATGGCGCAACTCGGTGCAAGCGGCAATGTTGCGGTACATTGGTTAGGTAAATTTAAAACAGCCGCTCAAATGATAGCGATACCTTGTTTGATCTATGGTCAGTCAGCATGGGGTTTGCCCATTTATTCCATCGGTCAAGTGCTCATTATTGTTGCGGCTATTTTGACGGTATGGTCAATGTTTTATTACCTACGTCGCGCTTGGCCCGTTATTGTCGCCAAAACCTAATTATTGTTGTGCGCTTCGCATCAAGGTCGGTGGCGTGCAGCCTGGCGTGGCTCGCCAAGGGTTAATGTCTAACCCACCCCGACGGGTATATCGCGCGTAAACAGACAGACGCTCTGGCTGACACACTCGCATCAAATCAGCAAAAATCGTTTCAACACATTTTTCATGAAAACCCTGATGTTGTCTAAATGAAACGATGTAAGCCAATAGCGCCTCATGATCAATTGGGTGGCCTGAGTAATGAATGTGTACGCTGGCCCAATCGGGTTGGTTTGTAACGGGGCAGTTGCTCTTTAGCAACCTTGAAAATACAGATTCAGTTATGAAAGGTTGTTTCGTGTCGCAACGAAGCAAGCTGGCATCTGGCGAATAAATATTGAAATTTCGCTGGCTTTGATCAATATTTATTTCAACCAAATGACCAGAATCATTTGGCTCGTCAATATATTCACTTTTGAAATGCTCAGGCATCACCATGCTCACCGCAACGGTTGCACCCACTGCAATGCTCACATCATTTTGAATGCACGCTGTTAATTGTTCAACGTCACTGAACTTTTCTTGATTAAAACTATTTAAATAGAGCTTGAGTGATTTTGATTCAGTCATAAACTCACTGTCACATGGCACTGTTATTTTGATGAGCCCAACACTTGGTAGGCCATTGCGCTGCAACCAGGAAAGCTCATAGCCACGCCAGAAATCCCAACCAATCACTGCAATATTTGAAGGAATGACCTGTTGGCGTTTAATCGGAAACAATAAGGTCGGGTCATAGTGAGAGGGGTAGGGGGTTTCACGCCCGAGCGGTGCTAAGTCTATTTGGTCAGTCATAACAGAACCTTTTTTCATAATGTGAAAAATAGTGTTTATATTGTGAAATATAATGATGCAGTGCCGCAATTAATCATTTCATGATCTCAAATTGCATTTCACATTGAGAAATTTAAAACATAACATATTGATTAGTATAAATAAAAAATATAGTCTTATATAAGACAAAAGAGTCTTTTGCAATGCAATAAAGACTTAGACTATCTCAACGGTGTCAGTATCGAAAATTTAAATATTTAGCGACAAAGCACCAAACCGATTTTTACCTTAACGCATGAATTAATTTTTAACGAAACCAGGAGCATTTGAACATGACTAACCGTGAAACGGCAGTGCGCGAGTTGCAAAAAGAATGGGCTCAAAACCCTCGCTGGCAAGGTATTAAACGTACCTATAGCGCAGAAGAAGTTGTCAATTTGCGCGGTAGCTTTGGTATTGAGTACACCATTGCACAAAAAGGTGCTGAAAAGCTCTGGAAATTACTTCACAACGAACCCTTCGTCAACACACTCGGTGCCTTGACGGGTAACCAGGCTATGCAACAAGTCAAGGCCGGTTTAAAAGGCATTTATTTGTCGGGCTGGCAGGTAGCGGGTGACGCCAACTTGGCGGGTGAAATGTACCCAGACCAGTCTTTATATCCAGCTAACTCTGTGCCACAAGTGGTTCGTCGCATCAATAACACCTTGCAACGCGCTGACCAAATTCAATGGATGGAAGGTAAAAACCCAGGCGACGAAGGTTACATCGACTTCATGGCTCCCATCGTTGCTGACGCTGAAGCTGGTTTTGGTGGTGTCCTCAATGCATATGAACTCATGAAATCAATGATTGATGCGGGTGCCAGTGGTGTGCACTTTGAAGATCAATTGGCCTCAGTTAAAAAGTGTGGTCATATGGGCGGCAAAGTTTTGGTGCCCACACGCGAAGCCGTTGCTAAGCTAATTGCTGCTCGTTTGGCTTCAGATGTGATGGGTGTGCCCACCTTGTTATTGGCACGCACTGATGCAGATGCTGCCGATTTAGTGACCAGCGACGTTGATGAAAACGATCGCCCATTCCTAACCGGTGAACGCACGGTTGAGGGTTTTTTCCGTAGCCGTGCAGGTATTGACCAAGGTATTTCCCGTGGTTTGGCTTATGCGCCTTATGCCGATTTAATTTGGTGTGAAACCGCTACCCCTAGCCTTGAATATGCCCGTAAGTTCGCTGAAGCGATTCATCGCCAGTTCCCAGGTAAATTATTAGCATACAACTGCTCACCTTCCTTCAATTGGAAGAAAAACCTTGATGATGCCACCATTGCAAAGTTCCAACGTGAGTTGGGTGCTATGGGATACAAGTTTCAGTTCATCACCTTGGCTGGCTTCCATGCCTTGAACTATGGCATGTTCCACTTGGCACATGGCTACGCTCGTAACCAAATGAGCGCGTTCGTTGAATNNTGCAAGAAAAAGAATTTGCTGCCGCAGAATTAGGCTTTACTGCTGTGAAACACCAGCGTGAAGTGGGTACAGGCTACTTTGATGCTGTCACACAAACCATTGAAGGTGGTCAATCTTCAACCACAGCGTTAACGGGTTCAACTGAGGAAGCTCAATTTGAATCGCACTAATTCATATGAGATAAATCATATGTTTTAACGCTACGTCGGTAGGTCATTTAGCGATAAGCTTTTACTGACGTTTTAACCGCAGCCCGAGTGATCGGTGCTGCGTTTTTTTTGATTTAAATCAATACAGCATCAATCTGATCGACATAATATGATCTCATGGCTACATCTATATTTGCCCTAAACCGTCCACTGTCGACTGCAGAAATGTTGACGCGTCGTCGTGCGCTTGTTCGCTTAGGTTTAGCTTGGCTTGCGATGATGCAAGTGATGATGTTTGCTTTGCCGGGCTACCTTCGCCAAGATGCGTTTGGGCAAGACAATCTAGATGTACTTGATTGGGCCATTTTTTTGATGAACTGGGCCAGTTTGGTGTTAACGGTACCGGTTATTTTGTACTCAGCTTGGCCTGTTTGGTTAGGTGCCTGGCGGGCTTTCCAACAGCGGCGCACGACGATGGACGTTCCCGTTGCAATCAGCATGACGGTGGCATTTATTCCCAGTGTTTTTGCGACGTGGCAGGGCCANNGTGCTGACCGCATTGCCATGTGGTTTGTGGTGGTGCAATTAACGATTGCTTTTGTTGTGGCTACTTACTGGTGGTTAACTGACCCCAGTCATGCCTTAGCTGTGATGGTTGCTTTGTTGGTAATGAGTTGCCCTTGCGCCTTGTCATTATCTGCGCCCGTGTCGTTGGCTGCTTCACACGCAACTTTAGCGGCATACCCCGATCTAACGCATGAAGAAATTTTACAACTTTATCAAAAAACAGCTGTCATCACACGTCAAAATTTGTATGGTTCTCTCATCTTTCATTTATTTACAACACCCCTTGCAGCGTTTGGTTTAGTCACCCCTTGGGTCGCTGCCTTAGCTATGCTGATATCGTCAGTTGTCGTGT
>DITR01000106.1:0-433 GCA_002422175.1 Alcaligenaceae bacterium UBA6179
GACTCACAAGTGAAGATTGCGTTAGATCAACCTGCGATTGAAATGGCGCTTGATTTTTCCAGTGTTGAATCAAATACATCAGAACAATTGAAATCAGAACAACCCATTGAATCGTCTCCTCATCAGGTTGTTGAACCCGCCCCAGAACCTGAACCTGCACTTGAACCAGAACCTGCACTTGAACCAGAACCTGCACTTGAACCAGAACCAGAACCCGCACCTGAACAAGAATCAGAACCAGAAGAAGACTTAAAGCCTGAAACAAAACCTGAAACAAAACCTGAATCAAAACCTCAAGCTAAGTCTGAACGCCAAGAAAAAAAGCAAACCCAAAAAAGTGGGTCTAAGAATGAGGCTAATAAAGCCGTCATTCAAAAAAATGAATCACCTCAAATTAAAACCTCTACTGGAATGCAACCGCAAACGGCAAATC
>DITR01000106.1:446-1008 GCA_002422175.1 Alcaligenaceae bacterium UBA6179
TACCGCATTACCCAAAACAGGCCAGATTAAATGGCGAAGAAGGGCTTGTGGTGGTGCGTATCAGTATTGATCGATGGGGTAGCGTTGAAAATAGCCAAGTGCTTCGGTCTTCAGGTTTTGAGTTACTCGACCATGCGGCGCTTGATGCCACCACAAAAATTCGTTTTAAACCTTATCAAATCAACCCCCTGTCACATCGTGTGATGGTTGATATTCCTTTTAATTTTATATTGAGCCCTTAAATGATGACGCATCAACCCATACTTTGGTTCACGCTTTGGAACCAAACTGATTTTATTGGTAAATCATTACTCATTATTTTGATGGGTATGTCATGTGTAACGTGGTATTTAATTATTTCTAAAACCATCATGATCGTTCAAGCCAAACGCCATGCGACAACATTTTTAAGCACGTTTTGGAACGCCACCTCATTGAAGCAAGTTGAACATGAGCTCATTGCCCATGGTGTCCGCGACCCTTTCGCTCATTTGACCATTCACGCGCTGCATGCGCAATCGCATCACGCGCAGTTTGGTGCAAATCGGCTTGAAGAGGCCGG
>DITR01000106.1:1046-1961 GCA_002422175.1 Alcaligenaceae bacterium UBA6179
TATCATGCATTGATGGCTATTGCCAGTGATGCGGGAGCAAACTTTGCAAGTTTAGCCGGGCCAGTCGGCGAGGCTTTGGTGATGACCGGTTTAGGGCTAGCTGTAGCCATACCTGCGGTCTTGGCCTACAACTCGTTTGTGCGTAATAACCGTGTGTTGCTGGCTAAGCTTGATGGTTTTGCCCATGAGTTATTTGTATTTCTCACAACGGGTCAAACAGTGACCCATCAAAACGTAAAGCCTATTTCATCGCACTTATCACGAGTGGGTGGCTAGCATGGCATTTGGTTCATTTGAAAACCAAACTTCAAACGTTGGTCGCACCATGTCAGAAATTAATATGGTGCCGCTTATTGATGTTGTTTTAGTGCTTTTGGTGTTGTTCATATTGGCGGCTCCCATGGCGGCCCAATCGATTCAAGTCAATTTACCTAAAACGGCGGCGGTGGCGTCTCAAGAGCAGCCTAAGACAATTGACATCACTTTAAATGCCCTAGGTGAACGTATGGTTCAAGATGGTCAACTCTTAAACGACGATCAACTGCTGGCCTTGTTAGTGCGAGTCAGACCAGCGCAGGGTCAAGACACAAACCTCGCCGTGCGCATCTGGAGCGATCAAGATGTCCGTTACGCGCACTTGGCTGAGTTGATTGCCTTTGTTCGCAACGCGGGCATCAACAAAGTTTCTCTGATGACGCGTATGCCTTAAAGCGCAATGTTGTTGCCATCAACTGTCATCATTTGTTGCTTTGGGGCGGGGCCTTTCTTGCTCGAAAAATAATGAAGGGTTTATGCCATCTGATCTGCCTCTGCCATGTATGATTTTCAAAATGGTTTTAAAGATGAGCTTTAAAAAATGAACCCAGTCTTGTATTCTTTTCGTCGCTGCCCCTATGCCATGCGTGCCAGACTTGC
>DITR01000106.1:2056-8856 GCA_002422175.1 Alcaligenaceae bacterium UBA6179
GCTGAATAACGATGCTGAGGCGCTTATCGTTATAAACGATAAAACCTTTAAGGTTCACCTAGACCGATATAAGTACCCCGTTCGTTATGACTTAACAGCCGAACAAGCCTTAAGCATTCATCGGGTGCAAGGTGCCTGGGTGCTAAACGAACTTGACCAGCGCCTGCGCGATCAGCCCTATCTTAGTGGGGCAAACTGGGGCTTTACCGATGCAGCCATTGCCCCGTTTGTCAGGCAATTTGCACATGTAGACCCGCAATGGTTTGCCGCTCAAACGTGGCATAAGCTTGCAACATGGTTAGCGAACTTTGAGTCATCATCCTCATTTCTAAACATCATGCGCCGTTAGACGTCACTGCCGGTATATTGTTTCAACCAATAAATAATAAAAAAATAGTTATGTTTCACTCTATTAGCGATATGATTTGCTTGTCAAAATTCTGTTTTTAAGACAAACACATCATGAACTCTGAAACCAAACAAGCTGTCAACCCGCCCCCTCAACAAACAGCGTTGCAGTCGTCAACGACTTCAAAATACCCACTCAGTTGGCGCGTGTTGCATTGGCTCATGGCCATCATCATTATTGCTTTACTCATTGTGGGTTTAGTGATGGCAGATCGTGCAGAGGCCAATTTGTGGGATGACCTGACAAACTTGCTTTATGCATGGCATAAAGCGTTGGGTTTTTCAATTATATTTTTATTAATACTTCGTATTATTTTGCGTCGTCGTGATGGGGTGCCACCATACCCTAGCCATGTTTCGCCCAAACTCTTGTTTATCGCTCACCAAGCTCACACTTTGCTCTACACCCTAATGATTGTGGTTCCACTCATGGGTTGGGCAGCCGTGACAGCTTACCCCGCTTTAATTACGATTGGTGGCTACCACTTGCCTGCCATGCCGTTTGTGCCTCAAGATGAAGGCTTGGCAAAGCAATTGTTTGATTTGCACGGCTGGTTGGCCTTGGCTTTAGGTGCTGTCATCATTGCCCATATTGCTGGCGGTTTAAAACACCTTTTGATAGATCGTGATGGTGTCTTTCAACGCATGTGGTTTGGTGAAAAATAACTATTTACATCTCATGATTGACGCGTGTTGGCACTCATAACAACTGTTTAAATTTTTGAAGCAACCATGCCGCTGTTTCTTTAAATGCCCGTGCGCTGACATCTAGTGCCTGCGTGTCTGGCAGCCATTGACGCCAAGAAGGTCTAGCACGCGCCTCAAAATCAGTTGCTACAGGCGTAAAAACAATTTGGCCGTTGGTAAAGTTACCCAAAGCGCGGCGCATATGTAAAGCTGAAGTCACCAAAATGACGCGCTTGACGCCTGCTGCATCCAGTGCACGAAAAGTCATGAGTGCGTTCTCGCGGGTATTGCGGCTTGATTCCTCTAAAATCAATGCTGATTTAGGTACCCCCAACAACCCAAGCATGTCTGCCATGGCCTGCGCTTCAGACGTTAATTGTGTTGGTTCACTTCCACCCGTTAACACTATTTTTTGTGCTTTGCCCGCATGAAACAATTTGGCAGCCAGCACCATACGATCAGCCGCTTGATTTAAATCAGCCCCTGGGTTGAGACGGTCTGGTGGGCTTATGCCACCACCCAGTAAAACAATTGCATCAGCAGGCTCAACAGCACTGATTGATATAGCCGGGTAGTCACGTGTGACCCAGTTGTATAGCGCATCGCTGGCGACAGGTAATGACCATATCAATAACCAACACCAAGCCCCCAACCCGAAAAGTAGCGCCCCCCGATTGCGTCGACTCAAACCCAGTATGCAAGCTAAAAGCCCCAGTAGCAACGCGGTGCCCAGAGGTGATACCAATGCGACGAGCCATTTATCGATTAAATACATGTTGCCCTAGTCAAAAAGGATGTTTAAAGTCATCACAACAGCAATGGTAAAGCTAAGTTTAATGGTCATCAACAACGATAGTCATCATGAGGCATCAAGATCGTCATCTAGGCGCAAGGGGCTATACAATACGGTTTTAACGCATTTTGGGCGTTGGCTATGAAATACATTATTTGGGCATTGCGTATCATCATATTTTTGGCAGTTTTATTCTTTGCCTACAAAAATATGAATCTCGTCGAAGTCACGTTCTTTGATGGCGTTTCAATGGGGCAAGTGCCACTTATCGTGGTGATGTTAGTTACCTTTGTATTGGGCACATTATTTGGTTTGCTGTTAACAGTACCGAGCGTTATGCGCCGTCGTCGTGAATTAAATCGGTCACGCCGAGAGCTTGATCGCATTCAAGCTATTGTGACCCCTCAAACCACCACGTCGGGTCGTGACAATGTATCTGATCCCATCATTGTGACGCCACTTTAAGAGTCTTTGAATGGATTTCGAATCTTGGTGGTTAATCTTTATGCCGTTGCTGTTTGCCCTTGGGTGGATAGCCGCGCGTTTTGATTTTCGTCACATACTGTCTGAAACACGGCATCTGCCCGACTCATACTTTAAGGGCTTAAATTTTTTACTCAACGAGCAACCTGACCGTGCTATTGATGCCTTTGTAGAAGTAGCCAAACTCGACCCTGAAACGGTTGATTTGCACTTTGCCCTAGGTAGCCTTTTTCGTAGGCGTGGCGAAACAGAACGTGCTATTAGGGTGCATCAAAGCTTACTGTTACGGGCTGACTTGCCTGAAATAAAACGTGAGCATGCATTGCACGAGTTAGCACAAGACTATCTTAAAGCGGGCATGCTTGACCGTGCCGAAACCGCTTACCTAGAGCTTGAGTCAACCGCCTATTCCGTGCAAGCTAAACGCGCTTTGGTGCGTATTTACGAGTCTGAGCGAGACTGGGTGCGTGCAATTGAGGCTGTTAAACAATTGGGCCAACAAGTTGATGAGTCTGTGCCTCAGCGGGTGCATTATTACTGCGAAATTGCACAAAAAGCGCTTGAATTAAAACCCCATGATCTACCTGCCGCGCGTCAAGCCATTCAGGGTGCAAATCAAGTGGTTCGAGATGACCCCAACGCTTCAACCCCTGCTTCACGGGCACGTTTGCTCATGCTCCGCGCAACGTTGGCCGCACTAGAGGGTGATGATCAAGCCCAAAGAGAGCAACTCTTGGCTGTATTAGATCAGGCACCCGAATACGCGGGTTTGATGGCACAGCAACTCATTACGGTTGATACGCGATTACAAGGCAACGCCATACAAACGTTGTCAATGCATTATCAAATATACCCTTCGCTTGATCTGTTTCAAGTCATCTTTAAAACGCTGCGAACACAACAAGATAGTGAAACCGCATGGCTTTTTGCACGCGATGCATTACGTGCACATCCCTCATTATTAGGGCTTGACAGCTTAATAGAAGTCGAGCTCGCACAAACGGATCAAGTTGTACCAGACCCCAATGCACCGCTCGATAGTCGCGCACTCAATAAAGACGATTTAATGCTGTTGCGCAGCGTTATGAAGCAACATTCGCAACGCCTTGACCGTTATACCTGCCAAGTGTGTGGTTTTCAAGCAAAGCGTTATTACTGGCAATGTCCGGGCTGCCATGGGTGGGAAACCTATCGCCCCCGTCGTCTAGAAGAAAATTAATGAAACCTTTTCCAAAACAGGCCGTTCAAGGTGTACGAGTTTTAGTGGTGGGCGATGTCATGCTCGACCGATATTGGTTTGGTGAAGTTGAACGTATTTCGCCTGAAGCCCCAGTGCCCGTTGTGCATGTCGCGAGACGTGAAGACCGGTTAGGTGGCGCTGCCAATGTGGCGCGTAACATTGTGGCATTAGGTGCCCAAGCAACCCTGGCGGGTGTGATTGGTCAAGATGAGCCCGGCTCAAGCGTCAGAGCGTTGCTAGAGCAAGCGGGTGTGGCTGATAGTTTAGTGACTGACCCAGTTCATCCCACCACCTTGAAAATGCGTGTTTTAGGCAGGCAGCAGCAGCTGTTGCGTGTTGACTTTGAACAACCCCCTTCCAAAGCATGTATTGATGTGATGCATCAGCATGTTGATAAATTGCTTAGTCAACACAATGTATTAGTGCTTTCTGACTACGCTAAAGGTACTTTGGCTCACGTTGAGTATTTAATTGAAAAGGCCAGAGGCCTTAAGTTACCCATTTTGGTTGACCCTAAGGGGAACGACTATGCCCATTACTTTGGTGCAAGCTTGGTGACACCGAATCGTTTAGAAATGCAACAAGCAGTTGGGGTTTGGAAAACGGAAGAAGAGCTCACTGCACGGGCACAAGCCTTGCGTGAAAAGCTTTCACTTGAAGTTTTGCTCGTCACACGTTCAGAGCAGGGTATGACGCTCTTCACCCCCACTGATCGTCACCACGTTGAAGCCATGGCGCATGAGGTCTTTGATGTGTCGGGTGCCGGTGACACTGTTTTGGCTACCCTTGCAGTCATGCGTGGCACCGGTGCAGACTGGGTTGACGCCATGCAGTGGGCGAATCGAGCCGGTGGCATTGTGGTGGGTAAACTGGGTACATCAGTTGTTACAGCAGAGGAACTCATATGATTATCGTTACGGGTGCAGCCGGTTTTATCGGTGCCAACTTAGTAAATGGTCTAAATGCCAGAGGTATTGACAATATTTTGGCAGTCGATGACTTGCAGCAGGGTGATAAATTTATCAATCTTGCTCATGGCAAAATAGCTGACTATCAAGATAAAGATGAGTTTCGTTCACGGCTCACAACAAGCCCCACTCAAAGTGGCTTAGCTGATGTAACCGCGGTGTTTCACCAAGGCGCCTGCTCAGATACGACCGAGCGTGATGGTCGTTTCATGATGAACAACAACTACCGTTACACACTTGAGTTGTTTGAGTGGTGCCAAGCTAAGCGTATTCCATTTATTTATGCGTCGTCAGCTGCCGTTTACGGCGCTGGGCCGGTTTATACCGAGTCACTTGAAAACGAAGGGCCGTTAAACGTTTACGGCTATTCTAAATTTCTGTTTGACCAAGTCTTGCGTGCCCGCATGTCAAGCTTAACGGCACAAGTTGTGGGTCTTCGCTACTTTAATGTTTATGGCCCTCAGGAACAACATAAAGGGCGTATGGCCTCTGTGGCATTTCATAATATGCAGCAATTTATGGCTGAAGGTCACGTGCGCTTATTTGAAGGCTGGGATGGCTACGAAAACGGGGGGCAAAAGCGCGACTTTATTGCTGTCAGTGATGTCGTTGCTGTTAATTTGCACTTTTTAGATCACCCCAAAGTGAGCGGTATCTTTAACTGCGGAACAGGTTTAGCCCAGCCATTCAATGATGTCGCAGCGACTGTGGTGAATACTTTGCGCGAATCAATGGGAGAAAAAACGTTGTCACAAACCGAATTGGTTCGCCAAGGTTTTTTACGTTACATACCTTTTCCGGAAGATCTTAAAGGTCGGTATCAAAGCTATACCCAAGCCGATATCACGGCCTTGCGCGGAAGTGGTTTTACTGCGCCGATGAAAGACGTACAAACTGGGGTGGCACATTATGTTCGCGATTGGTTAGCTCAAAGTTAGGCCACGTATTCCTACGAATCGCTAAACACTGACGTTTTAGATTTTTTAAATCAAACCTTTAGGCAATATTGACCCCTTTTAATAGAGGTTAAATTGCTATGACATCACCGTTTCAAATCGTTCGCCAAGTGCTGTTAGCCTCAGGTTTGTTTTTTATATCGCAAGCTTGGGCGCTAGATCTTAACCAGGCATCAGCTGATGCCTTGCAAGGTATTGCAGGCGTGGGGCCGAAAATGGCGCAACGTATCGTAAATGAAAGGGCGCGTGGCCCGTTTGAATCACTTGAACATTTAGCCGAACGAGTCAGTGGTGTGGGTATCAAACGTATAGAGCGTTTTAAAGCGGCAGGGTTAACTGTTGGGCCAACAGCTGAGTCAACCACTAGGTCAGTCTATCAACACCCCTCAAACCCTGTGCGTATCAACACACTTAAATCAGGCGCGTTAAAATCAAATTCAACACATAACAATTCAGTGCCAGCGTCTAGGTCGTCAAACGCCCAGCCGACTCCCATAACTCCCGAAATATGGTTAATTGATCATGCACCCTCAAACCCTTGAGCAAACTGTTGGCAATACCCCCATGGTTGTTTTTCAACGCATACCCTGCGATGTGGGCGCGCCTCGAGGTAATGTCTTATTAGGTAAGCTTGAGGGTAATAACCCAGCCGGCTCTGTCAAAGACCGGCCCGCGTTGTACATGATTCGAAACGCCGAAGCGCGTGGTGAAATTAAACCAGGTGACACGCTAATTGAAGCCACCAGTGGCAATACGGGCATTGCTTTGGCCATGGTCGCAGCCATGCGGGGTTATCGCATGATTTTAATCATGCCTGACAACTTATCAGTTGAACGGCGTGCCGCCATGACCGCTTACGGTGCCGAATTAATTTTGACACCGGCAAGTCAAGGCGGTATTGAATATGCCCGCGACTTGGCTACTGAGATGGAAGCGCATGGCAAAGGTAAAGTGCTTGACCAGTTTTCAAACCCCGACAACCCTTTGGCGCATTTTGAAACAACAGGCCCTGAAATTTGGCAACAAACAGAGGGTCGTATTACCCATTTTGTTAGCGCTATGGGTACAACAGGTACCATCACGGGCGTGGCGCGATACTTAAAATCGCGTAACCCAGCGATTCAAATTATTGGTGCACAACCTGCTGAGGGTTCGCAAATTCCCGGTATTCGCAAATGGCCAGACGCATATCTGCCCAAAATTTATGATGCCTCTTTGGTCGATCAATTTGAAATTATCGAGCAAAAAGAGGCTGAGGCGATGGC